>DATFMZ010000205.1:0-35092 GCA_035266665.1 Gemmatimonadales bacterium | reverse complement strand
CCCGCGCGCTCCCCGGATCGGTCTGGAAGCTCCGCATGGCGTCCACCGTCACCGCGGTGTCCGCGGCCAGGAGCTGATTGATCCGGAGTGCGCGCCACGGCGGCGGCCAGTTGGTGCCGAGATAGGTGGAATCCATCTTCGGATCCCACGGCTGCTGGTTGGCCGAGGCCAGATAACCCTGCTTGGGATTCTCGGCGAAGGGATATTCGGAGACCGGCAGCGCGCCCGTCCAATCGCTCGCGCTCGTCGTCCCATCCCGGACCGGCACGCCGCTCCCACCGCCCGGGCGGATCGGGAAGGTGCCCGTCGAGCGGATGGCGATGTTGCCCTGATCATCGGCGACGACGGCGTTCTGTGCCGGCGCATCGTACCCCGCGAACGCTGTCATCCAATCGCTCACGTCGCCCGCCCGCGCCACCGCGGCGAGCGAGGAGTCGGTGGTGTTCTTCTCGAGCACCGTCCAGCGCATCGAGAAGGCACGTTCGCCGCTTCGGATGAGCGGCCCGCGGTCGGTGGAATACAGCGTATCCGTGGCGAGCACGTGTCCCGCGCGTCCGTAGTACCGCTCGATCCGCCGGTGCAACCGCTTCCACCGACCGTCCACCAGGTAATGCGCGGGCTGCGCCGAGTCGTCCAACACTTCGGAGTAGAAATCCACCACGTCGGCGCCGGTATTGGTGAAGCTCCACGCGACGTGCCGGTTGAACCCGATCACGACCGACGGCTCACCGGGGATGGTGACGCCGTAGACGTCGAGCCCCGCCGCCCCGCCCTGCCCCGGCAGAGTGGCGGAAGCGGCAGAGGAGGCAGAGTCTCCCACCCTGCCACTCTGCCACCCTGCTCGATCAACGATCAGATGCGCCTCATACCAGATCGACGGCAGGGTGAGATCGAGATGCGGATCGCCGGCGAGCAGCGCGTCGTGCGTGGCACTGCGCCAGGGAGCCACCGCCCAGTTGTTGGAGCCGATCGCGTCTTCCACGGAGCGGCCGACGGGAAGGCCACCCGACCCACACCACTTCCCGGACGGAGCGCCGCTCAGCCCTTCCACCACCCCATGGCAGGGTGGCAGTGTGGCAGTGAGCGCGGCGGCAAGATCCCCTGCCACCCTGCCACGCTGCCCCGCTGCCGCTTCTGCCCCTCCTGCCGCTGGCGCCCGTTCCTCGTGCATCGGCACCGGAATCGGCTCGAAGGCGTCGCGCGGCTCCGCCCATGGCGCGGGAACGATCGGCTGTTGGATCGGGCTGTTCCGGGGACGAAGCGCGGCCACGACGGAGTCGCCCACGATCTCCCGGAGATGCTCCAGCGCGAGATCGGAGCGATCGAAGGTGAGCGTGTAGCCCATCTGCTTCAGCAGATAGAACGAATAGACGGGTTGCCACGGCGCGGGCGTCCGGTCGATGAGCCGGTACTCGAGCGGAAGGTTGTGCCGGTTGATCTCGGCGATGCGGGCGTTCACGCCCTGGGCGTACGCCTCGATCGCCTTGATGGCGGGATCGGCCGTATCGCGCCGGGCCCAATCACGCTGGGCGCTCCAGGCGAGCCCGAGGGCGCGCTGGGATTCGTCGAACCGCAGCACGTCCTTGCCGAGCATCTCGGAGAGGCGGCCGGCGGTCGCCCGCCATTGGAGCTCGAGCTGGAAGAGCCGCGAGCGCGCCACCACGTACCCCAACGCCCGGAATGCGTCCTCCGGATTCGTGGCGAAGATGTGCGGGACGGCGCGATCGTCGAACACCACCCGGACCGAATCCCGCATGCCGGGAATGTGCGTCGCGAGCGTGCGCGGGAAGTCGCGCTCCGCGGCGACCGCCCAGATTCCGGCCGTGGGATGGAGCAGCGGCCCGAGCGGCGGCATCGGTCCGACCTTCCGCGCGCCGACGAACAGCGCCGCTGCGAGAACCAGGCCGGACATGATACGTTTTCCGGACGACTTCATCGATTTCCTCCCGCGCCATGCGCGCACGCCTCGGAAGGTGACCGCCTCCCGGGACGGCGGCAAGGGCGCCACGCACGCGGGATCGCCTCATGCACTGGCTGCTCACGCCCGAAAACTGGATCGCCCTCGTCACCCTCACGATCCTCGAGATCGTCCTCAACGTCGACAACGTCATCTTCCTGACGATCGTCTCGGGCGGGCTCCCGGAGGCGCAACGCCCCCGGGCGCAGCGGATCGGGCTCTTCCTCGCGATGCTGCTCCGGATCGCCCTGCTCGCGAGCCTCACCTGGCTGATCGGTCTGACCGTGCCGCTCTTCACCGCGCTCGGCCGGAACGTGTCGATCCGCGACCTCATTCTGATCGGCGGCGGCCTCTTCCTGCTCGCCAAGGCGACGCGCGAGATCCACGACGCGGTGGAAGCGGGCGGTGAGCGCGTGCTGGCGCGCCCGCATGCGTCGTTCGGCACGGTCATCCTGCAGATCGTGCTGCTCGATCTGATCTTCTCGATCGATTCGGTGATCACGGCCGTCGGGATGGCCAACCATCTGGGCGTGATGGTGACGGCCGTGATCGTGGCGATCGGCGTGATGATGATCTCGGCGCGCGCGGTGGGGGAGATCGTGGAGCGGCACCCCTCCATCCGCATGCTGGCGCTGAGCTTCCTCCTCCTCGTCGCCTTCTCGCTGATCGCCGAAGGGCTCGGCCGTCACATCGAGAAGGGATACATCTACTTCGCGATGGGGTTTTCGGTGATGGTGGAGGCGTTGAACCTGCGGGCGGCCAGAGGCGGGCACAGGCGGGCACAGGCGGGCGGAGGGCCGTAACCGCGCCCGCCTCCGTCCGCCCCTGCCCGCCCGTGGCCGCCTATGTATCTTTCACCCCGACAGCGAATTACACCGCATCGCCAGCATCGAGGCAATCGTGGCTAAAGACACGTTGACCATTACAGACAACCGGACCGGGAAGGCATACGAAGTCCCCATCGCCGACGGCACGATCAAGGCGATGGACCTGCGTCAGATCAAGACCGACGCCGATGACTTCGGCTTGATGACGTACGATCCGGGTTACGGCAACACCGCACACTGCAAGAGCACGATCACCTTCATCGACGGCGGCAAGGGCATCCTCCGCTATCGCGGCTACCCCATCGAGCAGCTCGCCGAGCACTCGTCGTTCCTCGAGGTGGCCTACCTCCTGCTCCACGGCGAGTTGCCGACGGAGTCCGAGCTGAAGGAATGGAAGTACCAGATCACGCATCACACGTTCGTCCACGAGAACATCAAGAAGTTCATGGACAGCTACCGGTACGACGCGCACCCGATGGGCGTCTTCGTGAGCACGGTCGCCGCGCTGTCCACGTTCTACGTCGAGGCGAATCAGATCCGCGATCCGGAAGTGCGGAAGTATCAGATCCACCGGTTGATCGCGAAGACGCCGACCATCGCCGCGTTCGCCTTCCGTCACAACGTCGGCCTGCCGTACGCGTATCCCGACAACGATCTCTCGTACGCGGGCAACTTCTTGAACATGATGTTCAAGACGACCGAGGTGAAATACGAGCCCAACCCGACGCTCGAGCACGCGCTCGACGTCCTGTTCATCCTGCACGCCGACCACGAGCAGAACTGCTCGGCGGCGGCGATGCGGAACGTGGGCTCGAGCCTGGTGGATCCGTACAGCGCGATGGCGGCCGCGGCCGCGGCGCTCTACGGCCCGCTCCACGGTGGCGCCAACGAGCAGGTGCTCAACATGCTCCGCGAGATCGGGAGCGTGAAGGCGATCCCCGAATACATCAAGCGGGTGAAGAACAAGGAAGTGCGGCTGATGGGCTTCGGGCACCGGGTCTACAAGAACTACGATCCGCGTGCGAAGATCATCAAGAAAGTGGCCGATGAGGTCTTCGAGGTGACGGGCAAGAACCCGCTCATCGACATCGCGCTCGAGCTCGAGCGGATCGCCTTGAGCGACGATTACTTCGTCGAGCACAAGCTCTATCCGAACGTGGACTTCTACTCGGGCATCATCTACGAGGCGATGAAGTTCCCCGTGAAGATGTTCCCCGTCCTCTTCGCCATCGGCCGCACGCCGGGCTGGCTCGCGCAGTGGCAGGAGATGCTGATGGACGAGGATCAGCGCATCGCGCGCCCGCGGCAGATCTACCTCGGCGCGGGAAAGCGGGATTACGTGGAGATGAAGAAGCGGCGGGCGTAGACGGACGTGGGCGGGCGTGGGCGGGCGTGGTCATGCCCGCCCATGCCCGCCTCAGCCCGCCTGTCCCTACCCCCCAATCGGCAGTCCCCCCACCAGGCTCTTCAACCGACTCTCCAGGTCCTTCTTGGCCTGATCGAGCTTCGCGCGCTGCTCGGCGACCGCCTGCTGCGCCGTGCTCCGGACCGAGTCCACCGCCGACCGCGCGGCCGACACCTGTGACGCCACGAGCGAATCCACACGCGCGCGCACCTGCGCCTCGGCCTGCTTCACCTTGTCGCCCAGCTGGCGCTGCAGACTCTGCGAGACCGCATCGGCCACGTTCGTCCCGATGGCGAGCCGCGGACTGGCGATCGGACCCGACAGCCGCGCCTCGACCTGCACGTCCTTGAGGCCCGAGATGGTATTCCAGAGCATCTCCTGCGCCGCCTGCGCGACTCCTGCCCCGCCTGCCACACTGCCACCCTGCCGTGTCCATCTCACGTCATTCGAATGCCACACCCATCTTGCCGAGAGACTGTCTCCCATGCGGGCGAGCATCAGCTGACTCGATCCCTTGCCGAGATCGAGCGTCGCGCCGAGCGCGCCGATCTGCACGGTGGGCAGCGTGATGCCGTCGGCGCTCACGTCCACCGAATCGCGGAGCGGCCGGCGCACGTGATCGAGCATACCCGCGGCACGAACGCGGGTGGGACCCACCGCCGCAGCAGTGCGGGAGACGGTGAAGGTGGTGGGCTTGCCGTAGAGCGTGGGCGCGCTGGTGACGCCGGTGACCTTGGCGTCGTAATTGCCCGCGGCCGCGCCCTGGCCACCGAGTGAGAGCGACGCTTCGCCGAAGCGGAGCAGGAAGGTCGGGTAGGCGTGCTCGCGCGGGAAGCGCGCGTCGGTACCGGAGGCGCGCATCCGTTTCGGGCCCGGATCGAGCCGCTCGGCGAGCCCGGGCGGCATGTACTTCTGCGCCAGGTTCAGCCAGTACAGCACGGGCGCGATCTTGTCGGTCACCATGCGGCCGAAGAGCGCCGGCCCGATGTCCGGCGCGGCGATCGCGGGGAGCTTGAGCAGGCTCCGCGCGTACGCGTAGTCGGCCTGGCGGGCCTGGGCGAGTCCGTCGGTGACGCCCGATTGCAGGCGTCCCACGCCCTGAGTCACGTCCGCCTGCAGCGCTTTGAGCTTGCCGTCGAGCGCGGTGAGGCTGTCGATCGTGCGCTTCACCGATTGCGCGGCGTCGCGCGCGCCCGCCAGGCCCAGCGTGCCGATGTTCTTGCCCTTGAGGCGCTCGGCGAGCGCCGCGGCGGAGTCGATGTGCGGCTTGGGATTGAGCGCGGTGAGCGACTCGAGCCACGCGGTCTTGGCCGAGTCCGCGCTCTCGGCGATCTGCTTCGCCTGCCGCAGCGTCGTGAGCGAGTCGGGGCTGATCGCCGCGACGTTCACCACCTGGCCGAGCCCCGCAAGCGACAAGGACGGCAGGTGCATCCGGTCGGCCCAGTCGGAGACGGCGCGTGCGACCGCGCCCGTGTTGGGGCCGGGATTCGCGAGCGCGCCGGACGTCTTCCGCAGCGTGCCGAACCGCACACGACGCACGGCCACCGTATCGAGCACCAGCTTCTTCTCGAGCAGTGGCGCGAGGCTCACGTCGGCCACGATCTGCTCGGCCTGGACGAGGTTCGTCATCGGGTGCGCGGGATCGGTGACCTGGAGTCCGTTGAGCGTCACGCTCCCCTTGAAGAGGTGCACGTCCGCCGACGCGAGATCCACCTTGGCACCGACCAGCTCCGTCCCGACGTCCTCCACGCCCCACTTGACCAGCGGATCGAGCAAGAGCCAGATCGCGACGACGAGCGCCACCAGGAAGAGCACGAGGGGAATGAGTCCCTTGAGGCGGACGCGCTTCATGGCCGGAAGAGCTTGTAGAGGTTGTAGAGCTTCGACGCCTTCACGACCTGAAAGAGGCGGATCTTCTCGAGCCGCGCGTAGACGCGCTCCCGGTATTCGCCGACACCCCACCGCGCCAGGAAGAAGAGCGGCAGGAAGAGGAGCACCCAGAACACGAAGCTCCCCAGCACGATCGTGTTGTTGAACCGGCTGAGGGCGATGATGGGCGCGTTGTACCAATCCGTCCACACCGGTGTCAGCGTCGGCGTATGCACCAGGAGCTGTGTGCCGATCGCGTTGAAGACCGGATCGAGCGCGAACCCGAGCGGCACGAAGAGCGCCCAGCCGAGCATCACCCCGCCGAAGGACACGTTGAGCACCATCGCGAGCGCGAGGAACACGAGGTTGTGCGGACTCATGAGCGGCGTGAGCCCGAAGACCGAGCCCAGCGCGATCCCCGCCGCCACCTGCCCCGGCGTTCCCTCGGAGTTCAGGGTCTTGATCAGCGACTGCAGCAGCTTGAGGAGGAGCATGGGGAGAAATATGGGGCAGGACCGGTTTGGCGGTCAGGGGCGGGCGGGGGCGGGCGCGGGCGGGCGCGGTGCTCCGACGCCCATGCCCGCCCATGCCCGCCTATGCCCGCCTATGCCCGCCCGCTACTTTTCCCCCATGTCCTACCAATCCCTCGAGCCAATTCTCCGCCCGAAGTCGGTCGCCGTGATCGGCGCCTCGCGCCAGGCCAACACGATCGGCTGGCAGATCGTGGACAACCTGCTGCGCTACGACTTCCAGGGTTCGGTCTATCCCGTCAATCCGAAGGCCAGCGCCATTCACTCGGTGCCGGCCTATCCATCCGTCAAAGCGATCGGCCGCCCCGTGGATCTGGCGGTGATCACGGTGCCCAAGGAATACGTCGTCCAGGTCGCCAAGGAATGCGTCGAGGCCGGTGTCAAAGGAATCGCGGTCATCTCGGCCGGATTCAAAGAAGTGGGCGCGGCCGGAGCCGAGCGAGAGCGTGAGCTCATGAACGTCCTGGAGGGCACCGGCATCCGCCTGGTCGGCCCCAACTGCATGGGCGTGCTCAACACCTCGCCCGAGATCCGGATGAACGCGACCTTCGCTCCCTCGATGCCCCCCACCGGCGGCGTGGCGTTCATGAGCCAGTCGGGCGCGATGGGGCTCAGCATTCTCGACTACGCGCAGAGCCTCGGGATCGGCTTCTCGACGTTCGTCTCCGCGGGCAACAAGGCGGACGTGAGCGGCAACGACCTGCTGGAGTATTGGGAGCAGGATCCCGAGACGAAGATGATCCTGATGTACCTCGAGAACTTCGGCGTGCCGGGACGGTTCGTGGAGCTCGGCCGCCGGATCACGCGGAAGAAGCCGCTCTGCGTGGTGAAGTCGGGGCGGACGGGCGCCGGCCAACGCGCCGCCGCGTCGCACACCGGCGCCCTCGCGGGCACCGAGCTCGCCACCGACGCGATCATCCGGCAGGCGGGCGCGATCCGCGCCGAAACCGTGGAAGAGCTGTTCGACCTCGCGATGGCGTTCTCGAACCAGCCGCTCCCCAAGGGGAACCGCGTGGCGATCGTGACGAACGCCGGCGGCCCCGGGATCATCATCGCCGACGCATGCGAGGCCAACGGCCTGCACGTCACCGACCTCGCCCCGGGGACGGAGAAGAAGCTGCGCGCGCGGCTCCCCGCGGAGGCGAGCGTGCGCAATCCGGTGGACATGATCGCGAGCGCCACGCCCGACCTCTACGCCTTCGCGCTCGAGTGCGTCCTCGACGACCCGCACGTGGACATGGCGATCGCCGCGTTCGTCCCGCCGCTCGGCGTCCAGACCAAGGACGTGGCGGAGGCGATCGTCGAAGCGAACGCGCAACACCCGGAGAAACCGCTCGCGGCGGTGCTCATGGGTCGGCAGGGACTGCCCGCGGGCGTCGCCGAGCTGCACGAGGCGAGCGTCCCGGCGTACATCTTCCCGGAATCCGCGGCCCGCGCGCTCGGCGAAATGTGGCGCTACGCGCACCGGCGTGAGACCGGCGACGGAACGATCGTCACGTTCGAGACGGACGACGCCCAGGTCGAGCGGATCATCGACGCGACGCTCGCGCGGAAGCAGCACAAGCTGAGCGAAGCCGACGCCCTGCACGTGCTCGAGGCGTACGGGATTCCGGTCTCGAAATGGACCTTCGTGGAGAAGGGGTCGCTCAGCGGCCTTCCCGCGGCCACCGCCGAAGCCGCCGAAGCGCTCGGCTTCCCCGTCGCGATCAAGATCGTGAGCCCCGACATCGTGCACAAAACCGACGTGGGCGGCGTGGTGCTGGGCCTCGCCACCGCAGACGACGTGGCCCGCGCGGTGCGCAACATGGTCAAGACCGTCGGCCAGCGCGCGGAAGGAGACCCGACGATCGACGGCATCCTGGTGCAGCAGATGGCACCCAAGGGACGCGAGACGATCGTGGGCCTCACGCGCACCGATCGCGTGGGCGCGCTCGTGATGTTCGGGCTCGGCGGCGTCTACGTGGAAGTGCTGCGCGACGTCGTGCTCCGCCTCGCGCCGCTCCGCGACACCGACGCCGAGTCGATGATCCGCGAAGTGAAGATGGTGAAGCTTCTGGAAGGTGTTCGCGGCGAGCCGAAGCGCGATCTCGCGGCACTCGCGGACGTGCTCCTGCGCATGGCGCAGCTCGCCGAGCGCCACCCCCGCATCGCGGAGATGGACATCAATCCGCTCCTCGCACTGGAATCGGGCGCGGTGGCGGTGGATGCACGCGTCCAGCTGTCGGACACGCCGTGAACGTTTTCTTCACCGGCGGCACGGGGTTCATCGGCCACAACACAATCGACGCCCTCGTCGCGCGCGGCGACCGATGCACGGTGGTCTCCCGGAGCGGGGCGGCCCCGTGGACGCACGACGGCGTGCGCGTCGTGAAGGCCGACCCGCGCACGGCGGGTGCCTGGCAGGAGGAGATCGCGCGGGCCGACGCGGTCGTGAATCTCGCGGGCGCGCCGCTCGTCGAGCCCCCGAAACGCTGGTCCGATGCGCAGAAGGCCGAGATCGTCGGGAGCCGAATCGAGACCACGCGCCGCGTGGTCGAGGCAGTGCTCGCGGCGGGGAAGTCGCTGCCCCTGCTCAGCGGATCGGCGGTCGGCTACTACGGCACGCGCGGCGACGACGTGCTCGACGAGGAGAGCGGGCCCGGAAGCGGGTTTCTCTCCGATGTGGTGCTCGAGTGGGAACAGGCGGCGCGGCGCGCGGACACGGTGGCGCGGGTGGTGCTGCTCCGGACGGGCATCGCCCTCGGGAAGGGCGGCGGCGCGCTCGCCCCGATGCTCACGCCCTTCAAGCTCGGCGTCGGTGGGCCGTGGGGTGAGGGAACGCAATGGTGGCCGTGGATTCACATCGCGGACGTGGTGGGGCTGATCCTCTTTCTGCTCGACCGGCCGCTCAACGGCCCGTTCAACCTTGCGGCGCCGAACCCGACGCGCGTCCGTGCCTTCGCGCACGCGCTCGGACGCGCACTCCACCGCCCCGCGGTGGCGCGGGTGCCGGAAGTGATCCTGCGAATGGTGTTGGGGGAAGCGGCCGATGCCCTGCTCTGCTCCCAGCGCGTCGAGCCGCGGCGCGCCCTGGACGCGGGTTACGTCTTTCGGTACTCCGAGCTCGACGCCGCCTTGGCCGACGTCGTGTCCTGAACGCGGTCCCCGCCGTGGACCCGGGCCAGCGCGCCGCGTACCGCCCGCACGTCACGCATCATCCCGCCGAACGTCTCGAGATCGAGGCTCTGCTCGCCGTCCGACCGCGCGGCGTCGGGGTCGGGATGCACCTCCACCAGCAATCCATCCGCGCCGGCGGCGACCGCGGCCAGCGCGAGCGCGGGCACGAGATCGCGCGCCCCCGCCGCATGTGAGGGATCCACGATCACCGGCAGGTGGGTTTCGCGCTTGAGATAGGGGACGGCGCCGATGTCCAGGGTGTAGCGCATCGCGCGCTCGAACGTCCGAATCCCGCGCTCGCAGAGGATCACCGCACCGTTCCCACGGCTCAGCACGTATTCCGCCGCCAGCAGGAAGTCCTCGAGTGTCGCCGACATCCCGCGCTTGAGCAGGATGGGCTTTCCCGTTCCGCCGACTTCGCTGAGCAGGGCGAAGTTCTGCATGTTGCGCGTGCCGATTTGCAGCACGTCCGCGACCTCGGCCACCCGCGCGACGTGGCGCGTGTCGAGCACCTCGGTCACCACCGGCAGCCCCGTCTCGGCGCGCACCGCGGCGAGCATGTCGAGCGCGGGTTCCCCCAATCCGCGGAACGCGTAGGGCGACGTCCGGGGCTTGAACGCGCCCCCGCGGAGCGCGCTCGCCCCCGCGTCGCGCACCGCCCGCGCCGTCTCGAGCAACATCTCGGGCCCTTCCACCGAGCACGGCCCGGCGATCACGGCGAACGCACCGGCGCCCACCGCGTGGTTGCCGAGGGGCACCGTCGTGGGGCCCGTGGCCGTTTCGCGGCTCGCCAGCGCGTAGGGCTTTTCGCTCGGGAGCACGCTCGCCACGCCGGAGAGGGCCTCGAGGCCAAGGCCGGACGGACCGATCTCGTCACCCGCGCACGCGATCACGACCTGGGCGGCTCCGCGAGACAGGCGCGGCTCGAGCCCCGCGCGCCCCAAGCGCGCGAGCACCGCTTCGATCTCGCCCTCGGTTGCGCCGGGCGTCATGACGATGACCACGAACCCCTCCCGCGAAGACCCGTCACCGGCCGCAAGTGCGCACCGGCAGGGGATATACGTACGCCCATCGGGCGGGCCCCGTCAACGGGCGGGGCCGCTGCGTGCCCCCCTCTCCCGTGGCTACATTACCTGCGCCCATGACCGCGAGATTCCCCGACGCCGCCGTCCTTGCCTTCGCCCCGAACCGGGTGGTGCTGGGCGTCGGCCCGTTCACGCGGGCCGGGCACCGGTTGCCGGATCGTCCGGCGTTCTACGCGCCCGATTTCTTCCTCGATGACCCCGCTCCCTGGCACCATCCGGCGGAATGGCGCGAGCTCTCGCTCGACGAGTTGCGCCGCCAAGTGGGGCCGGAGCGCACGATGCCCGCCCTGGAGTGGCAGGCCCCCGACCGGGCCGCCTACGAGACCACCTTCGCCGAGATCGGCCGGCGCCTCGGCGACGGCACTCTGCTCAAGGCGGTGCCGGTGGTGGCCACCGGGGCCTGCCTCGAGACGGACGATCCCGACCTCGGCCCGGCGCTCCTCGCCCGCGCGAGCGCGATGCCCGCGGGCAGTGCGCTCTACGGCCTCTGGACCGACGGCACGGGCGTGGTCGGAGCCACGCCCGAGCATCTCTTCCGGCGGAATGCCGACGGCACGATCAGCACCATCGCGGTGGCCGGCACCTACCCGCCCGGCGAGAGCGACGCCCTCCGCGCCGATCCCAAGGAGCTGGCCGAGCACCGGAGCGTGGTCGAGGACATCACGTCCCAGCTCGCGCCGCTCGGCGCCGTCAGCACGGGCCCGCTCGACGTGCTCGAGCTGCCGCACATGACACACCTCAAGACCGACATCACGCTCACGCCGGCCGGCGTGGTGACCTTCGAGGAGCTGGTGCGGACGCTGCACCCCACGGCCGCGCTCGGTCTCGCCCCACGAGATGCCGACGGCGCGCTCCGGCGCCAATTGCTCGACGTCACAGGCGGTCGCGGCCGGTTCGGCGCGCCGTTCGGGTTCGAGTGGCCCGACGGCCGGGCGATCTGCCTCGTCGCCATCCGCAACGTGCAGTGGCACGACCGGCAGCTCTCGATCGTGGTGGGCGGCGGCGTGATCACGGAAAGCCGCCTCGACCGCGAGTGGCAGGAGCTCGAGCTCAAGCAGCGCGCCGTGCGGCGGATGCTCGGCCTGTGAACGGCGCCTTCTCCGAACGGGTGCTCGCGGCGCTCGCGGACGCCGGCGTCGCCGAGCTCTGCATCTGTCCCGGCGGGCGGAACAGCCCGATCGTCGCGCTCCTCGCCAACAGCACCGGGTTCCACTGTCGGTTCTTCTTCGACGAGCGCTCGGCCGCGTTCTTCGCGCTCGGCCGCTCGCGGGCGACCGCGCGGCCCGTGGCCGTGATCACGACCTCGGGTACCGCCGCGGCGGAGCTCCTGCCGGCGAGCATCGAGGCCTACTACTCCGGCACGCCGCTGGTGCTCGTCACGGCGGACCGGCCGCAACGCCATCGCGGCACCGGCGCGCCCCAGGCGATCGAACAGGTGGGTCTCTTCGGCCCGTATGCGCCCACCGCCTTCGACGGTGACGCCTCCGCGGAGGGCCCGACGCTCGCGGCATGGGACGGGGTGGCGCCGATTCATCTCAACGTCTGCTTCGATGAGCCGCTGGTGGACGAGCCCGAACGCACGGCGCGGTTCACGCCCGCCGCGGCCGCGCCGCGGGAGCGCACCGTGGACACCGCGCCGCTCGACCGATTTCTCGCGGCGCACGACCGGACGCTCGTGGTGCTGGGGCCGCTCGACGCGCGCGACCACGATGCGGTCCGCCGCTTCCTCCTCGCGTACGGGCGGCCCGTGGTGGCCGAGGCCGCGTCGGGGCTTCGCGAAGATCCGGCGATCGCCGACCTCACGTTGATCTCGGGTGGCCGGTTGCTTCGCGAGCACCAACCCACGGCCGTGCTCCGGATCGGCGGCGTCCCCACGCTCCGGCTCTGGCGTGACCTCGATCTCGGCCTCGATGTCCCCGTGCTCTCGGTGAGTCGCGTGCCGTTCTCGGGACTGCCGGGCAGCGAGATCGTGTGCGCGCCTCCGGGCGCCGTGCTCGACGCCGTGACCCCACCCACACCGAGCCGCGCGGCACGGGCATACGTGGAACTGCTGCGCCCGTCGGACCGCGATCGGGCCCACGCCTTCGAGGCGCTCCTCGCGCGGCACCCGACGAGCGAGCCCGCGCTCGTGCGCACACTCTCCGAGATCATCCCCGAGGGTGCGTTGGTCTACCTCGGCAACAGCCTCCCCATCCGCGAGTGGGATCTCGTCGCGAACCGCGCACCGCGGGGCTGGTCGGTGGGCGTGAACCGGGGCGCGAACGGCATCGACGGCCAGCTCTCCACCTTCCTCGGGATGTGCCGCGCCGGCCGCGAGAACTGGGCGGTGGTCGGCGATCTCACGGCGCTCTACGATCTCCAGGCCCCGTGGGCGCTCGCCGGCGTGGACGCGGAGTGCGTGCGTATCGTCGTGCTGAACAACGGTGGCGGCCGCATCTTCGAGCGCATGTACACGAGTGAGACGTTTCAGAACCCGCACGCGGTCGGCTTCGAGGAGTGGGCGCGGATGTGGCAGCTGCCGTACGAACGCTGGACCACCGTCCCCGCCACCGGGCCCATAGCACCCCGCTCGGTGATCGAGCTCATTCCCGATCGCGCGGCCACGCGCGCCTTCTGGACCGCGCGCGACCGGCTCGACGGCGCGTGATCTGGGCGCTCCACGGATTCCTGGGGCGCGGCGCCGACTGGGACGATCTCGGCCGCGCCCTCGCGCGCGCGGGGGCACCCGCGCTCCTCGCCCCCGATCTCTTCACCCGTCCGCCGCACACCCGCTCGCTCGCCGAGTGGGGCGCCGAATTCGCGGCGGAGGTGGCCGCCGAGGCTACCGCGCCGATACTTTTGGGTTACTCCCTCGGCGGGCGGCTCGCGTTGCATGCCCTCCTGGCGGCGCCTGAGCGCTGGCGCCGGGCCGTGATCGTCTCGGCCCATCCGGGCCTCACGGATCCACGCGAGCGGGCCGAGCGCCGGCGCGACGACGAGCGGTGGGCCGTGCGCTTTGAGCGGGAGCCGTGGGATCGGCTCCTCCAAGCGTGGGACGCGCGCGCGGTCTTTGGCGGCACGCCGACGACGCGCGCGCGACCGGAGGCGGCGTTCGATCGGACGGCCCTGGCCGCGGCGCTGCGCGTGTGGTCGCTCGGGGCGCAGGACGATCTCCGGCCCGCGCTCGAGCGGCTCACCATTCCCGTGCTCTGGATCGCCGGGGCGCGGGATGCGCGCTACGTGACGCTCGCCGAGGAGGCGTGCGACCGCCTGCCCCGCGGGACGGTCGCCATCGCTCCGGATACGGGACACCGTGTCCCCTGGGAACGGCCCGGCTGGTTCGCGGAACGCGTGACCACCTTCCTTCAAGACGTCGACGAACGCGGAGAACGCTAGCATGCCGAAGACCGCAGGTACGAACCAGTCCAAGAACACCGACCGCCGCATCACCCCCGGTGCCGAGTGGACGGTCGTCAAGGAGTACACCGACATCCGCTTCGAGCGGACCGACGACGGGATCGCGAAGATCACGATCAACCGCCCGCAGGTGCGGAATGCGTTCCGCCCGCTCACCGTGCGCGAGATGCAGGACGCCTTCGCGGTGGCGCGTGACGATGCCGACATCGGCGTCGTGATCCTCACGGGTGAGGGTCCCGACGCCTTCTGCTCGGGTGGCGACCAGAAGGTCCGCGGCGAGGCGGGCTACGTCGGAGACGACGGCGTGCCGCGCCTCAACGTCCTCGACCTCCAGCGCCAGATCCGTTCGCTGCCCAAGCCGGTGATCGCGATGGTCGCGGGGTACGCGGTGGGCGGCGGACACGTGCTCCACGTCGTCTGCGATCTCACGATCGCCGGCGACAACGCGCGCTTCGGCCAGACCGGCCCCAAGGTGGGCTCGTTCGACGGCGGGCTCGGCAGCAGCTACCTCGCACGCATCGTGGGACAGAAGAAGGCGCGGGAGATCTGGTTCCTCTGCCGGCAGTACGATGCGCAGCAGGCGCTCGACATGGGCCTCGTGAATCACGTGGCGAAGCTCGAGGATCTCGAGATCGAGACCCTCCAGTGGTGCCGCGAGATCCTCCGCCTCTCGCCGATGGCGCTCCGCTGCCTCAAGGCCTCGATGAACGCCGACTGCGACGGCCAGCTCGGCCTCCAGGAGCTCGCGGGGAACGCCACCCTGCTCTTCTACATGAGCCAGGAGGCGCAGGAAGGCCGGAACGCGTTCAACGAGCGGCGGAAACCGGACTTCTCCAAGTTCCCGCGGCTTCCGTGAGCAAGGCCGCCAAGGCGCTGGCGCTCGCCGCGCGGCCGAAGACGCTCACGGCCGCCGTGGCACCGGTGATCGTGGGAACGGCGCTCGCACGCGCCGAACGCGGTGTGCTGCACTGGTGGCTGTTCTGGCTCGCGCTGGTGGGTGCGCTCGCCATTCAGATCGGAACCAATCTGTTCAACGATCTGCTCGACTTCCGGCGCGGCACCGACACCACCCAACGTCTCGGGCCCCTGCGCGCGACCCAGGCGGGGCTGCTCACCGAGCGCCAGGTCTTCGCGGCGGGGATGGTCACCTTCGCGATCGCGATCGCCGCGGGGATTCCGCTCGTGATCGCGGGCGGCGTGCCGATCCTCGTGCTCGGCATCGTCTCGCTCGCCTGCGGCTACGCCTATACCGGCGGGCCGTATCCGCTCGCCTACAACGGACTCGGCGAGCTCTTCGTGATCGCGTTCTTCGGGCTCGGCGCCGTGGGCGGGATGTACTATCTGCATACGGGCACGCTCTCCACCGGCGCGGTGCTCGCCGGGGTGCAGGTCGGGTTTCTCGCGTCGGCCTTGCTCGCCGTGAACAACCTGCGGGACGTGGCCGAAGACCGAAACGGCAAGAAGGCGACGCTCGCGGTCCGCTTCGGGGTCGGCTTCGGACGTTTCGAGATCTTCTTCTTCTGCATCGCGCCGTTCGTGCTCAACGCATACTGGTACCGCACCGAAGGCCTCCTGCCCGCGCTGCTCCCCGTGCTGACGCTCCCGCTCGCGGTGCTCGTGATCCGCGGGGTCTACCGTCACGCTCCGGGACCCGCCTACAACCGATTCCTCGCGCAGACGGCGGCGCTCCATCTCGGCTTCAGCGTCCTGCTCGCGATAGGGCTCACGGCGTGATCCCCTGGGACGACTCCACCGACGTCCTGCTCAACCCTCGCCTTCCGCCGGACGACGCAACCCGCGCACGGGAGCTGATCGCGCGCGCCGGCGCGCTCACCGGCCACGTCTGGCTCGCGACGTCGGGTTCGACCGGCCGCATGAAACCGGTGGCACTCTCCAAGGAGGCGCTGCTCGCTTCGGCGCGCGCCGTGAACGCGCATCTCGAGAGCGACGCGTCCGACATCTGGCTCAACGTGCTCCCCACCTTCCATACCGGCGGACTCGGCATCCACGCGCGCGCGCATCTGAGCGGCGCACGCGTCGAGACGCTCGAGTCCTGGGATGCACGCTCCTACGCCATCCGCGCCGCCGCGGAGCGCGCCACGCTCGGCGCGCTCGTGCCGACGCAGGTCTACGATCTCGTGAATGCGGGGATCCGGGCGCCGGCCCCCTTCCGGGCGATCGTCGTGGGCGGTGCGTCATTGAGCGAGGCGCTCTACGCGGAAGCACGCGCGCTCGGGTGGCCGCTCCTTCCGAGCTACGGCTGTACCGAGTGTGCGTCGCAGGCGGCGACGGCGACGCTCGCTTCGCTCGACGACGACGGGTATCCGCCGCTCATGCGGCTCCCGCACCTCGAGCTGCGCGTCGAGGCGGACATGCGTCTCGCGTTGCGCGGCGCCTCGCTGTTCACCGGCTACGCCACCGAAGACGGTTTGGCGGACCCGAAGCGCGACGGCTGGTGGACCACCGAGGATCTCGGCCGCCTCGACGGCGATCGGGTGATCCCCTATGGCCGGGCGGGTGAGGTGGTGAAGGTGGGCGGGGAGCTCGTGATCGTGCCGCGGCTCCAGGAGGAGCTCGAAGCCGCAGCGCTGCGTCTCGGGATTCCCGGCCGCGGGGCGCTGGTCGCGATGCCCGACGACCGCCTCGGCTGGGTGGTACACCTCGCCGTCGAGGGGATGTCGGACGCCGACGCCGCGCGGCTCGTCGCAGCGTTCAACGAGAACGTGCTGCCGTACGAGCGCCCGCGTACCGCGCATCGGCTGGCCACGATTCCGCGGTCGCCGTTGGGCAAGGTGTTGTGGGGAAAGCTTCGGGAGCTGCTGGCGGACCCGGACCCCGATCCGCCGGCGTGAGGCGCTACATCCCTACCCGATAAGACATCCGCCGATCAGCGATCAGGCGGCGCTCCGCGATGCGGCGCTCAGCGGTGCGGCGGTCTTCGCCGCTCCGCCTATCGATGCGCACGGCGACGGTCTGCACGCGTCGCTCGACCCGCCGCAACTCTGTCTTCCGGCGGTCCTTCCCGGACCGACGGCCCGATGGTCCCACTGCGGACCTCCGGTTCCCGTGCACGTTGCTTTCCATGGACATCCCTCTGCGACCGAAGATTCTGCGGATGCGGCGAAACTACTGCGGCGGCGGGAGATTGCAACCCCCGCCGCCGCCCGACCCCGGTCTTACTGCACGCAGCTCCCGTACGGATCCGGCTTGGGGTGATCCACCACCGGCCGGTGATCGAGGTCCGCCACGTGGACCGCGATATCCGCGATCAGGCTCGCCACGCGCGCCATCTTCGGATAGTCGATCTCCTGCGGCTCGTCGGTCACCTGGTGGTAATCGGGATGCCCACCCGTCGTGAAGAACACGATCGGGATCCCCCACCGCGCGTACTCGTAGTGGTCGCTGCGGCAGTAGTACTGATGCGGGTTTCCGTTCGTGTCGAACTGGTAGTCGAACGTGAAGTCGTGGTGATCGGCCGTGTTGACCGTTTCCACCAGGTCGCCGAGCTCGGTGGAGAGACGCCGTGAGCCGATGAGCTGGAGGTAGTTGGGGCCACCACCCGGCGTATCGGCCGAGTCGCCACGCCCGATCATGTCGATGTTGAGCTGGGCGACGATCGAATCACGCGGCACGGTGGGATGATCGGTGAACCACTTCGAGCCGAACATCCCGAGCTCCTCGCCGGTGTGCCACACGAAGAGAATCGAGCGCTTGGGCTTCACGGGCATCGCACTGAGGGTCTGCGCAATGCCCAGCACCGAGACGGTGCCGGACCCGTCGTCATCCGCACCGTTGTTCACCGAGTCGGGCCGGTCGGGCCGGACCCGCGCGAGGCTGTCGCGCAGCGCCTGAATGCGCGCGGCTTCCTCGGGGGTGGGCATGCGCGGCGTATCCTCCACCCCGCCCTTCCGGATGACGCGGTTGGTGGCCCAGACCGAGTCATGATCGAGCGGGCGCGGGGTGAGTCCGATGTGATCGTTGTGCGCGCCGATCGCCACGTACTCGCCCTTGAGTGCGGGGTCGCTCCCCGGAAGAATCGCCACCACGTTCCGGGCGGGAAACGCCACGGGCGTCTTGTCGAGCACGACGTGGGCCGTCACCGACTTCCCCGTCGACCCGAGGGACGCGCTGTCCACGCTCCCGCCGAGCAGGAGCTCCGTGGCACGATCGCCAAGCACGATGAACGCGAGCCCGGCTTCCCCGCCACCCATGTCGCCCTCGTCGAGCGCGGGACGTTCCTGCTCCATCATCCCGGCCACGGCTTGCGGCGGGAGGAGCCCCAGCGTCGAGGCGAGCGCCACGCCATTGGCCTGCGTGAACGGCGCGATGTCACTCCCCGTGATCCGGAGGGTCGGGTGTCCCGCGGCGTCGAGCGGAAGACCCACCACCACGACCTTGCCCTTGACCGAATCCGGCGCGAGGTGGACCGACGTGTCGCCGAGGCGCCCGCCGTACACCACGGCACCGCCCTTGAACGCGCCGACGTTCTGCCCGCCGGCAAAGAGGAAATCCTCGCCCGCCTTGAGATCGGTGCCGTCCACGGAGAGCGTCGAGGACGTATCGATCCGCTCCATCACCATGCCGATGGTCTGGAGGTAGGTGCCGCTGTCGCCCGCGGGGACCAGTCCCATCTGGCGGACCTGATCGGTGATGTAGCTCGTCGCCTTGACGTCGCCCTCGGTGCCGGCGCGCCGGCCCATCATCGAGTCGTCGGAGTAGATGTACAGGCGGGTCTTGAGATTCGCCGCGGAGACGGCGGGCCCGGTGGCGGCGGCCGTCGGCGCCTGCGCCGGGACAGGTGCCGGCGTCGGATGGCCGCCGCAGCCGAGCGCGGTGAGCGCGGCGAGCCCCGCCCAGCGGGAAACGTGTCGTGCACTGATCACATCGAGCTCCGTGTTGGATGAATCGGCCGGATCGAAGGCCGGAATATGGTGCGACAGCCGATAGATTTCTACAATGGCCTCACTTGACCGCCCCCGCCGCATTCTGCAGGTGGACGCCGACGCGTTCTTCGTGCAGGTGGCGCGTCTCGCCGATCCCGAAGGAGCGGGACGTGCGGAGCTGCTGCTGGTCGGCGGGTCGCCGAGCCGGCGCGGGGTCGTCACGTCGGCCTCCTACGCGGCCCGCGCCCACGGCGCGCACTCCGCCATGCCGATGGCGCGCGCGCTGCGCCTCTGCCCCCAGGCCATGGTGGTGCCCGTTCCCCGGAAGCTCTGCGGCGAGAAGAGCCGCGCGATCGTCGCCGTGCTCCGTCGCTTCACACCCGTGGTGCAGCCCGCGTCGATCGACGAGATGTATCTGGACCTCACGGGCACCGAAGGCCTCTATCACGGCGAGCCGCTGGAGGAGACGGCGCGGCGGATTCGGGAGACGGTACGACGGGAGACGGAGATCGCCGTCTCGGTCGGCGGGGGGGCGAACAAGCTGATCGCGAAGCTCGCGGCGGGACGCGCCAAGCCGCATCGCACCCCCGCGGCGGACGGCGTCCTCATCGTGCCGCCCGGAGAGGAAGCGGCGTTTCTCGCAACACACGACCTCGCGGCGATTCCCGGCGTAGGCCCCCGGTTCCAGGAGCGGCTCGAGCAGCTCGGCATGCGCACGGTGCGGGACGCACTGGCGCATGAGCGCGGCAGCCTCCGCCGGTTGCTCGGTGAGCGCGCGGGCGAGTGGCTCTACGCACGGATCCGCGGCGTGGATACGAGCGAGGTCGCGGCGCGGGAGCGCGCGAAGTCCATCAGCCGCGACGAGACCTTCGCGGAGGATCTCACGACGGACGACGAGCTCGCGGCGCAGCTCCTCCGCCTCTCCGACCGCGCAGCGGCCGATCTCCGAGCCGGCGGCCACGCGGCGCGCACGATCACCGTGCGGATTCGCGACTTCGATTTCACCACGCGCTCGGCGAGCCGCACGCTTCAGCGCCCCGTGATCTCCGATCGCGCGATCTTCGCAACCGCGCGCGAGCTCATGATGGCTCTCCGCATGAAGCGTCACGTCCCCGCGCGCTACCTGAGCGTGGTGCTCTCGGGATTAGGCGATGAAGGCGACGCCGATCAGCTCGCGCTGTTCGAGGAAGCTGCGGATGCGCTCGAGACCGACCGCGACCGCCGGCTCGCGCGGACGGTGGACGCCGTGCGCGGGAAGTTCGGCCCCGACGCGGTCAGACGGGGCGGGTAAAGGCGCGCGTTGCCGAACCGTGTCCCGCGTGCATATTGGTTCCCCCAAGTCGCAGACTCTTCGTGAACCACGGTTCGGGAGCGCGCGTGACCACCCAACGTCCCCTCACCGTGCAGAAGACACGCATCGACGAGCTGATCGATGCGGACCACAGCCTGACGCGGCTCGTCTACGCGTACATCGCGTGCGCCGCCATCTGGCTCGTCTTCGGCACCCTCGTCGGCGAATACCTCGGCCTCAAGTTCGTCTGGCCCGATTTCGGCGTCGAACCCTGGCTCTCCTTCGGCCGCCTCCGGCCGGTCCATACCAACGTCGTGCTCTGGGGTTGGGCCTCGCTCGGCATGATCGGGCTCGCGCTGTGGGTGGTTCCACGTACCTGCCAGCGCGCCCTGCACAGCACCCGGCTCGCGTGGATCAGCCTGCTCCTGCTGAACGCGGCCGTCCTGGCGGGCGTGATCTGCCTCGCGAGCGGCGTCAACAACGGCGGCGGGGAGTACCGCGAGTTCATCTGGCCGGTGATGGGGACATTCGCGCTCGGGATCATCCTGCTCGCGTACAACGTCTACCGCACCATCGCCGCTCGCGCGACCGAAGAGATCTACATCTCCAACTGGTACATCCTGGGCGCCTTGCTCTGGACCATCGTGCTCGTCGTCGTCGGCTATTTGCCGTGGTACCAGAACGGCCTGGGCGACACGGTGATCCAGGGTTACTACATGCACATGGGTGTGGGGATGTGGTTCACGCCCATGGTCCTCGGACTCACCTACTATTTCCTGCCCAAGCTCCTCAACAAGCCGATCTACTCGTATTCGCTCGGCGTGCTCGCCTTCTGGACGCAGATGGTGTTCTACTCGATGATCGGCGCCCACCACTTCGTGTTCAGTCCGATTCCATGGTGGCTGCAGACGGTCGCCATCGTCTTCAGCGTCGGCATGCTCGTGCCCGTGGTCGCGGGGACCGGCAACTTCCTGCTCACGATGCGCGGCAGCTGGAGCACGATCGCGCGCAGCTACTCCCTGCCGTTCATCCTGGGCGGCGTGCTCTTCTACTTCTTCGCGTCCACGCAGGGGACCTTCGAGGCGTTCCGGTCGCTCAATCGCGTGTGGCACTTCACCAACTTCACCGTCGCCCACGCACATCTCACGGTCTACGGCTTCGTCGTCTTCCTGATCTGGGGCGGGGTGTATGGCCTGCTCCCACGCATCACCGGCCGCGAGCCGCCACAGCTCGCCGTCGGCGCGCATTTCTGGCTCGCGCTCGTCGGCGTCCTGGTCTACGGGTTCGCGCTGATGATCGGCGGGACCTTGCAGGGACAGTCCTGGATCGCGCAGGCGCCGTTCATCGATTCGGTGACGCTGATGGCGCCGTATTGGACGGGACGCGCGGTCGGCGGAACGCTGATGTTCCTCTCGCATCTGATCTTCGCGTACAACGTGTGGAAGATGCGCCCCGGTGAGGCGACCGCTCCGTCGCCCGCCGTCGCGGCGTTTCAGGCGGAGGCGGCGTGATGCGACTCGACTTCCATAAGAACCACCGACTGCTGTTCGGGGTGATCTTCTTCGGGTTCATCGGCTTGAGCCTGATCATCGCGATCGGCCCGGCAATCTGGGTGAACGACAACAACACACCGCTCCCCACCTCACAGCCGCTGACCGCGCAGGAGCAGGCGGGACTCGGCGTCTACGTCGGCGAGGGCTGCCTCTACTGCCACACGCAGCAGGTGCGCCCCCTGCCCGAGGACTCGCCCTACGGCCGGCCGTCGGTACCCGGCGACTACGCGCGGCTCCGCTGGCTCGACGTCTGGCGCGAGCCCCCGATGATCCTCGGCACCGAGCGGACGGGACCCGACCTCAGCAACGTCGCCAACCGCCAACCGAGCGCGACGTGGCAGTACCTGCATCTCTATCAGCCACGCTCCGTCGTGCCGGGAAGCGTGATGCCCTCCTTCCCGTGGCTCTTCACGGTGGAGGCAAATCCGGCGCCTGGCGCGGTCATCGTGCCCGTACCGGCGCAGTACGCCCCCGCCGCCGGGAAGGTGGTGGCGACCCCGCGCGCCCAGGCGCTCGTGGCCTATCTCCTCTCGCTCAAGCAGCCGCCGCTCACCGCCGGTGGCGCGACGGCACCCGCAGCGGCGGCCGCGCCGGCCGCCGGAGGCGCGGGACCGGACGGGGCGGCGGTGTACGGCAACTATTGTGTGAGCTGTCACCAGAACAACGGGGAAGGCCTCAAGGGCGCCTTCCCACCGCTCAAGGGCGACCCCGTCGTCACCGCGCAGGACCCGACGACGCACATCCACACCGTGCTCTTCGGTCTTCAGGGCAAGAAGATCAACGGCGCCGAGTATGCGGCGGTGATGCCGCCCTGGAGCGCGACGCTCTCCGACGCGCAGATCGCGGCCGTCGTCAACCACGAGCGTACGAGCTGGGGCAACAGCGCCCCCACCGTCACCGCCGCCGACGTCGCGGCGGTGCGGAAGCAGGGCGCCGACGCGGGAGAAGATCATGAGTGAACCCGCGAGCCGGGTCGAGGTCTATCTCGACGGCAATCCGGAGCCGATCGGCGTCTACCGGCCGCCGGCACGGTTCGATCTCGACACCGAATCCCTGCCCGACGGACCGCACGAGCTGCGCATCGTCGCCACCGACGTCTCGGGCCACCGCGGCGTGCGGCGCATCCCGTTCGAGGTGCGGAACGGTCCCGGGATCGCGGTGGATGGTCTCCGCCCGGGCGACCGGGTCGAGGGGAAGGTCTCCGTGCTGGTCAATGCGTACGGCGGCGCGTACGAGCAGAACTTCGAGCCGGCACGCGCGGAGACGCCCGCACCGATTCCCACCTGGGCATGGGTGCTCCTGCTCGGCATCGTGGCATGGGCGATGTTCTATGCCGCGCGCCAGTGGAACCCGCCGGCGCACTTCGCCGCGACACCCACGTACTCGGCGTGGCTCGGGGCGGCGGCCCCGCAACCCGAGGTACCCGCGGGCGGCGGCGCGGGGGCCGAGCTGTATCGCACGACGTGCGCCAACTGCCATCAATCGAACGGTCAGGGGCTCACCGGCGCCTTCCCGCCGCTCGCCGGCGATCCGGTGGTCACGGCACAGGATCCGACGACCCACGTGCATACGGTGCTGTTCGGCCTCGAGGGCAAGTCGATCGGTGGCGTGGTCTATCCGGGGCAGATGCCCGCCTGGGGTGCTCATCTCTCGAACGAAGAGATCGCGACCATCGTCAACCACGAGCGTACGAGTTGGGGTAACAAGGCGCCCACGATCACGGCGGACGATGTGGCGCGGATCCGGGCCGCCGGGAAGTAGGATGGGAGACGTGGGACGTGAGACGGGAGCCGTGGGGATGAAACCATGCTCGTGAGCGCGCTGTGGTGGCTCGCGCAGGCGGAGCCGTTCCCGACCGCTGTGACCGGGCGGCACCACGAGGGACCGCGGAACGTCTTCGACTACGTGCTCGTGGTCCTCGCGATCGCGATCGTGATCGTGGTAACCGTGCTGTGCGTCAAGTACTTCGCCCGTCCCGGCGAGAAGAACGCCGATCACATCAAGCGGCGGATCCTCGGCGACGATCTGTAGGATGCCCCTGACGGGGCAACTCGGCCCGCCCTAGAAGAACCGCACGAAGAGATAGACCTGCGCGATCGCGACGCTCATGAGCATGATCGGGAGCGCCACCTTCGTGAACTTCAGGAAGTGGAACGGGATGCCCTGACGCTCGGCGAGCCCCGCCGCGGTGACGTTGGCGCTTGCGCCGATCAACGTGCCGTTGCCCCCGAGACACGCGCCCAACGCGAGCGCCCACCACAGGACCACCACCGTGTCGTGCCGGCCGCCGGTGAGCTGCGGGCCCGTCTCCTTGATGAGGGGAATCATCGCCGCGACGAACGGGATGTTGTCCACGACCGCCGAGAGCAGTGCGGAGCTCCAGAGAATCACCGATGCCGCGACGACCAGCTTCCCACCCGTGGCTTCGAGGACCCAGCGCGCGACTTGATCGATCACCCCCGCGTGCTCCACCCCCGCCACCACCACGAACAGTCCCATGAAGAAGAAGAGCGTGATCCACTCGATGTCGGAGAGCGTCTCCCGCACCTTCGTGGTTTGGTGCTCGCGGGGATGCGGGTGCGTCTCGAGCAGCACGAGCAGGAACGCGCCGCTCATCGCGATCGTCCCCGGCTCGAGGCGCAGCTCGCGCGAGAGGACGAACGCGGCCATGACGCCGCCGAGCACCGCCAGGCAGCGCTTGAGCAGATAGGCGTCGGTGATGAACTCGCGCGGATTCAGCGCGAGCACCCGCTCGCGCGCGGCGACATCTCCCCGGAGCTTCCGTCCCCACTTGAGGTGGAGCACCAGGGCGTTGGCCACGAGGATCACCACGATCACCGGCGCGAGATTGACGAGGAAGGCGTTGAACGAGAGGTTCGCGGCCGAGCCGATCATGACGTTCGGGGGATCGCCGATCAGGGTCGCCGTCCCGCCGATGTTCGAGGCGAGGATCTCCGCCACGAGGAACGGGTAGGCCGGGACCTCGAGCTGGCCCGCGATGCCGATCGTGACCGGCACCACGAGGAGCACGGTGGTGACGTTGTCGAGGAGGGCGGAGACGATGGCGGTGGTGAGCCCGAGGCCGAGCAGGATCCCGGCGGGCCGCGCCCGCGCGAGCTTGACCGACCAGATGGCCACGTACTCGAAGACGCCGGTCCGCCGCATCACGCCGACGATGATCATCATGCCCGCGAGCAGCATGATCGTGTTGAAGTCGATGCCGGCGATCGCGGCCTGCTGATCGAGCACGCCGATGATGATCATGGCGCAGGCACCGATCCCGACCACGACCGCCCGATTCAACCGGTCGATCATCAGGGCGACGTAGGTGACCACGAGGATCCCCGTCGCCACCCACGCAGGCGGTAGTCCGAGTATTAGGTGTGGCACGTGCGTCGCATCCTCATCCCGTCCTCCCGGCGTCCGCCGCCGACGCGATCTTCCAGTAGACCCCGTACCGTTCCCCGAAGAGACGGTAGAACGGCACGAGCGTAACGTTCCGTGGTTGCCCACCCGTCGTCCGGAACTCCAGCGGGGCGCCCGTCGGCTCGATCCACGTCCCCGGAGCGGGGTCCGTCACCATGAACGACGGCGCCGGCACCGGCTCGAGCGGATACTCGGGTACGGTACGCGGTTTGGTCGGCGGCGCCCGCAGGGTGTCCGCCGTGAGCCCGTCGGTACCCAGCTTCCCGACGAGCACGAGCGGCCCGTACATCACCGCCTGCATTGAGGCGTCGTCCGGCATCGCCTGGACATGCAGTGCCATCGGAAGCTTCAACACCACACGATCGCCGTCGTGCCACGTCCGACGCACCACGTAATAGCCGCCGGGCGCGGCGAAGCCGTCGAGCGTCCGGCCGTTCAACGACGCCTCG
The DNA here is from genome assembly GCA_035266665.1 of Gemmatimonadales bacterium. Taxonomy (GTDB): domain Bacteria; phylum Gemmatimonadota; class Gemmatimonadetes; order Gemmatimonadales; family GWC2-71-9; genus DATFMZ01. The sequence goes on along the minus strand of DATFMZ010000205.1, from coordinate 9,265 downwards.
TTGGCGCCGGTCGCCCAGTACGGGACGCGCACGCGCAGCGCGAACGCGGTCGGCCGCACCGCACGGATCGTGAGCGTGACCTGCTCGTCGTTCGGGAAACGCGTGTCCTGCACGACGCGGATCCCGCGCTCCCGCCAGTCGAGCTCCGACGCCACGAAGAGGTTGACGTACAGTCCCTCGTCGTCGTGAAAGTAGATGCTGTCGCCGAACTTCGAGAAGGACTCGCTCATCGTTCCCGTACAGCACCAGTAATCATGGAACGGCGTTCCGAAGAGTTTCCAATACCCGGACGCCAGGGACACGTAGTACAACTTCTCGCCGTCCGCGGGATCCTGGCTCCCGAGAATCCCGTTCCACAGCGCGCGCTCGTAGTAATCCGCGCAGGCCGGGTCGGCGGTCCACTCAAAGATATGCCGGGTGAGCTTCAACATGTTGTACGTGGTGCAATCCTCCTGGGTGTACCCCGACAGTTCCGTCGACAGGATCCCCGGATCGCTGTTCCAGCTCTCCCCGTTGCTCGTCCCGCCCGTGCAGTACGCCCGCTCGGACGTGACCTCCCGCCAGAAATACTCGGCGATGTGACGGTACCGCGGTTCCCCGAGCAGCTCGTAGCGCCGCGCCGCGCCGATGATCTTCGGGATCGTCGTGTTGACGTGGAGCCCCTTGAGCTCGTCGCGCGCCTCGGCCAGCGGATCGAAGATCCGGCGGTGATCGAAGTGGTGCGCCACCCAGGCGTAGTATGCGTTCCCGGTCGCGGCCGAGAGGTTGTAGAGCACTTCGTTCATGCCGCCGTACTCGGTTTCGAGCACGCGCTGCATCTCGAGATCGCCGAGCGGCTGGACCCAATGCCCCGTCCATTGCGCCAGCTTCTGCAGAACGTCCAGCGCCTGGCCGTTGGCCGCGAGCTGATGCATGTCGAGCAGGCCGGCCATGATCTTGTGCAGGGTGTAGAACGGCGCCCAGACCCGCCGGCCCGCGCGGAGCCGGTCGAAGAACTCCTCCGGAAAGGCGCTCACATAGCCGTTGGGTTGTTGGCATGCCGCGAGACCCGCGACCATGCGGTCGCCGCGCGCCTTGATCTCCCCATCCCCGAGACTCGCCCACATCAGCGCGCATGCCGACATGTAGTGGCCGGAGTAATGCCCGCGCAGCTCGTTCGTCGGCGCCTCCCAGCCGCCAAGCGGCTCGGCGGTGGACGGCAGTCCCGCGGTCACGCGAAACATGTGAAGCAGCCGGTCGGGATCCTGCGCGAGCAGGAACCGGCGGTTCACGTCCATCGCGTCGAAGTAGGGACCGGGACGAAGCCGCACCCGGACCAAGTCGAACGCCCGCGCCGCGGGCCGGGGCGGGGGCGCCCCGTTGGACGGGACGCCGAGCGCGAGACGAAACGGCAGCGCCGCCGCGGCCGTCGTGGCCGCGCCGGCGGAGAGAAAGTCGCGGCGGTTCATCAGCTGATCCCTCCAAGCGTCTTGGCGCGCTCCAGCGCGGCGGCCATGAGCGAGCGGTGCGCGGTGAACGTGTCGTCGACCACGCTCAGCGTGGGGATGGGACCCGGTCCCATCGAGAGCGTCTGCGCATCCCAATGGTTGAAGCCGGATTCGTGCACCCCTGAGCTGCCGCGTCCGGGCGCGGGATGGCTCAGGTGCGAGAAGAAGCGGGCGTACGTCGTCGCGTGCGGCGCGTAGACCTGAAAGACGGGGATCTCCGCGAGGAGCGCATCGTAGTGGAACTCCCCGCAGGCCATCACGTGCGGGTAGCGTCCGCGAAGATCGCGCACGAGGCGGCGCGTCCCCGCATGCATGTCCGCCGTGGGATTGTTCACCCACCCGCCGGAGATATCGAGGAAGTACGCGTCGACGCCGTAGCGGTCGATCGTGTCGGCGATCCGGGATTCGAGCCACGTTCGCCACGACGCGACGCCGAGGTTCATGTAGGACAACCACCCCTCTTCGTGCCGGTCGTTGTCCCAATCGACCCAGTTGAGGTCGAACGGGTCGCCGTCGATCTTCGCCGTCGCCGCGTCGGCGATGCGCGCGTACTCGGGGTGGCGGCGGTTGGCCGCGTTCATGCCGAACATGGGCATGAACCGAAAGCCGAGGGCGTGCCCCTCGGTCACGAGCCGCCGCAAGCCCGCTTCCCCGCCCATCCGCACGTCGGCCTGGTAGAGCGGATAGTTCCAGTAGTAGCGCCCATCCCATGCCGGCAGGAAGACCAACGTACGATCGGCGGGGAAGCGCCCGGCCACCCACCGCAGGATGTCGAGCATGCGCCCGAAATCGTTGAAGACGTATCCGGTGTAATGTGCACCGTGGAGCTGGAGCACGAGCGCGACGCCGCGCATCCACGTCGGCACGTCGTCACGCGCATCCCAGGACGGAATGCCGTAGGCGCGCTCCACGTGCGCGTAGTGACTCGCCGTCGCGGCGTCGAGGGTCTCGACGCGCGCGAGCCGCCAGGTCGGGACGCTGACCCGCGCCTGGTCCAGCCACCCCTCGGCCTCGAAGACCGCTTCGATGCGATAGGAGGCGTCCCCCGGCTGGAGATAGAACCGCTTCGCCCGCACCTGCGTGTCGAGGGACGTGAGCGACCAGATCGCGTCCGCCGCCGCGACGGCGATGTAGGGCGTGCCCATGCCCCACGCCGTGTTCCCGCCGAAGAGGTCACCGGCGCCGAACGGATAGCCGAGGAGCAGCTCGTCGTCGTGGGGATCGAACGGCGGCGCGCCGCCGTTCGAGACCTTCCCGCGCGGCACGCCGCGAATCACCGTGGTCACGGACTTGATGGGCTGCCCGATCTCGACCACGGTGTCCCATTCGATGGCATCGCCCCGCGTTCGGAACGTGGCGGTGAGCCGTCCGTCGGCGCGTTCCTGCCCGCCCGCCCACACCAGCCCGGTACAGGTGAGCGTCAGGGTGTCGTCGGCGCGCTCGACCACCATGGCCGAGCGGTCGAGACCGTACACGTTCTCGCGGGTGAACACGAGAAAGCCGAACTGCATTCCGCCGAACGCCACCGACGGCTCGGGAAAGTCGAAGCTGAACTTGTCGAACGCGCGACCCCGCGGGGGCACGTACACGCCGCTCGTCGAGGTGAGCGGGAGGATCGGCGCACCGGCGCCGGTGCAGTCAATCGTGCCGCCGCCGCGCGGAACGAACGAGCCCGCGCCGGCCGCCCCCATGAGCTTCAGCCATTCGCGGCGGGAGAGGTCGTCAGTCACGGCGCGGAATATGCGATGGAACGCGCGGCGCGGCCACCGGACAACGGCACGACGGTGACACCTTTCCCGCCACGGACGCGTACAGGCACCGTCACGTCGGAAGGAGTTTCATGCCCTTCGCACTGATCTTCTATGTCCTGGTAGGCGTCTGGATGGTGTCCGAGATGGTGCTGCAACGCACCCACCGATCCGCATCCTCCGCGAGCCACCAGGACGCCGGTTCCGGCATAGTCATCAGTCTCACGATCTGGTTCAGCGTCATCGCCGCCGTCGTGATCTCACAAACGCACGGCGGGCGGATCCGGATGTGGGAGTCGGACATTCGGATCGCCGGACTCACCCTCATCGCGCTCGGGATGGCGGTGCGCTGGAGTGCGATCCTCACGCTGCGCCACTTCTTCACCGTGGACGTCGCGATCGCCGCCGATCACCGCATCGTCCGTTCCGGGCCATACCGCTGGATACGCCATCCGTCCTACTCGGGTACGCTGCTGAGCTGCCTTGGCGTCGGACTCGCGATGGCAAATTGGATCGCGACGCTCGTGCTCGTGCTCGGGCCGGGACTCGCGCTCGCCAACCGCATCCGCGTCGAAGAACGGGCGCTCCGCAACGCCTTCCCGGACGAGTATCCGGAGTACGCACGATCGACGCGCCGGTTGATCCCGGGGGTGTTCTAGCGGGCTCGGTGGGTCATCCGAATCCGTACACCCCGGCCTGGAGCGCGCGCGCGCCGGGAAGACATCACGAACGCCGCGCCGCGATCTCCTCCGCGCTCAACCGGTTGATCAGCCCGCCGAGCCGAATCCGCGTCCAGAAATGTCCGACGAATCCGATCGCCGCCACGAGCTCGAGGATCCGCCCGCATACGACGGCACCCGCGAGGCCGAACCAGGCGCCGAGTGCCGCGGCCACCACGCCGCCATTGAGGCAGATCACCGCGACGACCGCGAGCCAGGCGCGCGGCCGTGCGCCGTCCACGCGCGGAAGGATCCAATACCCCACGCCCATCGCGAGCTGAACGAGCCAGCCGAGGAGCACGATCTCCTGATGCACCGGGAGGAGGCGCATCAGCATCGGCGGCGCCATCCCGGCCTTGGCGGCGAGCATCAGTGCGCCCATCAGCGTCCCCACCACCAAGGCGACCAGCGCGGAGCGCACGGTCCAGACGCTGAGCTTCGGCATCAGCGGGCCCGGAGCCGTGGCCAGAGATGGCCGACGAAGAGCACCACGGCGATGAGCTGGCAGATCGCCGATGCCGTGAGCACCGCCGGCCAGGCGCCGCCACGCGAGAGCAGCGGCTCCGACAGGGCACGGAGCAACAGTCCCACGTTGAGCAACGCGTACGTGCTCCAGAGCACCACACGCTCGCCCGCACCGGGGTCGCGCACGCGTCCGGGAAACATCCAATACGCTACGCCGAAGATCAGCTGCGTGATCCATCCGACGGCGAGGAGATGGATGTACACCGGGTAGAGCGCCGGGGAGACGCCGAGCCCCGCCGCGCCGAGTGCGAGCGCGACGGCCGCGACCATCGCCAACGCGAGGTAGAGGAGACCGGTTAAGATGAAAGCGCGAGAGACGGTTGGCATCGTGTCGTGAATCTTAGCGCGAGGGGGACGTGGACGTGACCGAGTGGGATGAGCGGTACGCGGCACCGGAGTACGCGTACGGTACGGAACCCAACGATTTTCTCCGCGCGGTGGCCTGCCAGATTCCCCGCGGACGCGTCCTCTGTCTCGCCGAAGGCCAGGGGCGGAACGCGGTCTTTCTCGCCGGGCAGGGTCACGACGTCGTCGCGGTCGATCAATCGCCCGTCGGGCTTGGCCGAGCGCGCGAGCTGGCGGATGCCGCGGGCGTCTCCGTCACGTGCGTGACCGCGGACCTCGCGGAGTACACGATCGAGCGCGAGGCGTTCGACGGCATCGTCGCGATCTCGATGCACCTCCCTCCCGCGCTCCGGCACCGCGTGTATCGCGGCGCCGTCGAGGGACTCCGTCCGGGCGGCGTGGTCATCCTCGAGGCGTACACGCCGCGCCAACTCGGCCGCGGGACGGGCGGGCCGCCCGTCGAGGAGCTGCTCGTGCCGCCACAGGCGGTGGCCGAGGGATTCGCCGGTCTCGACTTCCTCCTCTTTCAGGAGGTCGAACGGGAGATCGCCGAGGGCAGGTATCACCGCGGGCTCAGCGCGACGGTGCAGCTGCTCGCGCGGAAGCCGAGCACCTGATCTTCCCTACGGCACGGCGATCGGTTTGACCGTTCCCCGCATCGCGCGGTTGAACGCCGGCACGTCGCGCGTGACCAGCGTGGCGTAGTCCCGCGCGGCGTTCGCGAGCCGCCCTTCGAGCTGTGCGAGCACCGCGAGCTGCGCGGCGGTGGGCGGATAATCCGCGCCGCCCGCGACGTCTCCCCCACCCGTCCCCACCTCCGCCGAGAGCCAGACCAGGTTCATGTAGACCTTGGACGCTTCGACGTACCACTTGTCGTCCGACTCCATGTTGGAGCGCGAGAGGAGCTGGAGCTCGACGGCCATCATGGTGGACGCCAACTGATCGAGCGCCCGCGTCGCCCGCCGATTCCGCGCGTGCGCCGCACGCTCATCCGCGATCTGCTTCCGCATGATCTCGAGGCGGTTGATCATGTGGACCGTCGAGTCCATGTCGTTCCGAATGCGAATCTGCGTCGCGGTGGAGAGCGCGAGCGCGCTGTCGGAGGACGGGATCGTCGGGTCCTTCAGGAGCTCGAGCGGCTGGGCGAGCGTATCGTCACCCGCGACGAGACGGATCGTGTACGACCCCGGCAGTGCGAGCGGACCCACCCGCTGCGGCTCCCCCGTGCCCCAGTGGACCACGGGGCGCGTGGAATCGCCCTTGAACCGTGGCTCGCTCCAGATGTTGGGGTTGTCAGGCGCCACCGTCCGGAGCGCCACCTGCGCCGGGCCGTCGTAGCGCACGTCCCAATCCACACGATTGAGTCCCGCGCGCGCCTTGTCGCGCAACGTACGGATCACCGTGCCGGTGCTGTCGACGATCTCGACCGCCACCGAATCGTGCGGCGCGGAATCCACCGCGAACGTGATGTCCGCGCGTCCGCTCCGGCCAAGCCGATATCCCGCCGGCGGACGATAGAGCCGCACCGCGGCGGTGGCATCCGACCCGTCGCTCTGCTCGAGCGGCGTGATGTCGCGGAGCACCCAGAGTCCACGGCCGTACGTCGAGATCACGACGTCATGGAACGGCTTGGAGACGACGATCCAGGAAACGGGGGCGGCGGGGAGGCTCTCCTCGAACCGAGTCCAATGCCCGCCGTCATCGAGCGAGTAGAAGAAGGCGTGTCCCGTTCCCGCGAAGAGCATCCCCCGGCGGTTGGGGTTCTCGGTCACGGTCATCACGTAGTCGAGCGGATGCTCCTGGGGCAGCCCATCGCTGATTCTCGTCCACGTCTTCCCGAAATCCGTGGTCTTGTAGATGTACGGGCGCCGGTCACCCATGAGGTGATAGTCCACCGCCACGTAGGCGGTGGCCGCATCGAAGGGTGACGGCGCGATTTCCCGGACGATCCCCCACGGCGCCATGTCGCTCACGTTCGCCGTGACGTCGTTCCACGTCCCGCCGCCGTCCTTCGTGTACCAGATCTTGCCGTCGTTCGTCCCGGCCCAGATGAGTCCGCGCTCCACCGGTGACGGCGCGATGGCGAAGACGACCTCCCCGTAGAACTGGCCGAGGTTGTCACCGATCAGACCGCCCGATGAAACGATGCGTGAGGAGTCGCGGGTCGACAGGTCCGGACTGATTGCCGTCCACGTCTGCCCACCGTCCGACGTCTTGAAGATCACCTGGCAACCGTAGTAGACGGTGTTGTGATCGAACGGATCGATGGCGAGCGGCGGCGTCCAGTGACAGCGGTACTTCGCGTCGTTCGGCGGGTAATCGAGCGTGTGCCGCCAGGGGCTCACGGATCGGGCTTCGTCGATGTGCCCGTCGAAGCGCGTGACGGTGTTGCCGTAGCAGCTCGCCCAGACGATCTGGGCGTCCGAGGGATCGGGCAGCGTGAAACCCGATTCGCACCCGCCCAGGCCGTTCTGCCAGTCGGGCCCGCCGTAGAACCTGCCGCGGCCGCGCCGGTAGGACGGCACGTTGTCGACGACGACCGGCGCGTCGCTCCGGCCCCGCATCGTGCCGTCGTCCTGCCGGTTGCTGTAGATCCAGTAGGGAATGCGATCGTCGATCGCGACGTGATACATCTGACCGATCGGGAGCGCGATCCGGTCATAGTGCTTCCCGTGGGTGGTGGTGATGTTCATCCCGCCGTCGTCGGTGAGCACCCACCGATCGGGATTCGTCGGATCCACCCAGATGTCGTGGCAGTCGCCGCAGCCGCCGTGCTCGGGAAAGGTGAGCCCACCATCGGTGGAACGATGGAAGCTCGAGTTGGCCACCATCACCTCGTCGGCATCCGTGGGATTCACCGCGAGCCGGATGTAGTAGCCCGCGCGGCCGATGAGCGTGCGGTCCCAGCTCGCCACCTTCCACGTCTTGCCGGCATCATCCGAGCGCCAGAGCGAGCCCTGGTTCGGCGTCTCGATCAGGGCGTACACGCGATTGGAATCCGAAGGCGCGACCGCCACGTCCACCTTGCCGACGGGCGACTTCGGCAATCCCGCGCTGAGTCGCGTCCACGTCGTCCCGCCGTCCACCGACTTGTACACGCCGCTCCCCGGACCGCCGCTGAACATCGCCCACGTGTGCATCACGATCTGCCACGTCCCCGCATACAGCACATTGGGATTCTGCGCGTCCATCGAGAGGCCGGAGCACCCCGTGTGCGGATTGACGAACAGGACGCGGGTCCACGATTTCCCGCCGTCCATCGTCCGAAAGACGCCGCGCTCCTGCTGCGGATCCGTCGTGCGGCCGAGCGCGCAGACGAAGACGATGTCGGGATTGGTCGGATTCACGATGATGCGGCCGATCCGGCCGGTCTGCTCGAGCCCCATATGGGTCCACGTCGTGCCGCCGTCGGTGGACTTGTAGACGCCGTCCCCCATCATGTCGGCATCGCGAATGACCCACGCCTCTCCCGTGCCGGCCCAGACGATCTTCGGATCGCTCGGCGCCACCGCGAGCGCGCCGATCGCCTGCACCGGTTCGGAATCGAAGACCGGCGCGAACGTGCGGCCACTGTCCACGGTCTTCCAGACGCCGCCCGACGCCGCGCCCGCGTAGTACGTCGAGGGATCACCCGCCACGCCCGCCACCGACGCGATACGCCCGGCACTCGGCGGCCCCATGTACTGGAATCGCAGGACGGGGGGCGGCGGCGTGGTGTCGCGCCGGCCCTGCGCGGCGAGTGCGGGGCTGAGCGATACGATCGCGGTGAGCGCGAGCGGAAATCGAACCCAGGCTGACGGGCGCATGGCTGCTCCGAGAGAATGCCGCGAGGAACCGGATGGAAGACGCGCGGGGGAGAATGGACGCGGGGGAGGGGAGACGCAAGAGCACGCGGCGCACCGCGCGCGTCAGGAGGCCGGAGAATCCCCCAGTGCGGCGCGTACCTCGCGCTCCGCCTCGAGCCGCCGGTCGACGGCGTCACCGATCGCCTTGGCACGCTCGAGGTACAGGGTGACATCTTTGACCGAGCCCATCCCGGCGGAGAGCTTGAGCAGCGCGAGCCGCACGTTCTCGAGCGCGGTCATGGTGTCGTTCAGCTCTTCGCCCGTCTCGCCCGCCGCGCGCAGCCGCTCCGCACGGGACTCGAGCCGCTCGACCACGGCGGGCAGCTCGCGCGCCTCGCGCCGGGTGCCATCCGGAAGTGCTTCCCACAGCGCGACGGTCGAACGGCCGAGGACGAATTCGGTCGCGTCGTTGGAGGGCATCACGTCGCGCGCGCGGGGCCGCATCCCGGTCCCGGCGAGCCGGAAGAAGGTGCGCCCGATCCGCCCCGCCCAAAGGCGATGCCAGAGTCCGTTCAGCCGCCGGATCCATTTCCCCTGCCGGAGCTCCTCCGCTTCCTCCTCCTGAATCCGCGCCTCGGCGAGCAGCGCCTCGCGAA
>DATFMZ010000204.1:0-23684 GCA_035266665.1 Gemmatimonadales bacterium | reverse complement strand
GTGGAGGTCCGACTGTGATCATTCCCTCGATCGACATCGCGAATGGACGCGCCGTACAGTTGATCGGCGGCCGGGAGCAGGCGCTCGACGCGGGTGATCCACGCCCGTGGCTCGAACGGTTTGCCGTGGCGGGTGAGGTGGCGGTCGTCGATCTCGACGCCGCGCGCGGCATCGGGAACAATCGATCGATCATCGTCGACCTCTGTCGGAACGCGCCGTGCCGCGTGGGCGGCGGGATCCGAAACTACGATGCCGCACGGTCGTGGCTCGACACCGGTGCGCGCCGAATCGTGATCGGCACGGCGGCGGAGCCCGCGCTGCTCCGGCGGCTTCCGCGTGAGCGCGTCATCGTGGCACTCGACGCGGTGGACGGTGAGGTCGTCGTGGAGGGCTGGCGCACGCGTACGGGCCGAGGTGTTGCGGAGCGGATGCGCGAGCTTTCGGGGCTCGCCACCGGTCTTCTCGTGACGTTCGTGGAGCGTGAGGGGCGACTCGGCGGCACCGACGCCGCGCGGGCGGTCGAGTTGATGCAGGCGGCGGGCGAGGCGCGCGTGACGATCGCCGGCGGCGTCACCACCGCGGACGAAATCGCGACGCTCGATCGGTTCGGTGCCGACGCACAGGTGGGGATGGCGCTCTACACCGGCCGTCTCTCCCTCGGGGCCGCCATCGCGGCACCGCTCACGAGCGACCGGGCCGACGGTCTCATGCCGACGGTCGTGGTCGACGAACGGGGGCTCGCGTTGGGGCTCGCATGGTCGAGTCGTGCAAGCATCGAGCGCGCCGTGGAGCTTCGTCGGGGCGTGTACCAGTCGCGCAGGCGCGGGCTCTGGATCAAGGGTGAGACCTCGGGCGCGGTGCAGGAGCTGCTGCGCGTCGAGCTCGACTGCGATCGTGACGCCCTCCGCTTCACGGTGCGGCAGCACGGTACGGGATTCTGTCACACGGGAACGACCACGTGCTGGGGCGACGCTCCGCCGCTCGCCGCGCTCGAGCGCACGCTCGCGGAGCGCGCGTCGGGTGGTGACGCCGAGTCGTATACCCGGCGACTCCTCGGGAATCCCGAGCTGCTCCGCGACAAGCTGATTGAGGAAGCGGGCGAGCTGGCGGATGCGGCGAGCGGCGATCACGTGGCGCGTGAAGCGGCCGACCTCCTGTACTTCACGATGGTCCGCATGACCGCGTGCGGCGTGCGGCTCGCCGACGTCGAGCGCGAGCTCGGGCGACGCGCGCTGCGTCTCACGCGCCGGCCCGGCGACAGCAAGCGCGCTATGAAGGCGGAGGCATCGTGACCGCGGCCCTGTTGCGGCGCGTTGCCGGGTGTGCGCTGCCCGACCGGGTTCCTCCGGGACTGGATGCCGAGACTCGGGCCGCTGCATCCGCCATCGTGGATGCCGTGCGGGATGGGGGAGAAACGGCCCTGCTCGCGTACGCCGAACGCCTCGACGGGTGGCGACGGGGATCACCGTGGCTCTACGACCGCGCGGCCCTCGAGCGATCGCTTCAGGTGCTCGATCGGGAAGCGCGTGCATGCCTCGAGCGGACGGCCGAGCGCATCGCCGCGTTCGCGCAGGGGCAGCGCGGGGCGTTGCGCGACATGGAGCTCGCGGTACCGGGTGGACGCGCGGGCCACCGCGTGACGCCGGTGGATCGAGCCGGCTGCTATGCACCGGCGGGGCGGTTCCCCTTGCCGTCATCGCTGCTGATGACCGCCGTCACGGCGCGGGCCGCCGGCGTACGCGAGGTGATTGTGGCATCGCCCCGGCCGGGCCCCCTGATGCTCGCCACGGCCGCGATCGCCGGCGCGGATGCGCTGCTCGCGGTTGGCGGCGCCCAGGCCATCGCGGCGCTCGCATACGGGGTCGGCGCCGGTGCGTGCGACGTCGTGGTGGGCCCGGGCAATCGATGGTTGACGGCGGCCAAGCAGCGGGTGGCGGGTGAGGTTGCCATCGACTTTCTTGCCGGGCCCTCCGAGCTCGTGGTGGTTGCGGACGCAACCGCTGACCCGGGCGTCGTGGCTGCCGACCTTCTGGCGCAGGCCGAGCACGATCCTGACGCCCTTCCGGTGCTCGTCACGGCGGAGGCACCCGTGATCGATGCGGTCGAGCGGGAGCTGGTGCGCCGACTCGAGACGCTGCCCACCGCGCAGACGGCGCGGGCGGCCCTGTGCAACGGATTCGCCGTCGTGTGCGACGATTGGTCGGACGTGCCCGCCGTCTGCGATCGGCTGGCGCCGGAGCACTTGCAGCTCTCGGTGGCCGATCCCGCGGCGCTCGCGGCCCGGTGCCGCCACGCCGGAGCATTCTTCCTCGGCGAGCGCTCCGCGGAAGTCTTCGGTGACTATGGCATCGGCGGGAATCACGTCCTGCCGACCGGGCGAGGTGCCCGGTTTACGGGTGGGTTGTCCGCGCTGACATTCCTCCGGGTGCAAACCTGGCTCGAGCTCACGCAACCGGCGATCGCTGCCGGGGATGTCGCGACGCTCGCACGGTTGGAAGGACTGGAAGCGCACGCACGCGCTGCGGAGTGCCGTCTTCAGGATTGAAGCCCCCGCTTGTCAGCGGAGCCGTCACAGCGCATAATCTCCGCCTCCCCTTCCATTCGTCTCCTGGAGGTTCGATGCGCGGCACCCTCGTCGTACTCGCGCTGTGCGGTATCACGGCTACCGCCGCGGCGCAGGATCCCGGCGTCGCCGTACGCCCGTTCGACCAGAAGCACGGCGGCAGCTCGTCCGTGCAGCTGGTGGCGCACGTCGTCACGCATCCCGGTGCGTGGAAGCTCTCGGACATCGAGATCGAGCAGGATCCCGGTCGGCCGTACGTGTACGCCTCGGGCTTCACGAATTTCGACGCGCAGATTTACGACATCCAGGATCCGTCGCATCCCAAGAAGATCTATGACTGGACGATCGAGAACCCCGAGCTGCATCGTGGTATCGGCGCGATGGACGGGAAGTACTTCAAGATCGGCAAGCGGTACTACTACGCGCAGTCGTACCAGTTCATGCAGGGCAGCCCGGACCAGGATCTCGGCGCCGTCATCTTCGACGTCACCGGGCTCCCGGACACGTCGAAGGTCAAGGTCGTCGCGCGGATCAGCTTTCCCGAGGCGCCGGGTGGGTTCCACAACACCTTCGCCTACAAGCACTCCGATGGACGGGTGCTCTACATCGCGACCGTGAACGAGCCGTACGCGCTGGTCTACGACCTGGGCAAGGTCGTGAGCGGCGCCGATACCAGCACGTGGCTCGTCGGGAAGATCCCGAATCCCACACCGTTCAAGCAGCTCGGCAGCGGTGGATATCACGACTTCTACGTCGGCTACGATCCCGCCACGCATCAGGACAAGTTCTACGGCGCGGGGCTCGGCGGATATTCGGTGTGGGACATCAGTGACGTCGCGAATCCGAAGCAAATGTTCACCATCACCGGGCTCGGGATGGACATCGCGCATACGTTCACCCCGTCGCCCGACGGGCACTATGCCGTGACCGAGACCGAGTATCAGTACACACCGCTCCGCGTCTGGGACCTCACGGACGGACAGAACGGCACCACGCAGAATCTCGATCTCCCGATCAGCGCCTGGACGGCCGACTGGCGCGACCTCGCCCACAACCACGAGGTCCGCTGGCCGTACGTCTTCGTCTCGGCGTATGAGGACGGCTTCCAGGTGTTCGATCTCAAGGATCCGCTGAACCCCCACACGGACGGTTACTACTACACGTGCGAGTGCCAGCACGAGCACGGCTTCGGGGGCACACCGGATAACGGGTGGGAAAGCACCGTGAGCGTGGAGCAGGGCGCGTTCGGAGTTGACGTCCGGAACTACGACGGCTTGATCGTGCTCTCCGATATGCGCACCGGGCTCTGGCTCTTCCGGCTCGACGGGTTCAAGGGGTGGAACGGACACGACTACGGCCAGGCGAACATCTCGAGCGTCCAGGACTACGATCACGGTCCGGAGGGCGCGCCGCCGCACGCGGGGCAGTGACCGGACTGACCCTGGCGCTCGTGGCGCTCGTGGCCGGTGCCCGCCTCCCGGCGGATACCGGCCACGGGCCCGGGCCGTACGACATCGCCCTCTTCGGAACCTCGAAGGTGCCCGGTGTCGTGGCCCATGCACGGCTGGTGTACGCACCGTCTCCGTTCGGGATTGCGGTGACGGCGGACGGCCGTGCGCGCTACGACGTGCAGATCACGGCGACAGGTCTGCCGGCACCATCCACCCTCGGTCCCTACACCACGTACGTGGTCTGGGCGGCCACGCCGGATCTCACGCAGTGGCGCAGGCTCGGGAGCATGTCCAACGGCGAGACCACGGTCGGGCACGTCGACTTCAACAAGTTCCTGATCGTGATCACCGCGGAGAAGACGGCGACGCCAAGCGCGCGTGCGGGCCCGACCGTGCTGCACGGCACCTCACCGAGTGGATGGCTCCAGACCTTCCTCACGCATCCGATGTTCCGTGGGGTGTACTGACGTGACGGCATTTCCGCGGCGCCGGACTCGCTCCCTCGTCGCATGCGGTGTCGCGCTCGTGGCGTTGGTTCTCCATCCGGCGCAGGCAATGGCGCAGCACGACTCGGCCGCGGCGGCGCGTCATGGCGCGCCGATGGCCGGCATGCACGGCGACTCGATGCCCATGACGATGCCGATCCCGATGCCCAAGGGGATGAAGATGCTGCCGGGGTTGATGGGGCTCACACCACCGGTGACGCCGTTTCTCCCGGGTGGGGGCGTGGATCCGATGACCCTGCCGGCGGCGAAGCCGTCGGAGCTGGTGCGGATGGCGGACGGCGACACCCTCGTCCTCACGGCGATGCTCGTGCGCCGCACCATCCGCGGGCACCACTTCGTCATGTACGGATTCAACGGTCAGGTGCCGGGGCCGCTCATCCGGGTCCCCCAAAACGCCACCATCGTCGTGCGCTTCTACAACCATATCGACCTGCCGAGCACGGTGCACTGGCACGGTGTGCGCATCGAGAACCGGTACGACGGCGTGCCCGGGACGACGCAGGATCCCGTGGCACCGGGCGACAGCTTCGTCTATCACGTCCACTTCCGCGACGCCGGCATCTATTGGTACCACCCGCACGTGCGCGAGGACATCGAGCAGGCCATGGGGTTGTTCGGCAACATGCTCGTGGACTCGCCCGAGCGGGACTATTACTCGCCCGTCAACCGCGAGGCGGTGCTGATCCTCGACGACCTGCTCATGAACGCGGACACGTTGATTCCGTTCGGGAAGGAAGGGCCGGACTTCGCGTTGATGGGCCGGCTGGGCAACGTCCAGTTCGTGAACGGCGAGCCAAGCTACGCGCTCCACGTGCACCAGGGCGCGGTGGTGCGGTTCTTTCTGACGAACACGGCGAGTTCGCGGACGTACAACCTCTCGTTCAGCGGGGCGCCGATCAAAGTCGTGGCGTCCGACGTGAGTCGGTTCGAGCGCGAGGAATGGGTGCCGAGTGTCGTGATGGCGCCGGCCGAGCGCTACGTGGTCGAGGTGCGCTTCCCGCACCCCGGCCGCTATGGGTTCGTCAACGCGGTGCAGGCCATCAACCACTACGAGGGAGAATTCCGAGCGGAGGTGGACACGCTCGGCCTCGTGACCGTGGATTCCACGCCCGCCACGCCGGACTACACGCGGCAGTTCCGCACGTTGCGCACCAACGCCGAAGTGATCCGGGACATCGCCAAGTACCGGCCGTACTTCGATAAGCCGCCCGACAAGACGTTCACGCTCACCATCCGACCGCGCGGTCTTCCACTCGCCACAGTGCAGTTCATGAACGTGGACACGGCATACTTTGCACCGGTCGAATGGGTGGACGGAATGCCCGCGATGAACTGGCTCTCCACCAGCGAGCAGGTGCGCTGGATCATCCGTGACGACGCGACCGGCAAAGAGAACATGGACATCGACTGGCACGTGAAGCAGGGGTCGGTCGTGAAGCTCCGGATCTTCAACGATCCGCACTCGTTCCATCCGATGCAGCACCCGATCCACCTGCACGGCCAGCGGATGCTCGTCGTGTCGCGTGACGGCGTGCCCACGCACAACCTCGTATGGAAAGACACCGTGATCATCCCGGTGGGCGCCACCGTCGATCTCCTGATCGACGCCTCGAACCCCGGCGCGTGGATGATGCACTGCCACATCGCCGAGCACCTCGGCTCGGGAATGATGACGGTCTTGCACGTGGACCCGAAATGATTGTCGTTATCGGGCTGTAATCCACGGGCAAGCGTTTCCTCCCATGCTCTACGCTCGCGCGGACGCCGCATGGCTATGGCGAGGCCGGGACCTTGCCGTATCATCCAGGGAGGTATGAAGGCACTCGTGCTGCGGCGTCAGCGCACGCCGCTCGTTCTCGAGGAGCGTCCCGTCCCCGCTCCGGCTCACGGCCAGGTGCTGGTGCGCGTCGGTGCCTGTGCCGTCTGCCGGACGGATCTGCACGTCGTGGACGGTGAGCTCCCCGATCCCAAACTCCCGCTCGTGATCGGGCACGAGATCGCCGGCGTCGTCGAGCGCGTTGGTGAGGGCGTAGATCGGCTTGGTGTGGGCGATCGCGTCGGTGTGCCATGGCTTGGCTGGACCTGCGGGGAATGTCGCGTCTGTCGCTCGGGGCGCGAAAACCTTTGCGATCGCGCCCGGTTCACGGGCTACACGCTCGACGGCGGATACGCTGAGTACGTGGTGGCCGACGCGCGGTTCTGCTTCCCGCTCCCCGATGCGCTCGACGATCTGCATGCGGCACCGCTGCTGTGCGCCGGACTGATCGGATACCGGTCGCTGCGCGCGGCGGGTGACGCCGAGCGGCTCGGCTTGTACGGGTTCGGCGCGGCGGCGCATCTCGTCGCGCAAATCGCGCGGCACGAGGGGCGCCGCCTCTTCGCCTTCACGCGGCCGGGAGATCAGGAGGGGCAGGCGTTTGCGCGCTCACTCGGGGCCGAGTGGGCGGGGGGATCGGACCAACCGGCGCCCGAGCCGCTCGACGCGGCGATCATCTTCGCGCCCGTGGGGCCGCTCGTTCCGGCGGCCCTGCGCGCGGTGGCCAAAGGGGGCACGGTCGTGTGCGCCGGCATTCACATGAGTGACATCCCGGCGTTTCCATACGAAATCTTGTGGGGTGAGCGTGTCGTCCGATCGGTCGCGAACCTCACGCGCCGAGATGGCGAGGAGTTTTTCGCGCTGGCGCCGAAGGTGCCGGTGCACACGCAGGTCACGCCGTATCCGCTCGCGGATGCGAACGCGGCGCTGGACGATCTGCGCGAGGGCCGAGTGCTCGGGGCGGCGGTGCTGGACGTGAGACGTGAGACGTGAGACGTGAGCTCCGCGACCCCCCGTTCCCGCCCGTTCCCGCCCGATACCGCCCGTTACCGCCCGTTACCGCCCGTTACCGCCCGTTCCGACCCAGCTCCGCCAGGCGCGCCACCCGCTCCTCCGTCGGCGGATGTGTGCTGAAGAGCGAGCGCATTCCGCGAGCGGAGAACGGCGTCACGATGAACATGTGCGCCGTGGCGGGATTCGCTTTGAACGGCACCTGGTGGCTCGTGCGTTCGATCTTCTGCAGCGCGGACACGAGCCCATCGGGTCCCCCGGCGATCTCGGCGCCGCCCTCGTCCGCGGCGAATTCGCGAGAACGGGAGATCGCCGCCTGCACGACCATCGCCGCGATGGGGGCGAGAATCAGCATGGCGAGCCAGGCAATCGGGTTTCCGCTGCGGTTCCGGCCTCCACCTACGAACAGCGCCAGGCGCGACAATAGCAGGATGGCAGCCGCAACCGTTGCGGCGATGGAACTGATGAGGATGTCGCGGTGGCGCACGTGGGCAAGCTCGTGGCCCAGAACCCCCTCAAGTTCCTGATCGTCCAGAACTTGCAGGAGACCCTCGGTCGCGGCCACGGTCGCGTGCTGTGGATTGCGGCCGGTCGCGAAGGCGTTGGGTGAGGCGGTGGGGAGCACGCAGACCTTGGGCACTGGCAGCCCCGCGCGGACTGCGAGGCGCTCGACCACGCGATGGAGGCGGTGGTCGGGCGTCACGGGCTTGGCGTGATACATGGCCAACACCATGCGATCCGAGAACCAGTACGACCCGAAGTTGAACAGCGCGGCGGCAGCCAGTGCGACGAGCAAGCCGGTCTCTCCCCCGAAGGCCCAACCGATGGCGAGGAAGAGTCCGCTCAGGGCTCCGAGGAGGAGCGTCGTCTTCATGCTGTTCGACATGTCGATCATCTTTCGGATCAAAGGGTTACGGTTATGATACCCTCAGGGGGCAGAATGGGGTTCCGTGACCCGCTCGGAGCGCGGTCCAAATCGCCACAACCTATTGACAGATCGTCATTTGCGACGCATAGTAGCATGCCTTACTTTAGGCCCATTTCGGGCCGTCGGCCGACCGGCGGGTAGCCTGCGTGCGATTTGAGGTCAGCGACAAATGCGTCGGCTGCCTGGCGTGCGTGAGGGTGTGCCCGGTGGATGCCATCGCCGTGGATGGGCCGGTCGTCCGGATCGACGATGCGTTGTGTGTACGTAGTGGGCAGTGCGTAGGCGCATGCCCACACGATGCGATCGACGCGTTGGGCGATTTGGATCGGGCGCGGGAGCTCGCGGCCACCGGTACGGCGGTGATGATCCTGAGCGGCGAGGCGGCGGTGCACTTCTTCCCGCACACGCCGGAGCAGGTCGTGAACGCCTGCTACCGTGCGGGATTCATGGCGGTGCACCATGGCGTGTTCGGCGACGAGTTGGTGGCCGCCGAGTATGCGCGGGTGCTGGAAGAGCCGGGGTGGGGGACGCTGATCCGGTCCACGTGCCCGGTGCTCGTCGAGCGGATACGGCGTGACTATCCCGAGTTGGTGCCGTACCTGGCGCCGATCGTCACGCCGCTCGAGGCCGAGGCCAGCTATCTGCGCGCCGTGTATGGTGAGGCGACGCCGCTGGTGTACGCGGGAGTATGCTTCGCGGGCGCGGACGCGTGCGTCGATGCGGTGCTGACGTTCGAGGATCTCGATACGCTGTTCGAGCGCACGGGGATCCGTGTCGCCGATGAGCCGCAGACGTACCGCCGGATTCCCGGCGAGCGGCGCCGGCATATGAGCGCCGCGGGCGGCATGCCGCTGCCGCTATTGCAGCGCGAGGGGCAGGCGAGCCAGCGGTTTCGGAAGTTCCGTGGGCTCAAGCACCTCGAATCGATCCGGCACGCGGTGGCGGTGGATCGAATCGATCTCGGATTCGTGGACATCCTGCCGTGCGAGGGGTGTCTCGATCATCCGCTGCTCGGCGAGCAGGAAGAGCTGTTCTGGCGCCGGCGGGTGGTCGAAGAGAGCGAGCCACCGCGCAGTCCGCTGCCGGTGGTGGATGAAGCGGTCGTGGTCCGTGTGGATACGGCGTTCAGCTTCGTGCAGGACGGTCACGCGCCGCCGGAGGATGCCGTGGAGGCGGTCCTTCGGCAGATTGGCACCGCGCCGAACGGTGCGCCGTGGAATTGTGGCGCTTGCGGGTATGGGACGTGTCGGCAGTTTGCCCGGGCGTACTTGCAGGAGCGGGCGACGTTCCGGCAGTGCCCGCCGTATCAGGAGCGCCGCGCCGAGGAGGCGCTGCAGCAGGCGGCGGTAGACGAGCTGACCGGACTCGCGACGTATCGCGTCTTGAAGGACCGGCTGGCGCACGAAGTGGCGCGCAGCCGTCGGAGTGGAGAGCCGTTCGCGGTGCTCTTCCTCGACATGGATTCCTTCAAGCGGATCAACGATACGTTCGGGCATCAGTCCGGCAGCGGCGTGCTCGCGGCGGTGGGGCGGGAGATGCTCCAGGCGTTGCGCAGCACGGACGTCGCCGCGCGGTACGGTGGTGATGAATTCGTGATCGTGCTCATCCGCACGGAACGGTCGGGGGCGCTGCGCGTCGCCGAGGTCGTGCGGCAGCGGATTGAAAGTGTGGGGGCGGCTCTCGGGTATGCGCCCGGCGTGGTGACGGCGTCCATCGGGGTCGCGGCATTTGAACCGTCGACGATTTCGGCGGTGGACGTGTTGGAGCAGGCCGATCGCGCGCTGTATTTGGCGAAGGCGCGGGGCGGCAACTGCGTGGCCTGACGGCCGCGAGGGAGGCGGGGCACAACGTTGACAGCGTCAGATCCGAGCCGGACACCGGCAATCCCAGAGCGGCCGGCACGCGAGGCCGCGCAGCCCGATCCGTGGGGCGTCAAGCGAGCGGAGAACCTGCTCGCGAGCCTTCAGGGCGTGCTGTCCGCGCGGGTCGTCGTGTCGCCAATCGGCGAGGTGACCGAAGTCCACGTCCTGACCAATGCGGACGTCATGCCGAAACAGACGGTGCGGAACGTAGAGAGCGCGCTGCTCGCGCATCTGGGACTCAAGGTCGACCATCGCAAGATCAGCGTGGCGCAGACGGCGGACGTGAAGCCGATCGAGGCGTTGGAGCGCTCGGCGGTACGTGACGAGTCGTTGCGGCGCGGGATCGTCTTCCGGGCGGTCGAGGTCGAGCGGCACCATAGCCGTCGTGTGTCGATCGCGGTGACGCTGATGCATGCCGGCGACGAGATGACGGGGCAGCACGAGTGTGCCGATACCCCCAAGGCGCGCTTGCAGGCGGCCGGTCGCGCGACGGTGATGGCGCTCGACCAGCTCGTGCCCGACGCGACGCTCGATCTCGAGGGTGTGCGGATCGTCGAGGCGTTCGATACGACCTTCGCGCTCGCGGGCGTCCATGTCGTCGAGGGGCGTTCGGGGCAATTGTTGACGGGGACGTGCGAGGTCGCCGACAGTGCCGAGCAGTCCGCAGTTCTCAGTGTGCTGGACGCCACCAATCGGTGGTTGCAGTCGCGGCGCGCGAACTGAATTCTCGAATCCTGGATCGAGAGCCCGGCCGGACCCGGCGGGCTTTCGTGTCCTCGGTGAACTGGGTTGTGCAGGTGTCGCTGGCGGTACAGCGTACGCACCACTAGCCTAGAGGAGAGACAACAAGGGGCCCCCGGTTAGCGCGGACCGCCGGTATTGAGCGGAGCTGATCGGGAGTGTACAAGAGCGGAGCGTCGGGTGTGCCATAGCGAGGCATGCCACTTCTCATCGTGAACCGTTTGAAACGGTCAGGGAGGAGGTGACGCTCACTATGTTCGGCTTCAGTTGGCTGGCAGCCCTAGTAGGCGCTTTGATGAGCATTATCTCGGCGCAAGGGACGACGGCCTGGTAAGCCTAACTCGGGGGCACTCCTTTACTGAACGTATGGCTCAGTCCGGCTTCAGACTCCGTCCCATTCATCTATATGTCGCAAGCGTGTCTTTGCTTGCGATCGGGTTCCTGTCACAGGGTGCCTGGAAGGTTCCTGATCCCGCCAGTGGGTTTTGGAACACAATAGTAGCATTCATCCTTCTTGGGTTGGTCTCTGAAGCGTCATTCCTGCGGCTAAGCATCGGTACGGCGACGAGTTCAGTCGCGTTTGTTCCCTACTTGGCTGCCATTATCATGCTGCCAGCTGAGTGGGCAATGCTAATCGGCGGCGTGACATTTCTTATCGCGGAGACCGTGATTCGGCGCAAGCCGACGATCAAGGTGGTACACAACACCGCTAAAGAGATCGTTGCGCTCGGAACGAGCGGCTGGCTTTATCTGACATTCGGCGGCGTGCCAAGCCTCCACAGCTTGACGTTGAACTGGCAGGCTTCTGTCGCATTTACGGTGGCTGTCTCCGGGTACTTCCTCATTAGTTCCGGTTCCACCGCAACTGCGATCGCACTGAGCAACAATATTTCCATGCGTGAGTCGTGGCGGAAGTTGGTGGGCGGATCCCTGTTATTCGATTTTCTGTCCAGCCCGCTGGCTTTGCTGCTTGCGTATCTCTACATGAAGCTGAGTCTCATAGGGTTGGTGATCGTTGTCATTCCGCTGTTCCTTGTTCGGCATATTTACAGCATGAACCTCCAACTCGAACAGGTGACTCGAGACCTGCTCGAGTTGATGGTTAAGGCCATTGAGGCAAGAGATCCATACACGTCTGGCCACTCGCTCCGCGTGTCACGGATTGCAGGAGTTCTCGCGCGCGAATTGGGGCTACCGCCCAAGCAGGTTAATCAAGTTGAGACGGCAGCTCTGCTACATGATGTTGGGAAGATTCATGAAGAGTACGCTCCAATCCTACGCAAGGAAGGGCGCTTGACTTCCCAGGAAGCGGCTCTGATGAAGACGCATGCAATCCGAAGCTACGAATTGGTTCACACGATTTCCGGATTTCGTGGTGGAGTAGATTTGGCGGTTCGCCACCATCACGAGAACGTCGATGGATCCGGCTATCCAGACGGATTGGTGGGTGACGCGATTCCGATAGGGGCACGAATCATCATGGTGGCCGACACGACCGACGCAATGATGACAGATCGTCCCTACCGAAAGGCGTTGTCCTACGATCGTGTTATCGACGAGTTGCGGAAGTATCAGGGGGCGCAGTTCGATGACGCCGTCGTTGCTGCGTTCTGTCGAAGTGTCGAGATTCGGCGCCTCGTGACAGCACAGAAAGTGCCGGGAGCGCGCGCGGTCGATGAGCGACCGGGAATGCCCGCTCAAGTAGTTGCACTGTAGACTCGCCTTCATCCCTCCTGATGTTCGGGGTCGGCATCACACGCACGGCGATGAGCCGGCCTAGCACCCCGTAGAAGCCCCTCGCTAGCGCCACCCGAGCCGCTCTCCCGACCAACGGGCGCCCCAAGAATCGGTGTCCGGCCCACTCATCGAACATTGCAAGTTCTAACCTGTCGGCAATTTGGAGCTTCGAACGCGCCGGCTCTCTGACGTCATGCGCGGTTGAGCGGTCGAAGTGGTGGGCATCGCTCGCCGCAAGCAAGTAATGCTTCCGGAGCCGTCGATATCGTCCGGCGAAATCCGGAGGCCGCGTCCACCCCCGACCTCCACGAATTGTCCGCTCTACGATGGGCCACGCGAGTTCTGGTTCACCGCGTGCGAGCCACATGTCTGCCATGGCCATGTCGGCCTTAACTCGAAATCGCCAGAGCTGGCTCTCGGTGGCTGCCTCAGCGGCCCGCCTGATATGGAGTTCCATCTCGTCAAGTGCCCCGCGAACGAGGCGAAGGTCGGCAGCATTCAGCAGGGCCTCCGCGAGCCTACGTGGATTGCCTGCTTCCTCCGCGAATGCCACGGCTTTGTCATAGCAGGAGGCGGCATCCGTGTACTCACCGACGAGCTCGTATGCGACGCCGATGTTGCCCCAGACATTCGCAAGCCGGTCCACGTCTCCCAGGGAATCGGCAGTGTGGAGTGCCAACCCAAACGCATCCAGGGCCTCGCGTACGGAGCCCGTCGCGAGGGCACACATGCCGTGACCGTTTTGTGCCTTGGCCAAGTCGATAGATACCGAACGAGCTTCGAACATCGCGGCACTCGCTTTGAACGACGCCGCTGCCCGAGCCACATGTCCGCTCATGATGTCGCAGTAACCTTCGGTGAGGCTGGCTCTGGCGCGTACTTCATCGTCCATTGTTGTCGACGCAACGTCGCGAGCAGTGACCCGCGCCTTTTCAAGCTCCGCCATGAGCCCGATCTCAGATGCGGCTTCAGCATCCACCTGTGCAGCGCGGATCACGAGCAGTTCGTTCCTGGCTGCCTTCGCCACCGCCACCGCACGCCTACATGCCGTGATGATTTGTCGATCATCAGTCTCTCGTTGTCTGTGTAGCGCCTCCGCTTTCAACACAACGAGCGCGGCATGGGACGCCGTTCCAAGTCCTTCATTGGGGATGGTGCCAAGCGCGTGCAGGGCAGCGCTGTACTTGCCCTGCGCTACCTGTGCCTCAGCCAACAAAGCGACGATTTCTGGGGTGTTGGTATCTGTGGACCTTTGGATCATCGACTCCAACGCTGTTTCCGCCGCCGAAGGGGCGCCTCGCGCGATCGCCCGGCGAGCACCAGCTATCGTAGCCCCCAGCGCCTCCTCCGTCCGTCCCGCATCGAGAAAGTGCCGACCCGCCTCGAGCAACTCGCCGAAGGCATCCTCGCCGGCGAGCCGTTCAAGAGCCTGCGCGAGCTTGCCGTGATGGTACCGTCGCGCGTCGGCCGGCATCTCCCAGTACACGTACGCGCGGTGCAGCTCGTTCTTGAACGACACCAGTGGCCCGTCGAGGCGCACGAGCCGGCGCTCGATCGTCTCGAGTATCGCCGTGTCGATCGCAGGCAGCGGAGTCCCCAAACTGCTCGCGATTTCTCCCGCACTGAGACCGCGCCGTGCCACCGCGACCACGTGCAACATGTGCCGCGCGGTCTCGCTCAATCCCTCGTAGTGCCGCGCGAACGCGCTCCGCATCGAATCCGGCGGGCTCCACGCGACCACCACCTCGCCGCCGCTCACCTGTGACCCCACGAGCGACGCCGCCTCGTGCCGCGTCCAATCCGCCACGAGCATCTCGGCGAAGTACGGGTTGCCCTGTGCGAGAGTCACGATCTCATCCCGCACCCGCGGGTGGGCCTCGAGCTCCGGCGACAGGGCATGGACCAACCGGACGATCTCCAAGTCCCCCAACGGTGCGAGCACGACCGTATCGTCCCAGGTGAGAATCGCTTGGGGGTTCTCGTTGCCGCCGGCGGAATCGCCGAGATAATCCGACCGAGCCGCCGCGAGGACCATCGCGGCACATCCGGTGAGACGCTTGCGGATCATCACCAGGACGTCCCGACTGGTGGCATCGAGATGCTGGACGTCGTCGAACGCGAGCAGGACCGGTCCATCTTCCGCCACCGCTTCGATCATCCGGCAGATCGCCTCCGCGACGCGCACGCAGACCATCTCGGGCGGAATCTGTGGTGGTTGCGGCACGCCGGGATACCGGGCCCGGAGCGCGGGGAAGATCCGCGTCGCCTCCGCGAGCCACGTCGGATCGGTGCCGCTCACCGCCGGATCACGGACGAGCGACGCCAGGAGATCCGAAACTGCTGCGTACGGAATCCCGGCCGCGATTTCCTGGCAGGCGACGAGGTGCACGGGGCTCGCGCGCGAGGAGATGCCGGTGGCGAAGCGCCGCAGCAGCGCGCTCTTGCCGATCCCCCCGGGACTCGTGACGAGTACGGTGCGCGGCCGTCCATCCTGCGCGGCCGTCCAATTCGCCTCGAGGCGCGTGAGCTCCGGCTCGCGTCCCACGAAGATGCTCGGCCGCACGCGTTCCACGGCGGCGGCGAGACGCGTCGGTACCGCCATCACGGGGAGTGCCGTCCCGCTCTCCAGCCGTCGCAGAAGGCGCGATATGCCGGTGGAGGGCTTGCATCCCTCCCGCGCCTCGACGCGTGTCACGTGCTCCCGCAAGAGGTGCAGCGCACCGATCGCATCTCCGTGCACCAGCCGGTCCTCGGCGATGGCCTGCACCGCGAGATCGGAGACGGGGTCGACGACATAGAGGCGATGGGCGAGCGCGAAGACGCGCTCGACGTCGCCGTCGCGGCGAGCGCGCTGGATGGTATCTCGGAGGAGTTCCGCGGCGCGCTCCTTGAGCGTGACCCGCGTCGCGTCGACCCAGTGTGCGAGTGCCGGCCCCGCCCATGCGTCCACACCGTCGAGCGGCGCGTCGAGTGCCTCACATTCCCGGAGACGGTCCACCGCGTCCAGTTCCGTCGCGACCGGCGCCACGAGCTGAACGGCGCTCGCACCACGTGAGAAGGCATCCCGCCCGAGCACGCGGCGGAGCACCGTGAGGGCCTGGGAGAGCGAGTGCCGGCCGCGCCACGCCGCCACGTGTGGCCAGAAGAGATCGATCAGCCGATCGCGGGAGACCGGCCGGGTGCGACCCTCCAACGCCAGATACAACAGGACGCCGAGATGCTTACGGGTGCCAAACCCCACCGCCGCGCCCGCGGCGCGCCGGAGCGCCGGTGACCCAAAGACCCGTATCAAGAACAGAGCAGGCACCGCGATTCCTCCAACTTCGAGTCTGGAGGCACGGTGTCAACACGGAATCAAATCGTTGTATGACAACGCGTTAACACGGCGTTTCCGGGAGGGAACGCGGGCCCAAAGTGCCGGTCTCAACTCGAGTTTCGCGAAGGTAGCGCGGGCGTCCGTGGCCGGGAAGAGGGGCGCCGGTGCCGCCGCCGACGTCAGGCCCTCATCGCACGATCGGCCGCCGCAACAACACGGGTCCTCCGGTGGGGGTGGTGCCCACCGTGTAGATCTCGGTCCCCGTGACGGCGACCAGGTGCTCGCCCTTGGGGATCGCGATCTCACCCAGGTAGCGGCCCGTTGAGTCGATGACGCTGTAGGACTCGAAGGTGTATTGCTCCAGCGGATCGTAGCGACCCACCCAATACGAGCCGTCGGCTCCGCAGAGCACGCGGCCGAAGAGCGGGACGGTCTTCGAGGCCGGCGCGCCGCGCACCTGAGAGGCGAACTGCGCGCGGAGCTCAGGCGGGAGGCCCTTCTGGTTCTGCAGGGCACTGTCGTATACCCGACGGTATGCGTCGATGTCGGCGGACGTGACCCGTTCAGGCGTGACCATCCGGCGAATCGAGCGCCGCAGGCGGCCACGAGCATCATATTCCTGGATCTGCCAGTGCGCATTGTTTGCCACGGCGAAGCCGCCCGGCGTGGTCAGAACGTCCGTCATGTGTCCATACACGATCGGCTGCGGCGTGGGCGGCATGGCCCGGCCGAGATACGTGACGTGCATCATGAATTGTTCGAAGCGGGGAAGCACGACCAGGGTGTCGAGTATGTTGAGGGAATCTGCGCCGAGTCGCAGATAGCTGGCGGAATCCCAGCGCGCCTGGACGCTCGCCTTCGCTGGAGGATGCAAGTGATCGCCGAGGAACGTGCCGTCAGGCAGCCGCCCAACTGCGGTCATGCCCACGTCAGGTCCGCTCGTCGCCAGCAACATCGTTCGCACGAACCTGCCGTCCGGCGCGAAGATCTCCAGCCGCGCATTCCCGCCATCGTACGCGACGATGGAATCGGCGGGACCGACCCACGCGTCGACGACACGAAAGACCTCCCCGGGCCCGTGCCCTTCCTTGGCGATGGTGCGGCCGGCGCGGGCCGCCGGATCGTAGACAATCACCGCATCATTTCCCGCATCGGTCACGACCACCCTTCCGTCGGACATCAACGCCACGTGACCGACGTCCCCGAGCTTCGGTCCCGGTGACGTGTCCCCACCCAGAGCGAGATCCACGGGACCGATCTTCCACCCGGAGTCGGGTGCCCACGCGCCGCCGTTGTTCTCGGCGATCGTGACCCCTGCGCTGTCCCGGGTCGTGAAACCCTTCGGAGGGACGTTGGCACGGGAGCACGCCATGCCCGCGATGCAGAGTGTTGCCACGAGGGATACCGGTAGACGGATGCGTCGGCTCATGCGGCCTCCAGGAGCGATACCACCTCCGATCTAACCCCCGTCCCCGTCTGCGCAAGTCAACGGACCGTCGACCTCGCGCCCCCGATCGTGCGAGTCGACGCCATTCCGCGACGGCGGTCCGGGCGATATCCTCGAACCATCGGGTGCGTGTCGGCGGTTGGTCCCGTGCGTACCGTGCTGCGACACACGGCGATTTCGCGTGGGAGGTGCGGAATGACACGATATGCATGCGTCGTTGCGCTGCTGCTGGCGTTCGGCGCCCGCAGCGCCGCGGCGCGTCCCGTGCCGCGGATCCAGGGCGCCGACTCGACCTGCGGCGGCGGCACAGCGCCCGGCACGGTGCTCCATCTCGCGCTTCCCGCCCACTACACGCTCGAGCTCGCCCGCAGTACCGACTCACTCGAGTACGAGAACGTCTGCGAGGCCAGGGTGATCGATCCCGCGGGGAAGCTCGTCTGGCACCGTGCGGGCTTCTGGGCGTGGCTGGACGGCTGGACCGGCCACGACGTGAACGGGAACGGCCGCCCCGACGCCGTGATCGTCGTCGACGTTGGCGGCGGCAATCGTTGCTGCCGGGAGTACACCATCCTCGACCTCGCCCCGACGATGGACTCGCTCACTACCCTGCAATTTGAGCCGGACATCCTCCTCGATCCCGAAGGCCGCACCGTGTTCGTCGAGCAGGTGGCGTTCTACGACCTCGGCACCTCCATGGCGAATGCTCCGACTCTCCTGCGCGTCTTCCAGTTCCGCGACGGCGCGCTCGCCCGCATCACGCGCGAGTACTGCGCCGGCCTCCTCACGGATACGACGTGGCGCGAGGACCGACCACGGCCGCTCAAGCACCCGTCCGCCGAGGCACGCGCGGCATCGCGCACGCTGACGGGGAAGGTCCCGTGGCAGGTCGAGGAGACCCGGGGGGACGTCATGTCGCTTGCGCTCCAGAATCTGGAGTGCGGGCATCGAGATGCCGCCGAGCGGTTGGTACGGGAGACATGGCCTGCCGCCGAGGCCGACTCGGAGTTCGCACAAATCGACTCGGCGTGGGTGAAGCGGATGGGGGGCTAGCGGACGCCTACCGCACGAGGCGAGGTCGTGCCACGGCGAGCACCAGCCCCCCGAGCACGCCGATCCCCCCAACCACCACCCGCACACTGAAGGCCTCGCCGAGCACGAGGATGCCGAGCGCCACGGCGATCAGTGTCGAGAGGAGCGGGATCAGCATCGTCCGCGTGACTTGCATGCGCTGGATGAGCCAGTACAGCAGCACGAACGTCACCGAGGAGCCGACGATCGCGAGATAGCAGAGCGCGATCACGCCGCGCACGGTCCAGGAGTAGTGCAGGGGATTCCCCTCGAGCGCGATCCCCAGTGTGACGAGCGGAATCCACCCGATCACCATCTGCACGGCCGTGAGCGTCACGGGATCGATGTGCGTGCCGCTCCGCTTGATGAGCACGTCGGCGTAGGCGGTACCGAGGCCCGCCACCACGATCGCCGCGGCGCCCGCCAGCGCGAGCGGACCCTTGAGGGCGATCTGGTTCCAGAAGATGAGTGCCACGCCGATCACGGCGAGCACGACGCCGCCCACCTTCCGCAACGTCATCGGCTCCTCGGGGAGCATGAAGTGCGCGATCACGATCCCGAAGAGCGGGAAGTTGGTGTAGAGGATCGCCGCGAGCCCGGAGCTGATGTGCGACTCGCCCCAGAAGACGAGCGCGTAGTTCACGGTGAAGGTGAGGAGGCCGGTGACGATCATGAGCCGCCACTCGGTCCACGTTTGCGGGAGTTTCACTCGTCTGAGGACGAGCCAGATCACGAGCGGCGTCGACGCGACGACGAACCGGAGTCCCGCGAATCCGATCGGCGGCAAACCCGAATCGAGCCCCACCTTGATGAAGAGCCAGGTGGAGCCCCAGATGGTCCCGAGGATGAGCCAGACGAGCGCGGCGAGCGACATGGGCGGGAACGTTACTCTGCCACCCTGCCACTCTGCCACTCCGCGCCCGACATCAGGCCACATCACTGGCGTCCATCTGCCGGAACGCACAACATTCCGCTGCCCACACATCCGTCGAGCCGCATCATCCCGGGAGAACCCGCCCGCATGCGCTATCCCACCATCTCCGCGAGCGTCCTCGACGCCGTGGGCCAGACGCCGCTCATCGCGCTCGATCGTCTCACGGCCGGCCTGCGCTCGCGCATCTTCGGCAAGCTCGAGAGCGCGAATCCGGGGCTCAGCGTCAAAGACCGCCCCGCGCTCCAAATCATCGAGGATGCCGAGCGGAAGGGCATCATCGCACCCGGCGACACGATCATCGAGCGGACGAGCGGCAACATGGGCACCGGGCTCGCGATCGCCTGCGCGGTGAAGGGCTACAAGCTCGTCGTCGTGATGTCCGCGGGAAACAGCCTCGAGCGGCAGCGTACCATCCGTGCGCTCGGTGCCAAGGTCGTGCTGGTGCCGCAGGTGAACGGACGGCCGGGACAGGTGACCGGCGACGATCTCAAGGCCGTCGAGGTGGTGACCATCGAGCTCACGCGGAAGCTGAGGGCGTACCGTGCCGACCAGTTCAAGAATCCGAGCAGCGTGAAAGCGCACTACACCGGCACGGGTCCCGAGATCTGGAAACAGACGAAGGGCAGCGTAGACGTGTTCGTTGGTATGGTCGGCTCGTCCGGCTCGTTCACCGGAATCACGAAGTACCTCAAGAAGCACAAGCCTACGCTCCGGGCCGTGGTGGTCGAGCCGACCGCCGCGGCGATTCTCTCGGGACGCCGGAAGGGTCCCGGGCGCCACAAGCTCCAGGGCGTGGGCTACATGGGAGTCCCGCAGCTGTACGCGCCCGAGCTGGTGGATGATTTCGTCAGCATCGGCGACACCGAGGCGATGCGTACTGCCAGGAAACTCGCGCGCACGGAGGGGATCCTCGCGGGGTTCACGAGTGGGGCGAACGTGGCCGCGGCGCTCCGGATCGCCAAACGCTCGCGCAAGGCGCTCCACATCGTTACGATCATCACCGACTCCGGCCTCAAATATTTCTCGACCGATCTGTACGACTGATGCGTTCGTTCCTCCCACTCCTCGCGCTCCCCGTACTCGGCGCCTGTTTCCCCACCATGCAAACGCCGACGATCTCGCCGGGCCCCCATCTGGACGAGGGTGTGATGGCATTGAGTGACCAGACGCGTGGCGGCGTCGCGCAGGGGTGGGACATGATGGCGTGGGTGGCTCCAGCGTACGGGACGAAGGAGTTCGAGGTCGGCGTGCCGGTCGGGATCTATTATGCGGGCGCCGGAAACGGCTCGCTCAACAACCGCAGCCTGATCGTCCTGCCGTACACCAAGTTCGCGCTCCTGAATGACAAGCGGGACAAGCTCACCTCGGTGGTCCAGTTCGGCCCGACGTTCGTCTCGTCACTCGGCCTCCTCTACGGCCGTGATCTTGGCAGCTGGATGCCCTACGGCGGGCTCAAGTGGATCGCGTCCGGCGGGCCATACGGTGACGACCCGTACATCACGCGCTACCAGCAGCCCGGGCAGCTGCTGTTGACGCTGTCGGCGGGCGCGGAGTCCAACACCCCAGCACACCCCGCGGCGGAGATCGGCATCCTCATGAATCGCTACCTCGAGAGTGCCGGCCCGGGGCAGCCCGCAGTGCATCACACGTATTTCGATTTCTACTTCTCCGCACGGCTCTCCCTCGGCGCGAAGTGACGCAATGGCGGGCGCGGAGGCCCGCACCGGGATTCCTGGCGCCACACCCCGCGCCCGCCTAGTTTCGATTCGTACCCATCTCGTGGCGGGAGCACCATTTCCGACTTCAAGGACCGCGTCCAGCAGGCCGTAGGCGAGACCTACCGCATCGAGCGAGAGCTCGGCGGCGGGGGGATGAGCCGCGTCTACCTGGCCGAGGAGACGCGGCTCGGCCGGCAGGTCGTGATTAAGGTCCTCCCACCGGAGATGGCCGCCGGCGTGAATGTCGAGCGCTTCGAGCGCGAGATCCAGCTCGCCGCCAAGCTCCAGCATCCGCACATCGTGCCCGTGCTCAGCGCCGGCGCCTCGGACGACATTCTGTTCTACGTCATGCCGTTCATCCGCGGCGAGTCCCTGCGCGCCAAGCTGAGCCGAGAGGGCGAGCTCCCGGTCGGCGAGGCCGTGCGCATTCTCCGGGACGTTGTCGACGCGTTGGCCTACGCGCATCGTGAGCACGTGGTGCATCGCGACATCAAGCCCGACAACGTCCTGCTCTCCGACAACCACGCGGTCGTCACCGACTTCGGCGTCGCCAAGGCGGTGGCCTCCTCGACGGGCGAATCCTCCCTGACCTCGCTCGGCGTGGCACTTGGCACCCCGGCGTACATGGCCCCCGAACAAGCCGCGGCGGACCCGCACGTCGATCAGCGCGCGGACATCTACGCCGTCGGTGCGCTCGCGTACGAGATGCTGACCGGTCGGCCGCCGTTCACCGGTGCGACCCCGCAATCCGTGCTCTCGGCGCACGTGACCCAGACGCCGGAACCCGTGACGATGCACCGCGGATCGGTGCCGCCGGCGCTCGCCGAGCTCGTGATGCGCTGCCTCGAGAAGAAACCCGCCGACCGATTCCAGCGCGCCGAGGAGTTGCGGTCGCTCTTCGAGGGGATGGTGACGCCAACGGGCGGCATCACACCGACGGCCTCGCAACCCGTGGCGGCGGTGGACTACGCCGCTAAGGCGCGCCGCGCCCACCCCGCACGCGTGGGCGTCGTCTTCAGTGGGGTGTCCCTCGTCGTCGCCGGCGTCGTGTACGGGCTCATGCTCGTGCTCGGTCTTCCCAGCTGGGTCTTCTTCGGGGCGGTCGGTCTGATGGTGGTCGGTCTGCCGGTCATGCTCCTCACCGGACACCAGGAACGCAAGCGCGCGATGGCGCGAGCGACCGGCGTGCACACCATGACGCCCGCCGGGATGAAGAAGCTCTTTACCTGGAAGCGCTCGCTCGTGATCGGTGGTGCGGCATTCGGCGCGCTCGCGCTCGTCGCGGGCGGGGCGATGGCGATGCGTGCCTTGGGCATCGGGCCGTTCGCGACACTCGTGTCGTCCGGCGCACTCAAGGATCGGCAGACCATCATCCTCGCCGACTTCGTGAACCACGCGGCGGATACCACGCTCGGGCCGACGCTCACCGAGGCGTTCCGCGTGGACCTGTCGCAGTCGCCCACGGTCCAGCTCATGGATCCCCAGGCGATCGCGAGCACGCTCGTCCGGATGCGGAAGGCGCCGGATACGCGGATGACGCCGGCGGTGGCCCACGAGGTGGCCGAGCGCTCCGGGGTCACGGCGATGGTGACGGGGCAGATCGATCCGGTGGGGAAGGGGTACGTCCTCTCCGCCAGCGTCCAGGGGGTCGGTGACGGTCGCGTCCTCACGGCCGTGCGGGAAACCGCGGCGGACGATGGCCAGCTCATCACCGCGCTCGACGCGCTCTCGCGCGACCTCCGCGAGCGGATCGGTGAGTCACTGGTGACCATCCGGCAAACCCAGCCGCTCGATCAGGTGACGACGTCCTCCCTGGACGCGCTGCGGAAATACACCGAGGCGGTACGCCGCTTCGACGTGGGCGATTTCAGCGGCGCCGAGGGGCTGCTGCATGACGCCGTCGCGCGCGATTCGAACTTCGCGATGGCCTACCGCAAGCTGGCTGCCGTGCTCTCGAACACCGGGGCGTCGTTTGCCCAGCTCGTCCAGGTGTCGACACGTGCCTTCGAGCTGCGCGACCGGCTGCCGCCCCTGGAGCGCGACCTAACGACGGCGTGGTACTACCAGAACGTCGAGTACGATCCCTCACAGGCGATCGCCGCGTACCGGTCGGCGCTCGAGCGTGATTCCGCCAACTCAGTCGCCCTGAACGATCTCTCGCTCGAGCTCGCCCAAACGCGGGACTACGCCGGCGCCGAGAGCCTCGCGGTGCGTGGCGTGGCGCTTCGCGGCGGTGCGTCGTTGTATCTGAATGCGGCGGCGGCAATGGCCTATCAGGGTCACTATGACGCGGCGGACTCGGTGCTCGACCTCGCGGCCTCCCGTTCGGTGACGAGCGTGGCAATGGGTATCATTCGCGCGGCCGTCGCCGCGGCACGCGGACGATACGATACAGCGACGACCCTTGCGCGCGCGGCGCTCGCGGCATCGGGGGGATCGTCCTACGCCACGTCGGGGCTCGAGGCGCTGCTTTCGGCGATCGCCGCGGCAGAGGGGCGTTACTCCGCGGCCATGCAGCACGCGGAGGCGTCGTTCAAGGCGAGTGGCGCGCCGGCGGGTCCGCTCGATGCGGCGGTATCCGCGGCG
>DATFMZ010000203.1:0-17576 GCA_035266665.1 Gemmatimonadales bacterium | reverse complement strand
CCTCGATCGCTCGCAGGCAGCGACCGCGGATCAATCCCACGACTACACTCTCGAGCAGCTGGCATATCACAACGGTGCGGCCGATCGGTTCCCCAAGTACACCGGTCGGGGCACGCCGGGCGGCGTGGGTGCGTTCGGTACGCCCGCCCTCGTCATGGGCTACTACGACGGCAACACGGTCACGGCGCTCTGGAACTACGCCCAGCATTTCGCGATGAGCGACAACGCGTACACCGACGTCTACGGCCCCTCCACGCCGGGAGCGCTGAATCTGATTTCGGGACAGACCAACGGCGTCGTGCTGGCCAAGAGCAGCAGGTCGTCCTACTACGTGCACGACGGGCAGGGCGGACTCACCATGATCAACGATGTCGACCCCACGGGCGACGTCTGCTCCGACTCGCTCGACCAAGTCTCCCTCACGGGGAAGAACATCGGCAACCTGCTGAACGACGCCGGCGTGACCTGGGGCTGGTTCGAGGGGGGCTTCGACTTGTCGGTCACGAATCCCGACAAGAGCACCGGATGCTCCCGCATGACCTTCTCCACGGTCATTGGGCGCGCGGCGCTGGATTACATCCCTCATCACGAGCCCTTCCAGTACTACGCCTCGACCGCGAACCCGACGCACGCGCGCCCCACGTCGGTCGCGACAATCGGGCACGCCGGCGACGCCGCCAATCATCAGTACGGCCTGCACGATTTCTTCGACGCCGTGCGGGCCGGCAACTTCCCCGCCGTGTCGTTTCTCAAGGCATCGGGCTACCAGGATGGACACGCGGGGTACTCCGATCCGCTCGACGAGCAGACGTTCGTCGTACAGGTCGTCAACTTCCTCGAACAGCAGCCCGCATGGCACGAGACCGCGGTGATCGTGCTCTACGACGACTCCGACGGGTGGTACGATCACCTCTACACACCTGTGACCAACGCATCTTTCGATCCCAAGAAGGATCAGTTGACCGCTCCGGGCGCCTGCGGTGTCACAGGCACCACGCCGCAGCTCGGTGGCGTGGCGGACAAGGGGCCCGTGAACGGGCGGTGTGGGCCGGGCACACGGATTCCGGTCATCGTGATCTCGCCGTGGGCGCGGGCGAACTACGTGGATCACACGCTGATCACCCAGGCATCGGTGACTCGGTTCATCGAGGACAATTGGCTGGGCGGCCGGCGGCTCGGCGGCGGCTCCTTCGATGCGCACACCGGGAGCATCGACGGGATGTTCGACTTTCACGGCACGGGGAAGAACACGGTGCTCTTCCTGGACGACACGCTCGGCACGCCGGTGACCACGGCATCGGGACGGCTGCCCCACTGACGTGACTCGCCACCGCCCGATGTTCGCCGCCGCGGTCGTCGTGATCGCGGCGGCAGCGGCTGTCGCTCGGGCACGCCTCGCTCCGGCGGTAATCGGGGTGAACCCACATCCGGTCCGCCTCGCGCGACCACCCGTCGTTCCGCTCTCGCCGGTCGCGCGGCTCGGCCGAAAGATCTTCTTCGACACGACGCTCTCCGGCTCGGGACGGATGTCGTGCGCCACCTGCCACGATCCGGCGTACGCCTATGGGCCGCCCGATGCTGGTGCCGTGCGCCTCGGCGGCGCCGCCTTGGACGCGCAGGGCATGCGCGCCGTGCCGAGTCTCCGGTACATGGATCGCGTGCCCGGATTCAGCATTGGCCCGGACAACGCCGAGGCCGAGAACGCGAGCCTCGCCCGACGTGCGGCGGTGGGGGCCGCCGCGCCGCGATCGCGAAAGTCGGCTGGGGTCACGGCGCCGATGACGGCGCTCGTGCCGCGCGGCGGATTCTTCTGGGACGGCCGAGCGAGCACGCTCCAGGCGCAGGCGCTGATCCCGCTCTTCAGTCCGGTCGAGATGGCCAACGGCGACATGGTGATCGTCGCGGCGAAGCTCCGACGCGCCTCCTACGGGAAGGACTTTGCACTCTTCTTCGGCGCGCAGACCGTAGCGGACGCGCGCCGCCTCGTGGACGAGGCGACGTTCGCGGTTGGGCGGTTCGAGCTCGAGGATTCCTCGTTCCATCCGTACAGCAGCAAGTACGACGCGTACCTGCAAGGAACGGCGACCCTCACGCCCGCCGAGGCACGCGGGCTCGCGGTCTTCGAGGATCCGGCACGCGGAAACTGTGCCGCTTGTCATCTCGATCGGCCGGGGCAAAACGGCCGGCCGCCGATGTTCACCGATTATCAGTACGAGGCGCTCGGCGTTCCGCGGAACGAGCACATCATCGCGAACCGGAATCCCCGCCACTTCGATCTGGGACTCTGCGGCCCCGCGCGCGCCGATCTCGCCACGGACTCGGCGTACTGCGGCATGTTTCGCACGCCGTCGCTCCGCAACGTCGCGACGCGCCGGGTGTTCTTCCACAACGGCGTCTTCCACACCCTACGGCACGTACTTGAGTTCTACGCCTTTCGCGATACCCGACCCGACAGCGTCTATCCGCACGGCGTGCACGGGCACGTCGAGAAGTTCAACGACATGCCGAGCGCGCTGCGCGGGAACGTGGACACGATTGATGGGCCGTTCGATCGGCACGCCGGGGACGCGCCGGCGCTCACCGCGCGAGACATCGACGATCTGATCGCCTTCCTGAAGACGCTCACGGATGGGTGGGACGGGAGACGCTAGACGGGAGACGGGAGACGGGTAGCAGTCCCGACGTCCCGCTCCGCACACCGGCCTCCTTGTCCCGCCAGCCTTCCCGCGCCATCTTAGCCGCGTGACCTCCCCAGACATTCCGAGTCGTCTTTCCACCGCCCTCGCCGACCGGTACCGGATCGAGCGCGAGCTTGGTGCCGGCGGGATGGCCACGGTCTACCTCGCCGAAGATCTCAAGCACCACCGGCAGGTGGCGATCAAGGTGCTCCGCCCCGAGCTGGCAGCGGTCCTGGGGGCGGATCGGTTCGTCCAGGAGATCCAGACCACCGCCCAACTCCAGCACCCGCACATCCTCCCGCTCTTCGACTCGGGCGAAGCGGACGGCTTCCTCTTCTACGTCATGCCCTACATCGAGGGCGAGACGCTGCGCGAGAAGCTGAATCGCGAGACACAGCTCTCCGTCGATGAGGCGGTGAAGGTCACCGTCGAGGTGGCCGACGCACTGCAGTACGCCCACGAGCAGGGTGTGATCCACCGCGATATCAAGCCCGAAAACATCTTGCTCCACGCCGGCCGGCCGATGGTCGCCGACTTTGGGATCGCACTCGCGCTCTCGGCCGCCGCGGGCGGACGGATGACCGAGACGG
Source organism: Gemmatimonadales bacterium (assembly GCA_035266665.1). Taxonomy (GTDB): domain Bacteria; phylum Gemmatimonadota; class Gemmatimonadetes; order Gemmatimonadales; family GWC2-71-9; genus DATFMZ01. Next base: position 14,308 of record DATFMZ010000203.1, on the reverse strand, counting down.
GGATGAGTCTCGGCACGCCGCATTACATGAGTCCCGAGCAGGCGACGGCGGATAAGGATATCACGGGGCGCTCGGACATCTACTCGCTGGCGAGCGTGCTCTACGAGATGCTGACAGGGAACCCGCCGCACGTTGGGAGCTCGGCACAGCAGATCATCATGAAGATCGTGACAGACCAGGCCCGGCCGGTCACCGAGCTCCGCAAGAACGTGCCGGCGAACGTCGCGGCAGCCGCGGCAAAGGCGCTCGAGAAGCTTCCCGCCGATCGGTTCGACACGGCGAAGGCGTTCGCCGAGGCGCTCACCAATCCAGCGTTCACTATCGCGGGCACCGGGCCGTCCGGCGCGGCCGTGCTGCGGCGTTCTCGCATGGCAACCGTGCTTCCCTGGGCACTCCTCGCCGCGGCCGTCGTCGTGATCGCGCTGCTCGGCGCGAAGCTCGCGACCGGTTCGAAGGGGCGGCGCGCCGACGTGGTCCGCGCGACGGTCGTGCTGCCGCCGGGCCTACGCCTCGTGACCGCGAACCTCGACCTCTCCGCCGACGGGCAGCATCTCCTCGTGCCGGGCGTACGGGGCGACACGATCTTCTTACTCCAGCGGGTACTCGACGATACGGCGCTCCACGTCATTCCTGGCACGGAGGGCGCCACCAACCCCTTTCTGTCCCCCGACGCGAAGTGGGTGGCGTTCAGTCAGGACGGGAAGCTGCGCAAGGTACCGCTAGGGGGCGGCCCGGTGGTGGACGTCGCGGACGGCGGGTTCGGCGGCGTGTGGACCGGCGGCGGCGCCATCATCTACGCGAAAGCATATAACAGCGGGTTGTGGCGCGTCCCGGAGGGCGGCGGAACGCCGACGCCCATCACCACGCCCGACAGCACGCACGGCGAGCTCGGCGACTGGTGGCCGCAGGTCCTCCCCGACGGCGACCACGTGCTGTTCACCGCCTACTCGTCGCCGATTGCCCGCGCGCGCATCGAGGTCGTCTCCCTGAAGACGGGAGAACGGAAAGTGCTGGTGGAAGGCGGAGTGAACGGCAAGTACGTGCCGCCGGGGTATCTCCTGTACGCGCGGGACGGGACGATCTTCGCCGTCACATTCGACGCGGGTCGGTTGGCGGTCACGGGCCAACCCGTCCCGGTCGTCCAGGGCGTCGCGATGCAGAGCGCGAGCGGCCTCGCGGCGTTTGACGTCGCCGGCAACGGGTTGCTGGCGTACGTGACGGCCGGGACGCTCGGCGGCAATCACGAGCTCGTGTGGGTCACGCGAAGCGGCAGGGTGAGCCCGCCCGTTACCGCGCCTGGACGGTACGGGGATCCATCCATCTCGCCGAACGGCAATCGGGTCGCCGTCTCCATGGCGGCCGCGAACGCGCGGTGGGATGTCTGGATCCTGGATCTTGTGCGCGGCACGCGCACGCCGATCACGAGCGGCGGCGCCAACAACTTCGATCCAGTCTTCACGCCGGATGGACGTGAGGTCGTCTATCAATGCGAGCATCCGGTGTTCGATCTCTGCATCCGGCCGGCGGACGGCTCGACGCCGTCGAAAACGCTCCTTGCGTCCTCGCACGACAAGTACCCCGTGAGCATTACGCCCGACGGCCGGACGCTCTTGTACCACTACAGCCTCAGCCCATACAGCGAGATCTGGTCGCTCTCACTCGGCGACTCCGGGAAGGCGACACCGCTCATGACCTCGAAGGCGGCGAACCTCACAGCTCCGCGTATCGCGCCAAACGGCCGGTGGCTCGCGTACGTCTCTGACGAGTCGGGACCGGATCAGGTCTACTTGAGTCCATATCCCGACATCATGCACGCGCGCACGCAGGTGTCCGTGAGCGGGGGACTCGGCCCGCACTGGACGCGCGGCGGCAAGGAGCTGGTGTATCGGACCCGGTCGGGGATGATGGCGGTTTCGGTAAACCCCACGACCGGCGCGCTCGGCGCTCCCGTCGAGCTGTTTCGCGGGGACTACGTGGGAGCGACCAACGCCCAAACGCTCGGCGGGTACGACGTCACGCCCGACGGGGAGCGCTTCCTCATGGTGCGCCGCGTCCCCGGCACCGAAGCACGAAGCATCGTCGTCGTGACCAATTGGATTCAGGAGCTCGAGCGGGAGGTCGGCCGATAGGCCCGGTCACCGAGCGCCTCGCTGCGGCCCTGCTCCCTGCTCCTTGCTCCCTGCTCCCTGCTCCTGCATGTTGAGGCCTGAGATCGACCCCCGGGGACCCGCATGATCCAGATCCAGGTCGTACCGCACGTCGGCGTCGACGCCTACGCCCTCCTCCGCAGTAAAGTCCTGCACGAAGCCGCCACCTGGGATTGGGCGAATAAGAAGAAGACGCGGCTCAAGCACATCCAATCCAACGGTCACATCGACGTCTCGCACGCGGGCGGGGTCGTGATCGCCCGCGTCGTGCCCAAGGCCCCGCGCGACCTCTTCTATCTGGCCGAGAAGTTCATGGGCCGCCTGGTGGCGTGGTTCGGCGATCAACTCGCGTCGATCAGCGTGCAATTCCTCGATGAGCCGGCTCCGGCTCCCGCCCGACGCCTGACGCGCCGCGCGACGAAGCGGCGTTGACGCCCGGCTCGACACGCTCTAACGTCAGGGAAGGACTCAGCGCCCGAAGGGATCGGCCTACGGAACCCATGACCCGCGCCATCTGTTTCCCCACCTGCACGGAGTACCCCCCGTGCGTCTGTACCGACCATGGGGCACGGCCGCGGTGGGCGCGGGTCCGACCTGGGTAGCCGAATCGCCGAACGTACGACACGGTCACCAGCGGACTTTCAAGCGATCCCGAACCACGGCCCAACGCCGTGGTTCTTTTTTTGAGAAGAGGTGCACGTGAGCATCTTCGACACACTCGACGAGGACATCCGCGTCGTCCTGGAGCGCGATCCGGCGGCGCGGACGCGGCTCGAGATTCTGCTCTGCTATCCCGGATTGCACGCGGTCTGGATGCACCGGATCGCCCACGCCTGCTGGCGTGCCGATTTCAAGACGCTCGGCCGCTGGATCTCGCATCTGGCCCGTTTCCTGACCGGGATCGAGATCCATCCGGGTGCCTCCATCGGCCGCCGGTTCTTCATCGACCACGGGATGGGGGTCGTGATCGGCGAGACGACCGAGATCGGCCACGACGTGGTGCTCTATCAGGGCGTGACCCTGGGCGGCGTCTCGCTCGAGCATACGAAGCGCCATCCCACGCTCGGCGACAACATCGTGGTCGGCGCGGGGGCCAAGGTGCTCGGCCCGCTCAGAGTGGGCGACGGGGCGCGTATCGGGGCGTCGTCCGTGGTCGTGCAGGACGTGCCCGCGGGCACGACGGTCGTGGGCATTCCCGCGAGACCCGTGGGCACCCATACCCGCGCCGAGGCCGAGCGGATCACCCTCCACCATGAAGAGATTTCGGACCCGGTGGAGCGCTCGCTGGCAGCCCTCGCGAGCCGGCTCCAGCGGATCGAGAACGTGCTCCACGCGCGCGAGGCGACGGAGCAGGCGGGCGACGAGGCTCTGCGCGGGGTGGCCGGGGTACTGGACTATCAGATCTGAACGCGACCGGGAGAGATCATGGCACGCATATTCGACGACATCACGGCCACCATCGGCAATACCCCGCTCGTGCGGCTCGGCCGCGTGGCGGGCGATGCGAAGGCGACGATCCTGCTCAAGCTCGAATTCTTCAACCCGCTCTCGAGCGTCAAGGACCGGATCGGCGTCGCGATGATCGACGCCGCCGAGCAGGCGGGGAAGATCAAGCCGGGCGACACCCTCATCGAGCCGACGAGCGGCAACACGGGCATCGCGCTGGCGTTCGTCGCCGCGGCCCGCGGCTACCGGCTGATCCTCACCATGCCGGATACGATGAGCGTCGAGCGCCGGGCGCTCCTTCGCGCACTGGGTGCCGAGTTGGTGCTCACGCCCGGGGCCAAGGGAATGCCCGGTGCGGTGACAAAGGCGGAGGCGTTGCTCAAGGAGCATCCCGGCGCTTTCATGCCCCAGCAGTTCAAGAACTCCGCGAACCGCGAGATCCACCGCAAGACGACGGCCGAGGAGATCTGGCGCGACACCGACGGCGCGGCGGACATCCTGGTTGCGGGTGTCGGGACGGGGGGCACGCTCACCGGCGTCGCATCGGTCCTGAAGCAGAAGAAGCCCGGGTTCCGTGCCGTGGCCGTCGAGCCGAGCGGCTCGCCGGTGCTCTCCGGCGGGAAGCCCGGCCCACACAAGATTCAGGGGATTGGCGCGGGCTTCGTCCCCGACGTTCTCGACACCTCGTTGATCGACGACGTCGTGCAGATCGATAACGACACGGCGTTCGCCATGGCGCGCCGGCTGGCGCGGGAAGAGGGATTGCTCGTGGGCATTTCGTCCGGGGCGGCGGTGGCGGCGGCGCTCGAGGTGGCGAGACGCGCCGAAAGCGCCGGCAAGACGATCGTCACGATCATCCCCTCGAGCGGCGAGCGCTATCTCACGACGGCGCTCTACAAGGAGCTCCTCGACGAAGTGAGTGCCATGCCCACCGTCGAGGTGTGAGCCGCGGCCACCGGTCCGATTCGGCGCCGGCTGGCGTCGGACCGGCCGGCGCGACACCTTAAGGGGACGGGACTCCAACAGCGCATCTGCCGGGAGGCAATGTGGGCTATCGCAAGTTCACCGATCGCGACGGCCACCAGTGGGAAGTGCACGATCGCACGCGGTCGGAATGGGAGTTGGTGCCCGTGGGCGGGAATCCCAACCGCGAACTCCGGGTCGAGGCACCGGGGTACGAGGCCGACCCGTTCGAGTTGAGTGAAGAAGAGCTGCAGCGGCTGCTGGGGGACACCGGCGGTGGCGGCACCACTCGCAAGAAGAAGTCGCCGTTTCTGGATTGACACCGATACACGACCCGGGGAACTCGACATGAATGCCACCCACTCGGTCAAGCGCGCGGACGACGTCGCGCGCGAAGAAGTCACCGCCGGTACGCACACGGAGCGGCAGGTGCTCATCGGTCCCGATGAGGGCCCGCATTTCGCGCTCCGTCGCTTCATCATGCAGCCTGGCGGCGGCATGCCGAGGCACACCAACACGGTCGAGCACGAACAGTACGTGTTGCGCGGACGCGCGAGCGTGGGGATCGGCGACGAGGTCCACGAGGTTCAGGCCGGCGATGTCCTCTACATCCCTGCCGAGGTACCGCATTGGTACAAGGCGCACGACGGGGACGCCTTCGAGTTTCTCTGCATCGTGCCGAACCTGCCGGACAAGATCGCGATCGCGAGCGCGCGGTAGGCGGTGACGACCATGACTCCACCAGACGACGCTCCCACGCGGGCGTCCGGCGCGACCGAGACACCGGTTCAATCCGACGCCGCGGGTCGCAAGCCCCGCGACGAAGAAATCGAGTTCTACGGGCTCACGCATCGCGGGAAGGTGCGCGAGAACAACCAGGACCACTTCCTGGTGTGCTCACTCAAGAAGCACGTGGACGTGCATCTCACCAGTCTGCCGCAGGTCGAGCAGATTGCGGGACGCGCGGAGCGACTCGCCTTTCTGGCCATGGTCGCGGACGGCGTCGGCAGCGGCCCGCATGGCGAGGAGGCGAGTCGGTTCACCGCGGAGACGGTGACGCGCTACGTCATCGAGAGCATGCACTGCTATTACACCGCCGATGCCACCGACGATACCGCCTTCACCCGGGCCCTCGAGGAGGCGGCCGTCCGGGTGCACGTGGACATCGCGGAGCGCGCTGCGAGCGACGCCACGTTCCGCGGCATGGCGACGACGCTCACGCTGTGGATCAGCGTGTGGCCGCGCTCCTATCTCCTCCAGGTGGGAGACAGCCGCTGCTATACACTGTACGAAGGGGTGTTGCGGCAGATCTCGCGCGATCAGACCATGGCGCAGGAGCTCGTGGATTCGGGAGTGATGAGTCGCACCGAGGCCTACAACACCCGGTGGGCCAACGTCCTGTCGAGCTCGATCGGCGGGCCGCAAAGCGCGCCGGTCGTGACGCGCATCCCGCAGCGCTGGGGCGCTATCGGCCTCCTTTGCACCGACGGACTCACGAAGCACGTCTCCGACGAGCGGATCGAGGAGCGTTTGCGCACGATGACGACGCCCAAACAAGCCTGCGAGGCGCTGGTCCAGGACGCGCTCGACGGCGGCGGCGGCGACAATATTACGGTGATCGTCGGCCGCACCGTCCGGCGCGACTAGCGCGCGCTTACGTTCGGCGCACGATCGGCAGGCGCCGCACGGGCTTGCCGGTCAACGCCAAGAGGGCGTTGCACACGGCCGCCGCGATGGGCGGCGTCCCGGGCTCGCCGATCCCGCCCATCGGGTCCCCCTCCGCCACGATGTACGTATCGATCGACGGCATCTCCCGCAGCCGCACGATGGGGTAGGAATCGAAATTCCCCTGTACGGCCCGTCCCTTGTCGATCGTGATCTCACCGTAGAGCGCAGCCGACAACCCATAGACGATTCCGCTTTCCATCTGCGCCTTGATCGTGTCGGGATTCACGTACTGGCCGCAGTCCACCGCGCACACCACGTGATGCACGCGCGGCGTACCGCTCGCCGGCAACGATACCTCCGCCACCTCGGCCACGATGCTCCCGAACGCCTCGTGTACCGCGACGCCGCGTGCGTGGCCCTCAGGCAGCGGCGTGCCCCAGCCCGCCTTCTCCGCGGCTAGATCGAGAACCCGGCGGTGGCGTGGATGGTCCTTCAGCAGACGCCGCCGGAGCTCGACCGGATCCTTTCCGCCGAGATGGGCGAGCTCGTCGAGGAAACACTCGGTGACGTACCCATTCTGCGAGCTCCCCACCGAGCGCCAGAACCAGACGGAGATCGGGAAATCGGGCTTCGCGTAGGTCACCAGCATGTTCGGAATCGCGTACGGCAGGTTGCTCACGCCTTCGACCGCCATGCCGTCGATGCCGTCCCGGAGCGGGCCGAAGTTCTCGGCAATGGACGGTGTCGCGATCTTCTGCGTCCAAACGGTCGGCCATCCCTGCGCGTCGACCCCGCCGGCGATCTTGTTGTACGCCGTCGGGCGATACCAGCCGGCGCGCATGTCGTCCTCGCGCGTGTAGACGAGCTTGACCGGGGCGCCCACCGCCTTCGAGATCCGGACGGCATCCTCGAGGAAATCGGTCTGCGACCGGCGCCCGAACCCGCCACCGAGATACGTCGTGTGAACCGTGACCTTCTCGGATGAGAGGCCCGTGATCTTCGCCGCGAGGTCCCGGCAGCCGGTCGGCGCTTGCGTGGGCGCCCAGATTTCACACGACCCGCTCCGAACGTCCGCCGTGCAGTTCATCGGCTCCATCGTCGCGTGCGCGAGGTACGGCACTTCGTACTCCGCATGGATCGTCGCGTGCGAACCCGCGAGCGCGGCATCGGGCTCGCCGTCCTTGCGCGCCACCGCGCCCCCGTCCACGATGCGCCGGAGCTCCGCCGCGATGTCGGTGCTCGACAGTGTGCCGTGGCCGGCGTCGTCCCAGGTGACCGAGAGCGCCTCGCGGCCCTTGGTGGCCGCCCAGAAGTCGTCGGCCACGACCGCGACGCCGGAGGGAATGGCGATAACGTGCCGCACGCCGGGCACCGTCTTGGCCTTCGTCGCGTCGAAGGAGCCGAGCTTCCCACCGAAAATCGGACATCGCTCGACCTGGGCGATCAGCATCCCCGGCCGCCGCACGTCGATGCCGAACTCCGTCGTCGCCCGCACCTTGTCGGGCGTGTCGAGGCGCTTCATCGGCTTTCCGATGATGCGGAAGTCCTTCGGATCCTTGAGCGGCGGCTTCTCGGGCGGGGTGATCTTCGCGGCGTCGACCGCGAGCGATCCGTACGACGCGCGCCGCTTGCTCGCGGCGTGCACCACGTACCCCACGTCGGTCGAGCACTCGCCGGCCGGAACGCCCCAGCGTTGCGCCGCGGCACCGATGAGCATCGCGCGCGCGGCCGCGCCCACGGTCCGCAAGTTCGCGTAATCCATCCGCACGCTCGTGCTCCCGCCCGTGCTCTGCCGGCCGAAGCGCGTGTCTGCGGGAGCGGGCTCGGACCGGACCTTGGTCCAGTCCGCGTCGAGCTCTTCCGCGAGAATCATGGGAAGGGACGTCAAGACGCCCTGCCCCATCTCGGATTCATTGATGACGAGCGTGATCGTGTCGTCGGGCGCGATGTGCACCCAGGCATTCAGCTCCGCGTCGGACGCCGTATCCGTGCCCATCGCCTTGGCGATCAGCGCCGCCTGGCCCTTGAGCGGGCGATGAAAGCCGAGCACGAGACCGAGGCCCGTGGCCGCGGTCACACCGAGAAAGTCGCGTCGCGTCGTCATGACGCCTCCCCCGCCGCGCGATGAATCGCGTGCCGAATCCGGTTGTAGGTGCCGCAGCGGCAGAGGTTGGCGGACATCGTGCGGTCGATCTCCGCGTCCGTCGGATGAGGCGTCTTGGCAAGCAGCGCCGCCGCGGCCATGATCTGCCCCGACTGGCAGTAGCCGCATTGGGGCACGTCTACCTCGATCCACGCCTCCTGCACCGGATGCAGCGTGCCGGCAGGCGCCACGCCTTCGATCGTCGTGATCTTCTTCCCCTGCGCCGCCGAGACGGGGTAGCTGCACGAGAAGGCAACCTCGCCATCGAGGTGTACGGCGCAGGCGAGGCATTCGCCTACGCCGCACCCGAATTTGGTTCCGGTGAGTCCGAGCTTGTCACGCAGCACCCAGAGGAGCGGCATGTCCGCCGGCGCGTCCACCGTGTGCTGTTTGCCGTTGATGTCGAGGGTATAGGAAGGCACGTCCACGCTCCGAACAGGTATGTATTGACGCTGTCGACGCGGTCGCGACGCGTCAAGGTCGAGGCGCGCTTCTATATTTCTCCCATCTTCACATTCCCGGAGTCCGCCAATGCACCGCACGCTCCGTTGGATCGCCACCGCCGCCCTCGCCCTTCCCGCGGCCGCCCTCGCGCAGGGCCGGGGGCCCTTCTCCCTCGCGCAGGTGCTGAGCTACCCGTATCCCGTGGAGGTCGTCGCCGCCCCGACGGGGGCGCGGCTGGCATGGGTGCTGGACGAGCGTGGGGTGCGGAACATCTGGACCGCCGCGGCGCCCGATTGGACGCCCAAACAGCTGACCCGGTATGCCCGCGACGATGGGCAGGAGCTGACCCAGCTCACGTTCTCGCACGACGGGACGATGCTCGTCTACGTGCGCGGCGGAGATCACGACGCCAACTGGCCCGCGCCGAAAAATCTCCCACCCGATCCCGATCACAACCCCATCCAGCCGAAGATTCAGATCTGGGGCGTCCGCACGGCGGGCGATTCCGCACCCACGCTCCTCGCCGATGGGGACGCTCCGGCGATCTCTCCGAAGGGCGACGTCGTCGCGTTCATCCGGGCGGGCCAGATCTGGTCGGTCCCGCTCGATGGCTCGAAAGAGGCGACGCAGCTCTGCTTCGCGCGCGGCGAGAACGGCGACCTGACCTGGTCGCCCGACGGCACCCGGCTCGCCTTCGTGTCCGACCGCGGCGACCACAGCTTCATCACCATCTTCACGTCGGACTCGACGCCGCTCGCCTATCTCGCGCCGTCGACGTCGCGCGACTTTCATCCCGTGTGGTCGCCCGACGGGCGTCAGATCGCCTTTGTCCGGATGCCGGGCCGCGGCGGCCCGCCGCGCCCGATGCTCGAGCGGACACCGAACCCGTGGGCGATCTGGATCGGTGACGCCACGACCGACGCGGCACACGCAGTCTGGCAGAGCCCGAACACGCTGCATGGATCGTATCCACAGACCGCCGGCGGCGTGAATCTCCACTGGGCCGACGGTGACCGTCTCGTCTTCCTCGCCGATCTCGACGGCTGGCCGCATCTCTACTCGATTCCGACGTCAGGCGGCTCGCCTCTCCTTCTTACACCCGGCGACTACATGGTCGAGCACGTGGCGATGACGCCCGACCACAAGACGCTCGTCTACGACGCCGACACCGGTCCCGACCGGAACGACAACGATCGGCGGCATCTCTTCCGCGTTCCGGTCGATCGCGCGACGCCGACGATCATGACGCGGGGCGCGGGGTTGGAATGGACGCCGGTCGTGACCGGCGATGGCGCGTGGGTGGGTCTCATCTCGGCGGAGGCGAAGCGACCGCCCGTCCCGGCCGTCATCGCGCTCTCCCACGCCGGACTCAAGCTCCTCGGCGCCGATCGGATTCCCGCCGACTTCCCCACTGACCAGCTCGTGGTGCCGAGCCAGGTGACATTCGAAGCACCCGACGGGACGACGATCCACGGCCAGCTCTTCGAGCGGCCGGGACTCAGCGGCACGCACCCCGGCGTGATCTTCGTCCACGGCGGCCCGCCGCGGCAGATGCTCCTCGGCTGGCACTACATGGACTACTACTCGAACTCGTACGCGGTGAATCAGTACCTGGCGAGTCGGGGATTCGTGGTGCTCTCCGTGAACTATCGGCTGGGCATCGGCTATGGGTGGGACTTCCATCACCCCGCGCAGGCGGGACCGGCCGGCGCCGCGGAGTATCAAGACGTGTTGGCGGGCGGCAGGTGGCTCGCGGCGCGCCCCGAGGTGGACGCCAAGCACGTGGGGATCTGGGGAGGCTCGTACGGCGGCTTCCTCACCGCGATGGCGCTCGCCCACAACTCCGACGTCTTCGCCGCCGGCGCCGACATGCACGGCGTGCACGACTGGACCGTGGAGGAACGCACCCGCTTCGATCCGCCGTGGCGGTACGAGCGGGGCGACCTCGACAGCGCGCGCACCGTGGCCTGGGAATCGTCACCCGACGCGGCCATCGACACGTGGAAATCGCCCGTCATCCTGATTCAGGGTGACGACGACCGGAACGTGTACTTCCACGAGACCGTGGATCTTGCCCGCCGCCTCGATGCAAAGGGCGTGCACTACGAGGAGCTCGTCATCCCCGACGAGATCCACGGCTTCCTCCGCTGGCACTCGTGGCATGAGGCCGACTCGGCCGCCACGGCGTTCCTCGCGAAGGAGCTCGCGCCGGCCGCGCGCTAACGGTCTTCGGTCGGTACCTGGGACTCGAGCCGCCGCCACGCGTCCAGCGCGGCGTCGAGGTCCTTGCGATACGCGGCGTAGACGTCGCGGTCGCCCTGCGTGGGCGCGGCGTCGGCGCCCTGCACCGCCGTGACCAGACTGGCCAGCGTGCTCGCCGTGTTGGCGATCCCATGATCGCCCCCGTCGAGCGCGCTGAGCGAGTCGGCGACGTTGGCGTTGAGCTTCCCCTCGTCGGCGAGCGCACGGCCGATGGCGTCGTGCACCTCGACCGCGCGGTTCAACGTCGAATCGATCATCCGGCAGAACGCCAGCTGCTCGCGCAACGCCTGCTGCGTCACGTGGACCCGCGGATCGAGCCGCACGGTGAAATGCTTCACGTGCGCATGCCCGCCTACCGTCAGCGTTACCGTGTAGCGCCCCGGAGGCGCGAGCGGCCCGCGCGGCTCGAGCGGAGTTCCCACCTGCCAGATCGCCGCGATGGAATAGCCGTACGAGATCGCCTTCGGCCGCGGGTAGCGCAGATCCCACACGAACCGATGCATCCCGGGGTCGGCCGAGACGTGCGCTGGTGCACCGATCCATCCCTTCTGGAAATACCGATCCGCCGGAAGTGAGTCCGGTTTGTCCTCGCTCGAGAACCGCCGAATCAGATTCCCCGCGGCGTCCCGGAAGGTGAGCGTCACCGGCCCCTTGGCGCCGGGGCCAAGCCAGTAATCGATCACCGCGCCGGTTGGCGGGTTCTCGGCGACCGGCGTGGACGGCGGCCACGGCGTGTCCCGGTTCTCGTTGTTCCGCATGCGGATCGCTGTCGCGGGCTCGAAGAGGTGCACCGCTTCGTTCGCGAGCGGCGCCGTGATCTCACGGAGCGGCTCGATGTCGTCCAGGATCCAGATCCCTCGGCCCTGGGTCGCGGCGATGAGATCGCCGTCGTGCACCAACAGATCCCGTACCCACGTCGTCGGGAAGTTCAGTCGCAACGGCTGCCAGTCTCTTCCGTCGTCGAACGAGACGTAGACGCCGCGGTTGGTGCCGGCGAAGAGCAGACCGCGCTTCACGGGATCGGCACGAATCACCGACACGTACTCGTCTGCCGGCAACCCGTGGATGATGCTGGTCCACGTCTTTCCGCCGTCGGTGGTCTTGAACGCCATCGGCTGAAACCGATCCATCCGGTGCAGGTCCACAGCCGCGTACGCGACGTTGGTATCGAACGCCGACGGATCCACATCGTTGATGCGCGCCCACGTCGGAAGCCCGGCAGGCGTCACGTTCGTCCAGTGCGCGCCGTCGTCGTGCGTGACGTGAATCAGGCCGTCATCGGTCCCGATCCAGATCAGGCCCTTCCGGATGGGCGAGGGATTGATCGTGAAGATCACGCCGAACCCGCAGGGCTTGGCCTCGGTGAAATTCGGATCCTGGCAGTTCTTGGCGCCCGCCGCCTTACCGCTCAGATCGGGACTCACCGTCTCCCAGTGATCGCCGTCGTCCAGCGACTTGAAGAGCACCTGCGAGCCCATGTACAGCGCGTGCGGCGCGATCGGAGAAAAGGCGAGCGGCGTGATCCACGTGTAGCGGTACTTGACCGTCGTCGGCCGGGCGCCGTAGCTCGAGACCGGCCACGGCGAAATCTCGGCGGATTGCCGGGTCACTTCGTCGAAGCGCGACGTGTGTCCGCCGAGCCCGCTACCGATCACGATGGCGGGATCTCCGGGCTTGGGAAGCATGTCGTCGCGCTCGTCGCCACCCACCGGGTGCCAGTCGCGCTCGTCGATCACGCCATATGGCCCACGGCTCGTGAGCTCCACCGTCCCGTTGTCTTGCTGCCCGCTGTAGACGTGATGCGGGAACTGATCGTCCACGCCGAGGTGATAGAGCTGGCCGGTGGGCTGGTTGTACCAGCTCGACCAGGCCTTGCCGCCGTTCACGGTCACGGCCGCGCCCTGGTCCGCGCCCTCGATCATGTGCGTGGGATCGATCGGATTGATCCAGAGATCGTGATAGTCGTCGCCGCCGGGTGAGCCCTTGAAGACCGTGAAGTGCTTCCCGCCGTCGTGCGACACCTCGATCGAACGCCCGGTAGCGTAGATCGTGTTCGAGTCGTACGGAGCGACCGTGATGCGCCCGAAATAGCTGCTCGCGAGCGAACCATCGTCGTTCACGAGCTGCCAGCTGGTGCCGCCGTCGTTCGAGCGATAGATCCCGCTCTTTCCCTTGGGCACCACCGCGCCCGTGAGCGGCGAGCCCTCGAGCGCGATCGTGGCGTAGACGATGCGGCCCGCGCTGCCGCGCGCGACGCCGAGTCCGATGCGGCCCACCATGCCGCTCGGCAGGCCGTGGCCGTCGAGCCGCGTCCAGGTCGCGCCGCCGTCGGTGCTCTTGTAGATCCCCGACCCCGGGCCCGCCTGCGGCTGGAAATAGTCCATCCACGGATGCATGCGCATCTGCCAGGCCGCGGCATAGACGACCGCCGGGTGCTCCGGATCCCATGCGAGGTCCACCGCCCCCACCGAGTCGCCGAGCGCGAGCACGTGCTGCCACGTGGCGCCGCCGTCGGTCGAGAGATAGACGCCGCGCTCGGCGTTCGGCCCGAACATGTGGCCGAGTGCCGCGACGAGCACGCGATCGGCATTCTTCGGGTCCACGAGGATGGCCCCGATGTGACGCGTGCTGTCGAGCCCGACGTGCTTCCAGGTCTCGCCGCCGTCGGCCGACCGGTAGACACCGTCACCCGCCATGGCGTCGTACCGCGCGGCGACCTGTCCCGTCCCGACGTAGATCACCTGCGGGTTGGACGGTGCAATGGCCAGCGCGCCGATCGCGGACGAGGTCTCGTGCTGCATGAGTCCCTGCCACGTGCGTCCCGCGTCGGTCGTCTTCCAGACTCCGCCACCCGCCCCACCGAAGTAGTAGGTGTTCGGCTGGTCGGGAATCCCCGCGGCGACCGTCGCCCAACCCGCGCGATACGGCCCGATGAAGCGCCAGTGCAGGCCCTGGAACGTGCTCGGCGGCACCCCCGGCTCGGCGGGACGTCCGCCGCTCTGGAATCCGGCGAGCGCCAGCGTCGCCATCACTATGGTTGCTCTCAGCATCGTGCCATGTCCTCCGCGGAGTGCGGTGCGCGATTCATTCGTACTTCCAGGCGCGCGTGTCGGCGCCGCTCGGCGCGTGGTTGGTGATGAAGCTCGCCATTTCCCGTATCAGGTTCGCGGTCGTCGTGTGCTGCCACCCGTGGGGCTTCTCGGGGCGGCCGAAATAGAAGGTGGCGTGCGCGGCC
>DATFMZ010000202.1:0-11026 GCA_035266665.1 Gemmatimonadales bacterium | reverse complement strand
CACCACGACGAGCACGCCGAAAACGATCGCCGACCAGCTCAACAACTTCCCGCGCGGAAGATCGCGGCCGATCGTGGCGAGCCAGAGCGCCCCGGCCACGGCGCCGATCCCGATGGCCGACATCATCCACCCGAACTCCGTCGCCCCCTCGCCGAGCACGTTCTTGGCGAGCACTGGCAACAGCACGATGACGGGGATCCCGAAGATGCTGACCGCCGCGATGTTGAGCATGAGGCGGAGGACGCGCCGCTCCTCACGCACGTAGCGGAGGCCCAACCGGATGTTGGCCCAGGTGCGCGGGCGGCTCGTCGGTTTCTGGAACGCGGGGAGTCGCATGATCGCCAGCGCCCAGATCACCGCCAGAAACGAAATCGCGTTGAACAAGAAACATGCGCCCAGCCCGATCGCACCGATCGCGATGCCGGCGAGCGCCGGCCCCACCACGCGGCTCCCGTTGAACGCCGATGAATTGAGCGCGATCGCATTGGTGAGATCCTGTTTCCCGACGAGATCCACGAAGAACGATTGGCGCGCCGGAATGTCGAAGGCGGTCGAGACGCCGAGGAGTGCCGCGAGGACGATCACCCATTCGATCGTCACCGTCTTGCTGAACACGAGCCCCGCGAGCACGAACGAGATCAGCATCGCGAGCGTCTGGGTCACCATCACCATGCGGCGCTTCGAGACGCGGTCGGCGATCGCGCCCGCGTAGAGCGCGAAGAGCAGGACGGGCAACGAGCCGAGTGCACTCACGAGCCCCACGTAAAAGGCCGAGTTGGTGAGGTCGAGCACGAGCCACGACGACGCCACCCGCTCCATCCAGACGCCGACGAGCGAGACGATGTACCCAAAGAAGAACAGCCGGAAGTTCCGGTGCCGGAGCGCCGGGAAGGGGTCGAGACGGGGGCGGACATGGGCGGGCGTGGACGGGCGTGGGCGGGCTGGGAGCTCGTTGCCTTGCCCGCCTTCGCCCGCCTTGGCCCGCCTTTGTCCGCCTGTGTCTCCCATTGCGGGAACATCGCTGGCTCCCCAGGTTCTAATCAAGGAGTCCGATGCGATACACCACCTACTCCAAGTACATCCCCCAGCTCGCCGACGCGATCAACCTCCAGGGGTTGCTCGATCAGCTGAGCGACTTCCTGCTGCAGTCGGGATTCGCGGGCGGGCCCACGTGGCATCCGTACTGGGGCGAGTTCGGCGACGAGGACGAGCGCTCGATGGACGCGCTGAAGGAGGCGATCCTCAAGGCGCTCATCGAGTCCGGGCAGTTGACGCCCGAGATGCTCCAGATGTTGCGTGGCGAGTCCACGGGCGATCCGGCGAAGGATGCCGAGCTCCAGCAGCAGCTCGCCGAACTGATTGACGGCATCATCCAGCGGCTCGTGGACGAGGGATATCTGAACCTCGAGCAGGCGCCGCGGATGCCTGAGGGCCATCAGCCGATGTTCGGTCCCGGCGGCCAGGCGCACGAGGCGGCCCAGCAGGTGCAGTTCAGCCTGACCGGTAAGGGCGTGGACTTCCTGGGGTACCGGTCACTCAAGCATCTGCTCGGCAGCATCGGGAAGTCGAGCTTTGGGAGCCACGATACACCCTATCTCGCCACCGGCGTCGAAGCCGAGGCGGCGAGCAAGCCGTACGAGTTCGGGGACACGATGAATCTGGACGTGCCCGAGACGCTCAAGAAGGCCATTGCCAGGCAGAAGCGGCAGAGTGGCAGTGTGGCAGAGAAGCAGGACGGCGCCCCGTTCATCGATATCGACTATCCCGACCTGATGGTGCATCAGAGCGAGTATCGCTCGAGTGCCGCGACGGTGCTGATGCTCGACTGCTCGCACTCGATGATTCTTTACGGCGAGGATCGCTTCACGCCGGCCAAGAAGGTGGCACTCGCGCTCACCCACCTGATCCGGACGCAGTTCCCGGGTGATACGCTCCGCGTCGTCCTCTTCCACGACAGCGCGGAGGAGATCCCGCTCTCCAAGCTCGCGCACGCGCAGGTGGGGCCGTACCACACCAACACCGCTGAGGGCTTGAAGCTCGCGCGGAAGATCCTGATGTCGCAGAAGAAGGACATGCGGCAGATCATCATGATCACGGATGGGAAACCGTCGGCACTCACGCTGCCCGACGGCCGGATCTACGTCAACTCGATGGGGCTCGACCCGCACATCCTGCAGGAGACCTACCGCGAGGTCACCGCCTGCCGCCGAAGCGCGATCATGATCAATACGTTCATGCTCGCGCGCGAGCGGTCGTTAGTGGAGTTCGTGAAGCGGATGTGCGAGCTCTCGAAGGGCAAGGCCTACTTCACGAACACGATGACGCTCGGCCAGTTCATCCTGATGGATTTCATGAAAAGGAAGACCAGGCGGGTGGGCTAGGAGCCTGCAACCTCGAGCAGCATCCCCTTCGGCAGATTCCAAACCAAGAGATTACCCGGCGGCCTGCCTCCGTGAGGCGGTCGCCCCCGACCACCCGAGCGGCTTGCGCCGACTCCTTCAGTCCGTACTTTCTCGGGTGCGACCCGCGAGAACGTCCGTCTGACGAGCGGTGGCCGGAGGACTTCCCGTTGAAGGTCCTACGGTTCCGAACTTGTGCACCGGGGGTCAGTCGGTCGTCAGATGGATGCCCAGCCAGGTGATTCGCCGCACATTTCCGCCGACCTGACGCTCGTCACGCTCGGCGGCGCCGCCTTGTTACGCACCACCAACGACGGCGAGCGCGAGGTCGTGCTCGGATCCGGGAAGCCGCTGGCGCTCCTCATCTATCTCGCCTTCTCCCCGCACCACACCGCCAGCCGTGAGCACCTGGTCGATCTCATCTGGGCCGATCGGGAACCGGACTCGGCTCGCCACGCCCTGCGCCAGGCCGTCTGGTACATCCGTCAGCGCCTGGGCGACGGCGCGATCGAGACGAAGAACGGCGATCTGGTCCTCGCGCTCGAGTTGCCAACTGATCGAGACGATTTCCTTCGTGCGGTCGACAACGTTCGCCTCGATGAGGCGGTGCGTATCTACCGCGGCGATTTCCTCCCGGGATTCGCGGTGCCCGGCGGGCTCGAGTTCGAGCACTGGATGGACGCCGAGCGGTATCGCCTGCGACTCGTCTTCATGCGCGCCGCGGAGGCGCTCGTCCGTCGTCTGCTGACCGCCGCAAAGCAGCGCGAGGCGCAGCAGCTCGCCCGGCGCGCGCGCGACGCCGATCGGGCGCACGAAGCGGGCTGGCGTCTTCTCATCGAAGCACACCTCTCCGCCGACGACCGGGTGGCCGCGCTCGTCGAGGCGGACGCGTTGGAGCAGTTTCTGCAGCAGGAAGGTCGGGATCCGGAACCGGCCACGCGCGCGATGATGCAGCTCGCTCGGGCGCCCAGCCGTACTTCCGCGGCACACCCCGCCGACGCACCCACCGCGTCGGCGATCCTCGTGGGCGACCTCGTCGGCCGCGAACGGCAGTTCGCCGCGGTGCTCGATGCGTGGGACGCCACGGCACACGGCGGGCGCCACGTTCACATCTCGGCACCGGCCGGCCTCGGGAAGACACGCCTTCTCATGGACGTCCATGCGCGCCTGCGGGCGATGGGCGTGCGCGCCGTGCTCGTCCGCGCGAATCCGGGCGAGCGCGACGTGTCCTGCGCGTCCGTCGGCGACGTCGCGGCCGCACTCGCCGGACTCCCGGGTGCTCCCGGAATTTCTCCTCAATCCGCGAGCGTGCTCGTCGGGCTCGATCCATCGCTCTCGTCGCGCTTCCCGGGGGCGGCCCCGGACACCGCCGGTGAAGCGGAAGCCGTCCGGCGACGCACCATCGCGCTCGCCGAGCTGGTGGACACGGTGACCGAGGACGCACCCGTCGCGATCCTCGTGGACGACCTGCACTGGGCCGACGACGCGTCGCGTCGGATTCTTCGCGGCGTGCTGCCGCGCCTCGCGCGCCGGCGCGTGCTCGTGGTGACGACGGGACGGCCCACTCCAGCCGGCTCGCTCGAGGCCGAGGAGCTCTCACAGACTATTCGTCTCACGCCGCTCTCGGCCGCCGACATCGCGGCCTTCCTCGGCAGCATCGCCGCACTTCCCGATCAAGCATGGGCGCGCGAGTTCCCCGCGGTCCTGCGACGTGCCACCGACGGATCGCCGTTGCTCGTGCTCGAGTCGCTTCAGCTGGCGATGGAGCGGAGCACGATCCTCCGGACATCGGCGGGATGGCGTTGCCCCGACCCGGCACGGCTGTTCGCGGAGCTGGATGAAGGAAGTGCGCTGCGCAATCGCGTGGAGCAGATGGAGCGCGGCGACCGGTGGATCCTGCTGATCCTCGCCGTTGCGGGGATGCCGCTCGAACTCCAACAGATTGCCACGGCGGCGAGTCGCGACGCCGAAACCTTCCAGGCGCGTCTTGGCGCACTCGAGCGGCGTGGCGTGCTCCAGCGCATCGGCACGCTCTGGATGCCGGCACATGACGAGATCGCGGCGGTCGCGGAGGAACACGCCCCACCCGACGCGCTGCGGGCGGCGCAGCGGGCCGTGGGCAGCATGCTCGCGGCGACCTCCGAGACGGACCCAAACCGATTGATACGGGCCGCACGCCTCCTGCTCGAGGCAGGCGCCAACTCAGAGCTCCACCCGCTCGTCATGTGGTGGATTCGACTGCGCCTCCGGCTCGGTGACCGGCGTCCCATCTCCGTGCTGATCGCGGAGCTGCTCGGTGCGGACGTGCCCGTCGAGCGCATACGCGCGATTACGCGCACGCTCCCGTGGCGCTATCGGATGGGTTTCACGACCGGGGGGCGCATCGCGGCGGCGATCGTCGTCATCGCACTTCTCGGCGCCGGAGCCGCGGCGGCACTGGTGCGGCCGAGCGTGCCACCGCCGGATGCGGAGTTCCTGGCGGTGCGGACCGCGGAGGACGGCGGCCCGACGGTGTCGGCTACAGTACCGCTGTTCGCCGCGCATTGGGACCAGACCGAGAGGATTCTGGTCCACGGGGCCTCACGGGGCCTCGACTTCCTGGCGCGAACCTCCAATGCCGTCGCGTCCCCGACGACACGGGGGCTCTGGGCCTTTTCGACGACCGCTTCTGACAGTGGTGGGATCGACATCTTCCTGAGGCATCCCGACGGAGTCATCACCCGCCTGACCAGCGCGCGCGGTGATGACGGCGGTGTGGCGTGGTCGCCGGATGGGCGAGAGCTGGTATTCACGACCGCACGCTGGAACCAACTCAGCCACTATGACGTGGCACTCATCGATCTCAGGCACCCGCATACCATCACCAGACTCACCTCATCGTCACAGTCGGATCAAACGCCGGCCTGGAGCCCAGACGGTACACGAATCGCGTTCTTGCGGAAGTCGTTCGACGCACGGCCGAACGCGGTGTGTTGGATAACGGTGGATGCACGACGCATCCGATGCGTTCCCCCTCGCCTGGCGCCCCTGGCCGTCCTTGGCTGGCTCGGACCCGACTCGGTTATCGTTGAGGTGGATAGCAAGGGCTCGATGCGTGCGGCAGTCGTGGCACTCCGCACCGGGGGGCTCCGGCTGATGCCACTCCCCTTCGCCGAGATCGCGTTGATCAGAGCATCTCCCGATGGATCGTGGCTTGCAATTGACGGTCGCAGAACGGGTGGTCGTGAAATTGAGTGGTACGTTGCGCCATCGGCCGTGCCCTGGCGGGTCGCACGCGTCCGGTCCGAGGGTAGTGGCCCTGTGGGGGACATCATCTGGCTCCCATCTATGGGCGCCCCGGCTGGCTACATCGGCGACGTAAAGGTCGAGGCACCCGACACATCGGTACCGATCGACGCGACCTATCGCCTTATTCTGGAAGGACGATCGGCCGGCGGCCGCACGATCCCGATACCGATCGTGGAGTGGAGCTCGCGCGATCCCGCGGTGGCAGCGGTGGACTCCACGGGACTGCTGTATCCGCATGCTCTCGACACCGTGACAATCGTCGCGAGCGCCGGCGGCTGGCGAAGCGACTCCATCAAGGTTGTGGTCGGTCCATCGACCTCGCAATTACTGCTGACCGAATCGTGGAAACGGCCGCTCGATAGCGCGTGGGTGCCGTTCGGAGTACCGTCCCCGGTGATCGTTCGCAGAAACCCTCGTACACCCACCCTCTGGATCGATGGCGATTCCAGCTTCCGAAGCGGCGTCCTGTCGCGCCGTGCATTCATGGCAAGGCACGGTCTCGGCCTCGAGGCTCACTTCTCGGACTCGCTCACGATGTATCAATGGCAAGTGGTCGATCTGGCGCTCACCGCCCAGGTGGACAGTCTGAGCTTCGCGCGATGGGACAAGCGCACGGGGGATATCGCGGACGACGGCCGGCGGCACAGGGATCAGGCCCTATGCTTCTTCGCGTATCCCGCGCAGGAGGGCTCCGCAATGGTCCAGCGTGCCGCCATCGTGTCCCTCGAGGGACGTCAGAACGTGCCGGTGGACTCCTCGTTCGGGACCGGCGCTTGGCATCGCGCGCAGATGCAAATCTTCCCCGACGGCACCTGCGGCGTCGCGCTCGACGGCCACGCCGTGTGGCGCTCCCTGACGCCCCAACCACTCGACCATCCCTTCCGGGTACTCCTCCAGGGGATGTCGTTTCACACAAAGGTGTTGGTCGGCCCCGTCGAGGTCTGGCAAGGCGTCCGCAACGACGTCGACTGGTCCGCGCTCGACCACACCAAGCCCTGACGCCCACGCCCGCCCACGCCCGCCTATGCCCGCCTATGCCCGCCCGTTCCCGCCCGTTTCCATCCGCTTCCTCAGCGCCACCCGCGCCGGCGGATAGAACGGGCGAAAGAGTGGATGGTAGGTGTACATCGCCCGAAGAAGCGGGCGCTTGCCGAGTGCCAGGAGATGCAGCGGCACCGTGTAGTCGCCGAAGCGCAGCGCCTCCCACAGCCAGCGGTTCACGACCCCGGCCTTGAGCCGCCTGTCGAATGCCGCGTGCGCCGCCGCTTCGTAATCCCGCCCGCCGATCAGGCACTCGGCGGCGAGCCGGCCCGACGCCATCGCAATCCGCATCCCGAATCCCCAGAGCATGTCCTGCAGCCCGGCGGCCTCACCGACGTAGAGTGCCTTGCCCCGCCGGAACCGCGTGGCCACCGCCACGTGTCCGACGCCTCCAACCGGTCGTGCGTGCTCGATCCGCACGCCGTACCGTGAGGTCAACACGTCCCGTGCACGCTCGAGATAGGCCCGCGCCTCGTGGAACCGGGCGAAGAGCACGGTGCACAGACAACCGTAGCCGCCCATCACGAGCACATAGCTGTAGCCCCGCACGGTCACGCGCTCATTCGTGAGCACGACGGCGAGATCGGGGCTGTCGGTGTCGAATACGATACCGGAGGCCACGGCGAACGCATGCCGCGGATCGGGCCCGGTGGCGACGATGTCCGCGTCCTCCGGGGGGCAGGTCGCGCCGCACCGGATCGTGACACCTGCCGCCTCCGCCTGGCGCGCGAGCCGCTGATCGAGCGTATCGGGCGCGGTGCCGCGCTTGACCAGGTAGAAGATCGGATGGCGGAAGGTGAGGAGCATGTCGCGGCGGCCATTCGAATGAATGGCGCTCCGGAACGGCCTGTGGGCGAAGTCCGGCGTGATCCCCGCCGCACGCAACTCGTCGAGCACGTCCCGCCGCTCCGTCCAGTTCTCGAGCCCCTGGAGATCGCCACCGAACCGCGCACCGCACGCCTCGGCACGCTCGAGCACCTCGACCTCGCGACCCGCGCGCGCGAGCGTGATGGCGGCCGCGAGCCCAGCCGGCCCCCCACCGAGAATCCGCACCATCCGGTCTACTCGCCCTTGGCCGGTCCGTAGACGCCGGGTACCGCGAGCCCCGCCTGGCGCATCAGCACGGTCATCTGGCCGCGATGATGGATCTCGTGGTGCAGCATGACGAGCACCGCCATCCCACGCGTCATCGTCTGTCCGAAGACGTCGCCTTTCATGGCGAGGGACGCGTCGCTCCACTCTCGCGCGACCGCATCGGCCAGCCCGCTCTGGACATCCTCATAGATCGAACGGATCTCGGCCGCGCGCTCCGGGCGAGGGACCCGCGTGTTCGGCCCCGCGACCTGGAGCCCGAACCCGCTCAGGAAGTGCGGCGGCGCCGCCGCAACGTGCCACGCGAGATCGCCGAGCGACCGATACCCCGGCGCCACCTCCTGCACCAATGACGCATCCGTCAATGCCGCCATGACCCGCGCCGTCTGCGACGCTTCATGCCGCCACAATCCCACGAGATCCCGCACCGATGTGAACACTTGCAACCTCGACTAGGTTAATACGGAAGATGGCTGACTCCTGGGGAAGCTAGCACCGCGCTCGACGCGGTGCAGGAGGCCGCCTATCTTCCTATCGTTCAATGAATTGCACAACGACACGGGGAAACCATCGTCGTGTTTGATAACATTTTCGAGACCGTGAATTCGGGCTTCGCTCAAGCCCTCTACGAAGACTATCTGCGCGACCCCGCGTCCGTGCCCGCCGAATGGCGGACACTGTTCGACCAGGGCCTCAAGGGTGAAGCGCCGACCGGGAACGGTGCATCGGCACCGTCGGCTGCTCCCGCGTCTACCGCACCTCCCGCATCTGCCGCATCTGCCGGCGAAGCCATCAAGGGCCCCGCGCTCCGCCTGCTCCAGAACATGCAGGCGTCGCTCGAGCTCCCGACCGCCACGTCGTTCCGTGACGTCGACGTCTCTTCACTCTGGGCGCACCGCGCGGCCCTGAACAAGGCACTCGCCCCCAAGGGCCTCAAGCTCTCGTTCACGCATCTCATCGGGTGGGCCATCGTCCGCGCGGCCGCCGAGCTTCCGGTGATGACGCATGCGGTGCACGAGGAGGGTGAGGCGTACCTCCGGTTCGATCCGCGAGGCGTCAACCTCGGGCTCGCCGTGGACGTCGAGGGGAAGGACGGCAAGCGGAAGCTGATGGTACCCGTCCTCAAGGGCGCCGACGGCATGACGTTCGCCGAGTACCACGCGGAGTACGAACGTCTCGTCGCCGGCGCGCGCGACGGGAAGCTGATGCCCGATGCGTACATGGGCGGCACGATCACGCTCACCAACCCCGGAACGATCGGTACGGTCGCCTCCGTCCCCCGGCTCATGAAGGGCCAGGGCTCGATCATCGCGACCGGCGCGATCCGCGAGATCGCCGGCCGTCGGCTGATGACGATTACCAGCACGTACGACCACCGCATCATCCAGGGCGCGGAGTCGGGCGTCTTCCTCCGGCGCGTGGACGCGCTGCTGAACGGCGAAGAGGGATTCTACGAAGAGATCGCCGACGCGTTGGGTGCGGCCACCGCGGGCGCCGCGGCGGTGGAAGCAGCCATCGACGCGGTCATCGCCTCCCCTGCCGCTCCTGCCGCGGGGCCGGGCGGTGCGGTGGACGAGACCATGCTCTACCACATGGCCGCCGCCATGCGGTTCGTGCGCGCGTATCGCTCGCATGGCTATCTCGCCGCGACGCTCGATCCGCTCGACACGCCCCCGACCGGCGACCCGGCGCTCGATCCCTCCAACCTCGACCTCACACCCGAGGTGATGGCGCGCATTCCCGCGAAGGCGCTCCGGATCTACGTCGAGGGCGCGACGCTCGCGGAGGCGTATCCGCAGCTCCAGGAGACGTACTGCGGCACCATCGCCTACGAGATCGAGCACATCGCGCGGCACGAGGAGCGGGTCTGGCTCCGTCGGGTGATCGAGTCGGGCGAGCACCGCGCGCCGCTCACCAAGGACGAGAAGCGCGCACTGTTCGATGAGCTCACGAAGGTCGAGGGACTCGAGAACTTCCTCGGCCGCGCCTACCTCGGCGCCAAGCGCTTTGGGATCGAGGGCGTGGACATGCTCGTCCCGATGCTCCATCGCGCGCTCGACATCGCGGCCGAGGAGGGCAAGACGCACGCGGTGCTCGGCATGGCGCATCGCGGCCGCCTCAACGTGCTGAGCCACATCTTGAGTCTGCCGTACGAGAAGCTGCTGGCCGAGTTCGAGGGCGGGCGCAAGGTGGAAGAGACGCTCACGCCGAAGGGCGGCACCGGTGACGTGAAGTATCACCACGGGTTGAGTGGGACCTTCCGGACCACGCGGGGCACGGATATGGACGTGCGCCTGCTGCCGAACCCGAGTCATCTGGAAGCGGTGGATCCGGTCGTCGAGGGATGGACCCGCGCGCTGCAGACCGACCGGAGCACGCCGACCGCCGGGCACGACACCTCGGACGCGCTGCCGATCCTGATGCACGGCGACGCCGCGTTCGCGGGCCAGGGCGTCGTCGCCGAGACGCTGAACCTCTCCAAGCTCGTGGGCTATGGGACCGGCGGCACGCTGCACATCATCACCAACAATCAGATCGGCTTCACGACCGATCCATCCGACGCGCGCTCGACGGACTTCGCCAGCGATCTCGCGAAGGGCTTCGACATTCCGATCGTGCACGTGAATGCGGACGATCCCGAGGCGTGCATCGCCGCCGTGCGGCTCGCGATGATGTACCGCGCGCAATTCGCGGGCGACATCGTGATCAACCTGGTCGGGTACCGGCGCCACGGACACAACGAAGCGGACGAGCCGCGTTATACCCAGCCAAGCATGTACGCGCTCATCGACGAACATCCCACCGTCCGCATGCGCTTCGGCGAGCGGCTCGTGGCGGAGGGCGTGCTCACGCCCGAAGACGTCGAGGAGGCGGCCACCCAGCACTACGAGCGGATGACGAAGATCCGCGAGGTGCTCCAGAAGGACCTCACGCAAGGCAACGGGGGCGAGGAGCCGCAGCGGATTTCGGCCGCATACATCGCGGCCGGAGAACCGGACACGGCCGTATCGGCCGAAGAACTCGAGGAGCTCAACACGCAGCTGCTCGCCGTGCCCGACGGATTCCGCGTGAACAAGAAGCTGCACCGCCAGCTCGAGCGCCGGCGCGAGATGGGCAAAGACGAGCCGATGATCGACTGGGGCCACGCCGAGGGGCTCGCGTTCGCCTCGCTCGTGCGCGGCGGCACGCCGATCCGCATGGCGGGC
>DATFMZ010000201.1:0-28444 GCA_035266665.1 Gemmatimonadales bacterium | reverse complement strand
GCAGTGCGCGGTCGCCGCCGGCGGACGGGTGATCGCCATCGATCTGAATCCCGAGCGCCTGGCGACGGCGCGCGTGCTGGGTGCGGAGATGACCGTGAATCCC
The DNA here is from genome assembly GCA_035266665.1 of Gemmatimonadales bacterium. Classification (GTDB taxonomy): domain Bacteria; phylum Gemmatimonadota; class Gemmatimonadetes; order Gemmatimonadales; family GWC2-71-9; genus DATFMZ01. The sequence goes on along the minus strand of DATFMZ010000201.1, from coordinate 28,341 downwards.
GCCGAGGTCGAGCGCCTCGACAAACACGTCCGGAAGCTCACCGGCGGCGGCGTCGACATCGCCTTCGAGGCCATCGGCAACGTCAAGACCATGCGCGAGGCGTACGGGTTGCTGCGTCGCGGCGGCCGCCTCTGCGTGATCGGATATTCAGCGGACGAGGTGACGCTGTCCGCCGCACGGCTCATGTACTTCGAGCTCGAGATCGTCGGCAGCCTGGGTTGCGGGGCGGGCCTCTATCCCGAGATTCTCGATCTGGTGGTCGCCGGACGTCTCCAGCTCGAGCCGATCGTGAGCGGGACGGTGCCGCTCGAGCACATCAGCGAGGGATTCGATCGCCTGCGGCGCGGCGACGGCATTCGGTGGGTGGTGACGCCGTGAGCGCGGATCCGCTGCGGCAGTTCGAGCGGGAACACGCGGAGGCGCTCGAGGTGCTCGAGGTGCTCGAGCGCGCCGCGACGGCGCTCGAGGAGGGCGGGGACCCCGCGCCGCACCTCGCGGAGGCTCGCGTGGCGCTCGAGTTCATCCAGAGCGCGGTGCGACGGCACAACGAGGCCGAGGAGCGCGCCCTCTTTCCCTTCATCGAAGATGCCCTGCCCGCCGCGCTCTTCGTCGAGGAGCACGTCCGGCTGCGCGCGCTCGAAGAGACACTGGATGCCGCGCTGGCGGGAACCGATCCGGCACACCACGCGGTGGAGCCCGCCCTGGAGTTGGTCGCGCTGCTGCGCGAGCACATCGAGCGGGAGAACAACGTGCTCTTTCCCGCCGCCCGCACCCTGCTCGGGACGGACGGGCTCGTGATGGTCGCGCGGCGGTTGGAGAGCGGTCAGGCGTAGGAAGGAACGATTGGCCCCGGTGGATTCGAACCACCATTCCCGGATCCAAAGTCCGGTGTCCTACCATTGGACGAGGGGCCAGCGCGACGGAAAGCTAGGCGGAACCCGTCACCGGGTCAAAGCGTGCGGGGCGCCGGGGCGGGGGCGGCACGTGTCTCGGTGGGAATGAGGTTCGTGTCCTTCCCCCCGATCTCGAGCGCGGCGGCGTCGCGGTCCGCGGCCGTCCGGTAGATCCCGATCACCGCCGATCCCGATCCCGTCATTCGCGCGAGCAGGGGCCGTGTCCCGGCGACGCGCTCGAACAGCGTGCGCAACGCCGGCTCCTTCCCGAAGATCGGCACCTCGAAGTCGTTCCCCCCGAGCCGGCCGATGCCCCCCCAGGTCGCAAACGCTTCATCGTCCAAAACGATCGTGCCGCGCGGCGTCTCGGACTCGGTCCGCCCGTGATCGAGCAGGTCGTACGCCTTCTTGGTGTTGACGCCGAATTTCGGCAGCACGAGGAGCGTCGGGGCGGCCGGCGGCGGCGCGAGCCGCATCATGCGTTCGCCGCGTCCCCACGCCAGCGCGAGCGCGGCCCCGCTCGCGAGAAACGGGACGTCGCTTCCGAGCCGTGCCGCGAATTGGAGGAGCTCATGGCGCGGGACGGCGTTCCCGGCGAGCGCGTTCACGGCGTGCAGGGTCGCGGCGCCGTCGCTGGAACCGCCGCCGAGACCCGCCGAGACTGGGATGCGTTTCGTGAGCTCGATCGCGACGCCAAACCGTCGGCCGGTGGCCGCGAGCACCATCTCCGCCGCTCGGTAGGCGAGGTTCTCTTCGACCGGACCGAGCTCAGCGCCCGGGCTCTCGAGCGTGATGCCCTGCGGCCGCCGCTCCACGATGACCTCGTCGGCGAGCTCGAGCAGCGTGAAGAGCGTCTCGAGCGTGTGGTAGCCCGTCGTCTCGCGCGCAAGAATGCGCAGGAAGAGGTTGGCTTTCGCGTGCGCGGCGATGGCGAGACGATCAGACGGCATGCGCCTGCTCGCTCGGCGTGGGCCCGCCGGTCAGATCGTGCAAGTGCAGCTTGGTCCGCCAGAGCGACCAGAAGCCGAGGAGGGTGATCGGGACGAAGGTCGAGACGTGGTATCCGATCGCGAACGACACCGCGGGGTCGGCGGGAATCCCGTAGAGTCCGAGGGTGCCTTTCGTGGCGGCCTCGAAGAGGCCGAAGAATCCCGGGGACGACGGCAGCGTCACGCCGAGCGCGATGACCGATTGCAGCATCAGCGCGGCGCTGAGCGGTGGGTGCAGACCGAAGGCCGCGAAGCCCACCGCGAACGATGCCGTGGCCACGAGCCAGATGATGAACGACCATCCGACCACGATCGCGAGGCGCCCGGGCGTCTGCAGCGCATCGAGGCCAGCGATGAAGCCATCGAAGATCGTCCCACCGCGCTCCGCGAGGCGCGCGGGCAACACCATGCTCATCAGCCGATGCGCGAGCGCGCGGGAGCGGACCGGCTGCCGCACGATCACCAGCAGGATCACGAAGACGGTCCCAAAGAAGATCGCCGCGATCGTGGCGACGCGCGTGAGCCCCATGCCGGCGACGGTCGCGTTGGGCGCGAAGCCACCCGCCGCGATCGCGACCACCATGAAGACGACGATCGTGAGTCCGTCGAAGACGCGCTCCACCGCGATGGAGGCGAGCGCCGTGGTGAAGCGGACGCCGGTGAGGCGCCGCGCCGCGTAGGCCCGCGCCAGCTCCCCGGCGCGCGCCGGCAGGAGGTTGTTGGCCATGAAGCCGATCGCGGTGGCATGCCAGAGGGGCCGGAAGGGCAGGGGGGCGCCCTCATACCGCAGCAGGTAGCGCCAGCGGATCGTCCGCAGCGGGAACGTGGCGGTGGCGATCACGACGGCGCCCAAAAAGGGCAGGAGATGCGCCGTGCGGAGCTCGTGCACGACCGCCGCGGCGCTCACGTCGCGCAGGGCCCACCAGAGGAGCGCGACCGAGAGGGCGAGGCCGAGAATGCCCGGCCAGGGAATGCCCCGCCTACGCGTCAGTGTCGAGTCCGAGACGGACGAGATCGAAGATCTCCGCGAGGAGATCGTTGGCGTCGGCGGAGCGCGATTCCTGGATCGCCGCGCTCAGGGCGTCTTGCAGCTCGAGCGCACGGTCGAGCGCCCGCCGGCCGGAATAGCAGAAATCGGTGATCGGTGCGAGGGTGGTCTCCGTCGCATGGGCTGGTGCCGCCGCCCGTACCGGCGCGGCCGGCGTCGCGCCAGCTGCCGGCGGTCCGGCCAGCAGCTCGTCGAGTGACGCGGGCTCATGCCCCATCGAGTCCACCATGCGCTGGAAGGTGAGGAAACTTCCGGCCAGGTCGTTCGTCTCGGCGGGCACGGGGGCCTCCGCGACCGCCGTCGGGGCTTCGGGCTCCGCGGCGGGCGCCGCTGGTTCGCCCGCGATCGGGGGGGCCGGCGCGGCCGGAGTGGGCGGCGCCGCCACGGCGGCCGGGGCAGCCGGCTGGGCGGCGGGCGCACCGGCCAAGGAGCGCGCGATCGCGTGGAGACGCTCCGCGAGCACCCCCTCCATCTCCGTCGCCGCCGCACTCAGGACCTTGCCGGCCTCACGAAGCGCGCTCACGAACCGCGCCGGCTCCGCGGTGGCGAGACCCGCGGCGATCGCCTGGCGGCACGCGTTGACGACCGAGATCGCCGCGTCGGCGATGGGGGTGCCCGGGGCGCCTTCGAGCGCGCGGAAGGTGCCGGCGAGCGTGTGGGTCCGGAGCTCCCGTTGCGTGTCCGTCTGCGCGCGCTCGATGGCGTCCGCCACCTGGGTGAAGTGCTCGCCGTGCGCCACGAGCTCGACGTCACCGAGCCGCGCGCGGCCCGCGGGTGGCGTCCCACGCTCGAGGACGTGCGGCCCCCCATCGTCGTAGAACATCGCGTCGATCGGCACGACGGCCCGGTCGAGGCTCAGCAAGCCGCGCAGCGCGGTGGCGAACGTCTTGACCTCGTCCGTATCGGGGGCGGCGCGGCCCTCGGCGGCGACCTCGCGGGTGGCGCGCGCGAGTGCGCGGGCGGCGGTCTCGAAGACGTGCCCGGCATCGGGGTGCGGCTGCGCACTCCGCGTGAGCTCGGCCATGGCTTGCTCGATCCCGTCGAGGAGGTCGGGCATCGGCGGGAGATCGGCGAGGCTCGCCAGACCCCGCAGCGGTTGCATGGCACTGAGCACCGCCTGCAGCGGGTCGCGCGCCTGTGGATTCTGCTCGAGCATCTTGGCCGCGCGGTCCAGTGCGCTGGCCAGGGCCGCACCCTCGCGTGCGATGAAGGCACGCGTCCCCGAGTCGGGCCGCGCGCCCGAGGGGCGTTCCGCGGGTTGCGGGCGGCCGGCCGCAGCCCCGAGCACGGAGGCGATCTCCCGGGCCTTGGCGGACTCGGCCTCGCCCCAGTTGCCGGATTGTCGGACGAGGATGCGGAGATCGTCGATGCCACGGATGGCGAGCTGCTTGGTGGCGTCGTCCCAGGCGCGGCGGCCCTCGCGTACCGCCCGCGCGAGATGCTCGAGGCCGCCCGCGGCGCCCGCGAGCGGCTGCTGATTGGCCATGAGCGCGGCGCCGCGGAGGGCCCGGGCCACCCGCTGGAATTCCTCGCCTTTGGGCGGGGTAGACCCGGACACGATCTGATCGAGGCGGTCGAGATACTCGCCCGCCTCCATCATGAAGAATTCGATCATGCCAAGCTTCTGCGTCATCGGCTCCGCGAGGCGAGAGGTGGTGGCTAAGTTATTACCGGCCCGAGGGTTGGTCAACGCGCGCGGCATCGACGATGGTCCGCATCTCGCGCACGGCGCGCTCGATGCCCACGAGGATCGCCCGGCTCACGATGCTGTGGCCGATGTTGAGCTCCTCGATCGCTGGGATCGCCGCCACCGGTGCCGTGTTGCGATACGTCAGTCCGTGGCCCGCGTGGACCGCGAGGCCGAGTTCCCGGGCGTGGCGCGCCGCCGCCCGGATCCGGTCCAGCGCGCCGGGATGGCCGTTCGCATACTCGCCCGTATGGAGCTCCACGGCCGGCACGCCCAGCGCGGCCGCGGCGTCGAGCACGCCGGGATCCGGATCCACGAAGAGGCTCACGCGGATACCGGCCTCGGTGAGCCGGCCGATGGCCCGGGCAAGTCGCGCGTCGTCACCCTGGCCAAGGGCGAGCCCCCCTTCCGTGGTGACCTCTTCGCGCCGTTCGGGCACGAACGTCGCCTGGTGCGGCTTGAGGGTCGCCGCGAGCGCCACGATGTCGTCGGCGGTCGCGAGCTCGAGGTTGAGCACCGAGGTGACGGACGCGCTCAGGCGCCGCACGTCGTCGTCCTGAATATGGCGCCGGTCCTCGCGGAGATGGACGGTGATCCCGTCGGCGCCGCTCTGCTCGCACAGGGCGGCGACCGCTACGGGATCGGGTTCGTCGGTGCGCCGTGCCTGCCGTACCGTGGCCACGTGATCGACGTTCACGTAGAGCCGCATCGTGTGCTTGCCCCTCGTTTGGGAAGTTCGTACGTTCCGTCGTCCCAACCCGGTCGTTTGCGCCTATGCTTCGTGCACTTCCTCGTCTCGGCCTCGCGACGCTCTGCGTCGTGAGCTTCGCCGCGTGCGGTCATGGGTCGTCGGGCTATCTGGCGCCCAGCAGCCCGCAAGCGACGGTGACCGCGTTCCTCGATGCCGTGCAGGCCAACAACCTCGACCGGATGAGCGAGCTGTGGGGCTCCTCCGGTGGGCCCGCCCGCAATCACATGGATCATACCACGCTCGAGCAACGGCTGACCGTGATCAAGATCTACTTGCGGCACGATCGCTTCACGGTCCTCGAGTCGAACGCCCAGACGCTCAGCACCAGCCCGGACCGGCGCGTGGTGCGCGTGCGGCTCAGTCGCGACGGATGCACCCCGGTGGTCCCGTTCACGACCGAGCGCTACGGGAAGGGGTGGCTCGTATCCGACATCGACCTCACGGCCGCCGGCAACCCCGCGGTCCCGTGCGCCGCGGCGGACTCGAGCGGTGCTACTCGGTGAGCTCGAGCAGAATGCCGGCCGTCGACTTGGGGTGCACGAAGGCGATCCGGTGGCCGCCCGCTCCCGCGCGCGGTGTCTCGTCGATGAGTCGGTACCCGTGCGCCCGGCACGCCGCCAGCGCGGCATCGAGGTCGGGCACGCGGTAGCAGATGTGATGAATCCCCGGCCCGCGTCGCGCCAGGAACTTCGCGATAGGGCCGTCTGTTGTGTCCGGGCAGAGGAGCTCGACGTCCACGTCACCGAACGGGAGCGAGAGAATCGTCGCCCCGTCGGCCTGCTCGCGCGGGCGCTCCGTGGCCCCGAGGACGTCGCGGTAGAACGCGGCGGCCTCCTCGAGATCGCGCACCGCGATTCCGACGTGGGCAATGGTGGCATGAGGTGGCTGCATCGGGCCTCCGGCACTCGAAACGACGCGCGCGCCGCCCGCCGGGCGGCGCGCGCCGGGAACATAACCGAAGGGAGCAAGCGATGGCAGGGACGCATCCCGTCCACGTGACGGATAGTGAATTCGACAGCGCAATCGGCAAGCACAAGGGCCTGGCGATGGTGGATTTCTGGGCGACCTGGTGCGGGCCGTGCCAGATCATCGCGCCGGTGGTGGAGCAGATCGCCGACGAATACGAGGGAAAAGTGAAGGTCGCGAAGCTCGACGTCGACGCCAATCAGCGCACCACGACGCGCTTCAACGTGCGCTCCATCCCGAGCATCCTCTTCTTCAAGGACGGATCCCACGTCGATACGGTGGTCGGTGCCGTGCCGAAGGGATATCTTGTGGAGAAGATCGAGAAACATCTCGGCTGAACCCGCTCGCCGGTTCCCACCAGGGCCGGCGGCCGCTACCCACGGACCGCGTCATGCGACATAGCACGGCACTCCTGGGCGAGAGCACGGTCCGCCTCAGCGACCTTCGATTTCCCGCCAGCCGCGTGCACATCGCGCGCACGCGGCTGGCCTACATTCATATCGACAACCTCCTGCACTTCGCCAAGATCGATCGCGACGGGCGGATCGACGGGTACGTCGCGGCCTATCTCCCGGACGAAGTGGCCCTCCTCTTCTTCCAGCGCGGCGAAGTGATCAGTGCGGCCGCACTCACCGCCGCCGGTCGCCAAATCCTCCCGATCGGCACGGCGCTGAAGCGCATGCACGACGAGCTCGAGCGGGGGGAGCTCGTCTTCTGTGAAGCGCCCTTCGAGCAGATCGCGTGGATGTACGAGAGTTGTCTCGAGCACGCGACGCGGCGGCCGGTGGTCACGTCCGAGCCGCCGCTCCTCTTCCGCGCGCTCAAGCATGAGGGGTATACCGGCGTGCTCGAGCTGATCGCGGATGGACAGGTCTCGTACTTCCGGCTCGCGGAAGGCCGTTACGCCTCCGGGCACTTCAGCGACAAGCCGGACGACCTCGCCGTGCCCGCCTACGTCGAGGGGATGTTCAAGCCGCGCCCCGACGGCACGCCGCCCCGCATCGTGGCACATGTCTTTCCCACGCGCGCCGCGATTCCCGTGCAGGCGGCGCCCTCGCTGATCGAGAGTTATCGCGAGCTCTACCACCGCTTCGCCGCGAGTGCCGAAGCGCGGGTGCCGGGTGAAGCGATCCGGCGCGGCAACAAGATCCGCGACGCGCTCGTCCCGACGCACGCCGCGCTCGCGGCGATTTCCGCGCCTCAGGAGACGGAGCCCGAGCCGCTCGTCGCGACGCCCGAAGAGCTCACGGCGGCGCTCGGCGACTGGGCGCTGCAGCTCCTCGACCAGCTCGAGATCATCGCGCCCGGCATCGCGCCCGACGTGCTCGTCGAGGCCACACGCGAGCAGCGGTTCATGCTGCAGAAGGCGGGGCTGTACGACCGCTTTCCGTGGCCCGTGCACTGGTGAGCGCCGGAGTCCTCTACGTCGTCGGCACGCCGCTCGGCAACCTCGGGGATCTAACCGCGCGCGCGGCGGACGTGCTCCGCAGCGTGCACGTCGTGGCCGCCGAGGACACGCGCCGGACGCGCGGCCTGCTCCATCATCTCGACGCCCATCCCGATCTCGTCAGCTTCCACGCGCATTCCGACCCGAAGAAGCTCAGCGGCCTGCTCGAGCAGCTGCGGGGGGGACGCACCGTCGCACTCGTGACCGATGCGGGCACGCCGGCGATCAGCGATCCCGGCGCGGAGCTCGTGCGCGGCGCACACGAGGCGGGCATTCCGGTGATCCCGGTCCCCGGCCCGTCGGCGGTGATCACCGCGTTGTCCGCGGCGGGACTCCCCGCGGATCGTTTCACGTTCCTCGGGTTCCCGCCGCGCAAGGGGCGGGACCGGCGTGAGCTCCTGGAGGCCGCCGCATCGAGCCGGTGGACGGTGGTGCTGTACGAAGCGCCAACCCGCCTCACGGCGCTGCTCGCCGATCTCATCGCGCTCTGCGGTCCGGACCGGCCGGCCGTGGTGGCGCGGGAGCTCACGAAGGTGCATGAGGAGGTGCGTGCGGGGACCCTCACCGACCTGATGGGTTACTATGAGGAACACGAGCCGCGTGGTGAAGTGACGCTCGTGCTGGGCGGATCACCGGAGACGCCCGACGTCGCGTCGCCAGATCCCGCCGCCGTGCGCGCTCGCGCCCTCGCCCTGCGCGCCGAGGGGCTGAGCCGCCGAGACGTGGTGCAGCGGCTGGTCGAAGAGCTCCATTTGCCGCGCAACGAGGCCTACCGTTTGGTGACGGACGCGTGAAATCAGTCACCCGCTCCCTACTGCTCGCCCTCTTGCCGTTCGCCCCCCTGTCCGCCATGCACGGCGGCACGCCGGGTGTCGCCGACGCCGGTGACTTCACGGTCGGCCGGCTGCACTACGAGGGAGGTGGGGACTGGTACACCGGGCCCTCCACGCTCCCCAATCTGCTGACCGCCATCCGCGCGGCCGGATTTCCGGTCGCGCCGCGTGAGCGCGTGGTCACGCTCTCGAGTCCCGATCTCTGGAGCATTCCCTACCTGTACATGACGGGGCACGGCAACGTTCACTTCTCCGACCAGGATCTCCGCACCCTCCGGCGCTATCTGGAGAACGGCGGCTTCCTGCACGCGGATGACGACTACGGGATGGATCCGTCGTTCCGGCGGGAGATCAAGCGCCTCTTTCCCGACATTCCGCTCGTGGACGTGCCGCTCAGTCACCCGATCTACTCGATCGTCTACAAGTTCCCGCACGGGCTTCCGAAGATCGAAGAGCACGACGGAAAGCCCGCCGAGGGGCTCGGCATCTTTCTGCACGGCCGCCTCGTCGTCTACTACTCGTACCAGTCGGATCTCGGGGACGGGTGGGAGGATGAAGCGGCACACGACGTCCCCGACTCGATGCGACAGGCGGCGCTGCACATGGGCGTGAACCTCTTCGCCTACGCGGTCTCGTCGGCCAGATGACGGCGGCGGCGACGTGGCTCGAGACGCGGCGCAAACGCCTGCGCCTCAGCGAAGGCATCGCGTGGGCGCTCGGGGCGTTCGGCGCGCTGTTGGCCACGCTCGCCATCGGCGCGGCGGGCGGCCGCTGGCTCATCCATCACGGCGCGCCCGAGGGATTGCTGGTCGCATGGGGGCTCGTCGCGATGGCGTTGGGGGCCGTGCTGTGGCGCGCGTGGCGCACGGTGCGCCGCATCACCCTTCGGGCGCTCGCGCGAGACGTCGAGACGCACGGGGGGCTCCGCCAGGGCGCACTCGAGAGTCTCGCGGCGTCGCGTCCGCCGACCGGGAGCGCGTCGCTCGCGGCAGCGGCGGATCGCGCGATGACGGCGTGGCTCACCGAACACGGTGACTCGGCACTGGCTCCCGCCACGACGGACGGCCGCCGCGCGGTCGGGTGGGGGGCCGGCGCCTTCGTCCTTGGCGGTTTGCTCTTCGTCGCGGCGCGGCCGGACGTCGGGCACGCCGCCTTCTGGCGACCGTTTGCCGCGATCGCCGAGGCCCGCGGACCCGTGGCGCTGGAGGTGTCGCCGGCGTCCGTCCCGCGCGGGGATTCGGTCACCGTATCGGTCCGCGCATCGGGTCGGACGCGCGCGACGCTCTTCGTGCGCGCCCCCGGCGAGCGGTGGACCGCGCTCGCGCTCGCGCTCGACAGCGCGGGGCGCGCGACCACGCGGATCGGGCCGCTCGACGCCGATCGGTTCGTGCGCGCGACGAGTGGCGGACGCGCATCCGATACCGTGCACGTGCGCGTGCTCGTGCCCGCCTTTCTCGCCGATCTCGAGCTGGTGGCGCGCTATCCCGCGTACCTCGCGCGACCCGACGAGCCGCTCGACGCGGCGAGCGACACGCTGCGGCTGCCGGTGGGCACGCGCATTGTGACGAGGGGACGCCTCTCGGTCCCGATTGCGGCGGTGGCCTGGCGATCCGGCAGCACGAGCGTCGCGCTCACCGCGGACTCGTCCGGGTTCTCCGGATCGCTCCCCGTGACCCGCTCGGCGCGCTGGACGCTGGACGTGACCTCGCGCGCGCATGAGCCGCTCGCCGAGGCGGCACCCGTGTTCACGATCGTGGCGGTCCCCGACAGCGCCCCCATCGTCTCCGTGCCGGTGCCGGGGGCCGACACCACGGCGCCGACGTCGCTCGAGGTACCGCTCGTGGCGGACGTCCGGGACGATCACCTGGTCACCAGGGTCGAGGTGACCAGTCTTCGCGCGAGCGCGCTCGGCGGACGCGGTGCGCCCGACACCCAGCGCATCGCGCTGCCGAAGGGCGGGCTCGAGCGCGCGGTGCTGCCCTGGACGCTCGACCTGAATCACCGCGGTTTCCTCCCCGGCGATACCGCGTACGTCCGTGTCCTCGCATGGGACAACGCGCCGCGTCCGCACGAAGGGAAGAGCCGGCTCTTGGCGCTCCGGCTGCCGTCGCTCGCCGACATGCGCGCGGCGGCGCGCAACGAGGCGAACGATCTCGCATCCGCCGCGGACTCCCTCGCCGCCGCACAGCGCGATCTCGGACAGCGGACGGAGGACCTGGCGGCGGAGCGTGACCGGGGGACGTCTCCGTCCCCGTCGCCGTCGTCCACCGAGCGGGCCTCGTCCGGCCAGGGGCAACAGAAGCAGTCGCTCGACTATCGATCGGCCCAGCGTGTCGGCGAGGTGGCGTCGGAGCAGGAAGCGGTCATTCGGCGCGCGCAGCAGCTCGCCCAGCGGTTGAACGAGCTGTCGAAGCAAGCCTGGAGCGCCGGTCTCACGGATCCGGCGTGGCACAAGCAGCTCGCCGATCTCCAGAAGCTGCTCGAGCAGGCGGTGACGCCCGCGATGCGCCAGGCGCTCGATCAGCTGCAGCGCGCCATGAAGAACCTCGATCCGAACGCCGTGCGTGATGCACTGAAGCGCCTCGCCAAGGAGCAGCAACAGCTCCGGGACGAGCTCACGCGCAGCCGCGAGCTCTTCCGGCGTGCCGCCATCGAAGGACGTCTGACGACGCTCGCCGACGATGCGGAAGAGCTCGCCCGGCGCCAGCAGGAGTGGAACGGCCGGGCGGAGACGCGTGCGGACAGCGGGCAGGGCGCGAGCGAGCGGCGGATCGCCGGGCGAACCGACTCGCTCACGGCGAACCTCCAGCAGCTCGCCGACAGTCTGCCGGCGGCCGCCGCGGACAGTGCGGGTGCCAAGGCGGTCGACCCCGCCGCGCAGGCCGCGCAGGCCGCGGGGCACATGCGCTCCGCCGCCACGGCGTCGGATGCCGGCATCCAACCGCGGGCCGCGACGTCCGGCCTGAACGCCTTCAAGTCGCTCGATCCGGTCGCCGCCGAGCTGCGCCGGCGGCGGGATCAGCTCCGCTCGGGCTGGCGCAACGAGGTGACGGCCTCGCTCAACGATGCGCTCGCCGAGACCGCGGATCTCGCGCGGCGCCAGCAACAGATCGCCAAGCGGCTCGATGCCGGAAAACGCGACGCCGATCTACGCTCGTCCGAAGCCGCGGTGCGCGACGGCGTCGATCGTGTCATGCGACGGCTGCAGGACGCCGCGGGCAAGAATGCGCTCGTCTCGCCACAACTCGGTACGGCGCTCGGCTACGCACGCGCGAAGATGACAGCGACGCTCGATCAGCTGCAGCAGGCGAGGGCGAATCAACAGGTCGCGGCCGATGCCGCAGGCCAGGCGCTGGACGGCTTGAACACGGTGGCGTATCAGCTGGTACGGAGTCGGAACGACGTCGCGGGCGCGCAGTCGGGCTCGGGGTTACAGGAGGCCGTCGAGCGGATGGCGAAGCTCGCGCAGCAGCAGAACGGGCTCAACGGCCAGTCCGAAGGACTGCTGCCGCTGATGCAGGCGGGCGGGACCGAGCTCATGCAGGAGCTCCGCCGGCTGGCCCGCGAGCAAGCGGCGCTCGGGCAGCGGCTCGAGCGGATGCGCGCCAGCGGCGATCAGTCCGGCGCCGGCGCGCTGGCCGACACGGCGCGCGACATCGCGCACGAGCTCAGCCGCGGCACCCTCGATCGCCAGACGGTCGAACGGCAACAGCGACTCTTTCATCGCCTGCTCGATGCGGGCCGGACGCTCCAGGGAAGCGAGGAAGACCAACACAAGCCGCGGGTGAGCCGCACCGGGCGCCTGGACAACACGCTGGTCCCCACCGGGGTCGTGCCCGAATCCCGCGGCCCGCGGTTCGCGTACCCCTCGTGGGAAACGCTGCGCCGGCTCACGCCGGAGCAGCGTCGGATCATTCTCGATTACTTCCGCCGGTTGAACGATGCGTCGACCCATCACTAGCATCGTCCTGTGCGCCGCGCTCGGCGCGCTGACGCTGGTGGCGACGCCGCTCGCCGCGCAGGGGGACCGGCCCAACCTCGCGCCGGCGACGGCCCTCGAGCAGGCGGGGCACTACCAGCAGGCGGCCGCGGCGTACGAGCAGGTGCTGCGGGATCACCCCACGTACCGCCCGGCGTTGTATGCGTTGGAGCGTGTCCTGCGGGCGGCGAACGCGCTCCCCGAGCTGGTGCCGTACATGGATTCCGCGCTGGCTCGAAGCCCACGCGACCCGTTGATCTATTCGCTGGTGCTTCGCGTGTGGGGAGATCTCGGTAACCCGGACAGCGTCACGGCGACCGGCCGACGATGGGTGCGTGCCGATCCGAAGTCCGTGGCCGCCTATCGCGAGTGGGCGTTTGCGGTGGCACAGCTGGGCGACCTGGCGGCGGCACAGCGCGTGCTCGAGGAAGGGCGGCAGCAGATCGGCGGCCACGCCCTCGCCCGGGAGCTCGCGCAGGTCGCGATGGCGATGGGCGACTGGGCCGGCGCCGCACGCGCATGGCTCGCCGTCGCCACGTCGGGTTCGGAGGCGGGGGGGCCGAGCGACGCGATCCTCTCGGCAACGCTCACGCTCCAGCGGACGCCGCCGGCACTCCGGGACAGCGTGGTCACCGCGTTGCTCACGCCGCCCGCGGACACCGTCGCGCGCGAGATCGCGGGACTGCTGCTCGCGGGTTGGGGGCGCGCGGACGAAGGCTGGGTACAGCTCGAGCCTGTCCTCCCCGCTGCGCGCGCCCCGCAGGCGCAGCTGCTCGGCCGCTTCAGCGAGCGGGCGCGGGCGGCCGATGCGCCGGCGGCGCAGCGCGCGCGGGGATACGCGCTCGAGCGCCTCGCGAAGGTGTCGAGCGGACCGGCCGCGCAGCGCGCGCGGATCGAGGCGGCGCGTGCCTTCGCCGACGCGGGTGACCGCACGCGCGCGACGCAGCTCCTCTCGGCGATCGCCAATGACACGACGGGCCCGCCGGATGCCGTCGCGACGATGGCGATGCTCATCGGCGTGAACGCCGACGCCGGACGGCCGGAGGAGGCGGAACGGCGGCTCGACGAATGGCGCGGCAAGCTCGCCCCCGACGAGGTCTCATCGCTGAGTGAGCGCATCGCATGGGCGTGGATCCGCGAGGGCGCGCTCGACCGGGCGGACCACGTGCTCGCCGGAGACTCCTCGGTGAGCGCCGACGGCGTGCGTGGATGGATCGCGCTCTACCATGGAGATTTGGCCGGGGCCAACGCCTTCTTCAAGAATGCGGGGCCCTATGCCGGCACCCGCGCGGACGCGACCGCGCGCACGGAGGTGCTGGCACTCGTGGCGCGGCTTCCCGCCGATACGGTCCCGGCGTTGGGCGAGGCGCTGCTCGACCTCGCGCAGGGCGACACCGCGCGCGCGGTCACGGGATTGGTGGCCGTGGCGGGCCGGGTCGGTACGAAGGGCGGGGCGGCGGATCTGTTGACCTACGCGGGGCGACTCGCGGCGGCGCGCGGTGACTCGAGTGCGGAGGAGATCTTGCTGCGCGCGTTCGCCGCCGATACGGCTGGCGCGAGCGCGCCCGCAGCCGAGCTCCAGCTCGGGCGGTTCTATCTGGAGCATGACCGCGCGGCCGATGCCAAGATGCGCCTCGAGCATTTGATTCTCGCCTACCCCGAGAGCGCGGTCGTGCCGGAAGCGCGGCGCCTCCTCGATCAGGCGCGGGGAGCGATACCGAAATCATGAAGCGGCGAGAATTCGTGGGTGCGCTCGGCGCCGCGGCCGTGGGGGCCCGATTCCGTCCGACGTGGGGTGCCGCGGTGTCGTCACTGCTCGTTCCCATGGATGACGCCCAGGCGAACCACCTCAAGGCGTACGGCCTCACCTACCGCATGCTCAAGCGCGGCGGGCACGGGGAGTGGTTGATCAACTATCGTGGCGGGAGTTTCCTCCTGCCGGACGACGCCGAGACGACGCGCGACGCGGCGCTCGCGGGAGTCACTCTTCAACGCGTGACGGACACGGATATCGTGGGGATTCGCGGCACGATCGCCGAGAACAACATGGACTCCGTACCGCTCGAAAAGGCGCCGACGGTGGCCGTGTACGTGCCGCCCACCGCGCAGCCGTGGGACGATGCGGTGACGATGGCTCTCGAGTACGCCGCCATCCCGTACGACAAGGTCTGGGATCCGGAGGTGATGGCCGGCCGTCTGTCGGATTACGAGTGGCTCCATCTGCACCACGAGGACTTCACCGGGCAGTACTCGAAGTTCTACCTGACGTATGCCGGGGCACCGTGGCTCACCGAGATGGTGCAGCGCAATACCGAGACCGCCAAGGCGCTGGGGTTCGTGAACGTTCCCGAGCTCAAGAAGGCAGTGGCGCGCACGATCCGCGGGTTCGTGGAGGACGGTGGCTTTCTCTTCGCCATGTGCGCGGCCACCGAGACCATCGAGCTCGCGCTCGCCGCCGAGCGTGTCGACATCGCGGCGGCATACGCCGACGGCACGCCGATGGATCCGAACGCGTCCGCCAAGATGGATTGGAGCAAGACGATGGCGTTCGAGAACGCGCAGCTGGAGATGAATCCCGCGATCGCGAGCTTCTCCGACATCGATGGCCATCAGGTGAACAACCCGGGGCACCGTCAGCCGCTCGGTGCCTTTCAGATCTTCGAGTTCAGCGCGAAGATCGATCCCGTGCCGACGATGCTCGTGCAGTCGCACCGCAACGTGATCCCGGACTTCTACGGTGTCACGACGTCGTTCATGCGCAATCGCCTGAAGCCGGGCGACATCGTGCTCGCGGACGAGGCGGGAGCGCCGTGGGTCAAATACATCCACGGCGATCACGGGAAGGGCACTTGGACGTACTTCGGCGGTCACGATCCCGAGGATCCGCAGCATGAGATCGGTGACCTCCCGACCGATCTCTCGCTGCATCCGCATTCACCGGGCTACCGGCTGATCCTCAACAACGTCCTCTTCCCGGCGGCCAAGAAGCGGGAGCTCAAGACGTGAGTCGCCTCGCGCCCGCGGCGCGCGCGGCCGTGCAGGCGGCCATCCGTGAGGCCGGGGGGCGCGAGGTGTCGTTCGTGGCCACCGTCGAGGATGATGGGAGCATCTCCGCCGTACGCGTCGTGGCGCGCGGCACCGCGGATGCCGTGCTCGCGCTTCCCGGGGTCGCGGAACGCGGCGACATGGCTTTGCACAACCATCCGAGCGGGCTCCTCGAACCCTCGCAGGCCGATCTGTACGTCGCCGCCCGGCTCCACGACGCCGGGATCGGCTTCGGCATCGTCGACAACACGGGTGAAGAGCTCTACGTGGTGGTCGAGGTGCCGCGCCGGAAGACCTACACCGCGCTCGATCCGCTGGCCGTTTCCGACCTGCTCGGCGCGGGCGGCCCGGTGTCCGGGACGATGGGCCAGTACGAGGACCGGCCGAGCCAGCGGGACATGGCGTCGTACGTCGCCGATACGTACAACGAGGGCGGGGTGTCGCTGCTCGAAGCGGGAACCGGGATCGGCAAGTCCTTCGCGTATCTCGTCCCGGCCATCCAGTGGGCGGCGGCGAATCGCGAGCGCACGGTCGTGTCCACGAACACGATCAACTTGCAGGAGCAGCTGGTCGGCAAGGACCTGCCGCAGCTCGCCCGCGCATTCGAGCCGCTCGGCGTCGCGCCCACCTTCGCGCTCCTCAAGGGGTGGCGCAACTATCTCTGTCTCTCGCGGCTCGATCTGGCGCGAGCGGGGCAGGGGTCGCTCCTCGAAGACGACCGCGCGGCGGATCTGCAGCGCATCGCGGCCTGGGCCGAGCATACCGAAGACGGCTCGCTCGCCGACCTCACCGACCAGCCATCCAATGAGGTGTGGGACGAGGTGAGCGCCGAGCCCGATCTCTGCACGCGGCTCCGCTGCCCGCACTTCGACCGCTGCTTCGTCTTCGCCGCCCGGCGGCGCGCGGCCGACGCCGACGTCGTGGTGGTGAACCATCATCTGCTGGCGTCGGATCTCGCGGTGCGCCGGGCACAAAACAATTGGCAGGACGCGGCGGTGCTGCCGCCGTACCGCCGTCTCGTGCTCGACGAAGGGCACCATCTGGAGGACACCGCCGCGCAGCATCTCGGCGTGCAAATCACCTCGTGGGGCGTCGGGCGGCTCCTCGGCCGCCTCGAACGGAACGGCAAAGGGCTCGTGCCCGCGCTCGCCGCCGAGTTGAGCGAGCGGCACGATCTCTTGAGCGACGCCTCGGTGGATCTGTTGCGGACCGCGCTCCTCCCCGAGGTGGGGCGCGCGCGCACGTACGCGGCGCGGATGTTCGGGGCCATCGCCGATCGCTTGGTGCGGGACGGCGCCGGCGAGCTCCGACTCACCGATGAATTCCCGGCGGATCCCATCTGGGGTGAAGGACTCGGTGAGGCGGTAGACGGGCTGATCGCGGCGCTCGGCAAGCTCAAGGACGGTGTCGAACAGGTGGCCGACCGGCTCGAGTTGACCGAAGACGACGACCGCCGCTCCCAGCTCGTCCAGGAGCTCCGCGCCGTCGTGCGCCGGCTCGAGGCATCGAGTGACGGGGTGCTCGCCACCCTCCGACCGGCTCCCGGCGCCGCCACCGTGCGCTGGATCGCCCGGCGCGGCAGCCGCCCCGTGGGGGAGCTCCCGTTCGCGGTGGGGCTCTCCGCCGTGCCGCTCGACCTGGCCCCGATTCTCAAGGAATCGCTGTTCGATCGGGTCGAGACGGTGATCGTCACGAGTGCGACCCTCGCGGCGGGCGGCGACTTCGGCTTCTACCGCGATCGCGTGGGGTTGAGTCTGCCGCCGAGCCGGATCAAGTACGAGGAGATTCTCGCCTCGCCCTTCGATTTCGGGGAACAGTGCCTCTTCGGCGTGCCGACCGATCTCTCCGATCCGCGGGGCGACCAGGCCGGGCACGATCGCGCCCTCGCGGCGGCGATCGTGGAGCTCGCGACGGCGTCCGACGGCGGGATGTTCGTCCTCTTCACGAGCCACGCGGCGCTCCGGCGCGTGGCCGCGGCGGTCCGGAGCGCCGTGGGCGGCCGCTGGCCCCTCCTGGTGCAGGGCGAGGCCCAGCGCGACCAGCTGCTCAACCGGTTCCGGGATTCGGGCGGCGCCATCCTCTTCGGCACGGACAGCTTCTGGGAGGGGGTGGATGTGCCGGGTCGCTCCCTACGCGTCCTGGTCCTCGCGAAGTTACCGTTCAAGGTGCCGAGCGAGCCGCTCACGGCGGCGCGGATCGAGCGGCTGCAGGAGGAAGGGCGAGACGGCTTCATGCACTATCTCGTTCCCCACGCGGCGCTCAAGCTGAAACAGGGGTTCGGCCGGCTGATTCGCACGCGCACGGACGTCGGTGTGGTGGTGCTGCTCGATCACCGGATTGTCTCGAAGCGCTACGGCGCGCTCTTGCTCGAGTCGCTGCCTCCCGCCGAGCGGGCGATCGGCACGTGGGCCGAGGTGCGGACGGCGGCGGAGGAGTTCTTCGCGCGGCACGGGATCGGTGCGCCGGAGATCGCGGGCGAACGGGGCGGGTGAGGGGTACGTAGGAAGGGAGATGGGAGACGGGAGACAGGCAGAGTGGCAGAGTGGCAGAGTGGCAGGAGCGGCAGGAGGGGCAGAGGGGGACATGCGGCGCATTCTCAGTGACAAGGCGGGGCGGCTGCCGACCTACGCGGTCGGGCGGATCGCGGAGATCAAACGCCGGCTCGTGGCGGAGGGCCGGGACGTGGTCGATCTCGGCGCGGGTGACGCGGATTTTCCGCCGCCTCCCGTCGCGGTCGAGGCGCTCGCGCGCGCGGCCAAGGACCCCGCGATGAGCCGGTATCCGTTCCAGGTGGGGCTCATGGCGTATCGCCAGGCGGCGGCGCGCTATATGGAGCGACGATTCGGGGTGACGTTCGATCCGGTGACCGAGCTGCTCCCGCTGCTCGGCTCGAAGGAGGGACTCGCGCACCTCCCGCTCGCCACCGTGAACCCGGGCGACGTCTGCGTGGTGCCGGAGCCGGGATATGCGGCGTATCTGGGCGGGACCATCCTCGCCGGGGCCGATCCGGAGGTGTATCCGCTTCGGCCGCGCACCGGGTTTCTGGTCGAACTGGAGGATCTTCCGGCCGAGCGCCTGGCCCAGACGCGGATCGTGTACCTGAACTACCCGAACAACCCCACTGCTGCGATCGCACCGCGCGATTATCTCGAGCGTACGGTGGCGCTCTGCCGCGCGCACGACATTCTGATCGCCTACGACAACCCGTACTGTGAGATCACCTTCGACGGATACGTAGCGCCGAGCATCTTCGAGATCGAGGGGGCGAAGGATGTCGCCATCGAGTTCCACTCGCTGTCGAAGAGCTTCGCGATGACGGGGTGGCGCGTGGGGTGGGTGGCCGGCCGTGCCGACGTGATCGCCGCGTTGCAGAAGGTGAAAGGGTACGTGGATACGGGGGTGTTTCTGGCGGTGCAGGCGGCGGCGGCAGCCGTGCTCGACGATGCCGAGCAGGTGATCCCGGACGTCCGGCGCCGGTTCCAGGAGCGTCGCGATGCGGCGGTGGCGGCGTTCCGTGCCGCGGGGTTCCGGACCACCGCTCCCAAGGCCACGATGTATCTCTGGATTCCGCTCCCTGAAGGGATCGGCTCGAACGCGTTTGCCGAGCGGGCCCTCGAGGACGAGGCGCTCGCCGTGCTCGCGGGCGCTTCGTTCGGGCCCGGCGGTGAGGGCTTCTTCCGTATCGCGCTCACGGTGGATCCCGGGCGGCTGGCCGAGGCTGCTCGGCGTGCCGCCCGCACGCTGGAGCGTCTCTCGGTCACGCGGTGACTCCGGACGACTTCCTTCCTCCACGACCACCGCGCGCCAACATTTGGTGGGGCGTCGCGAGCGTCGTCTTTCACGTCGCCATCGTGGTGCTGGCGCTCGTGGTCACGCGGAATGTGACCTTCGAGCACCGCCCGACGTGGCTCGATCTCGCGGCGCTCGCCGGCCAGAAGGCGGAGACGAGTCAGCGCATCGACATCACGAACTGGCCCACCGGCCCGGTGGCACCCGCGGCGGCGCGCGGCGGCCCGCGGAAGCCGCGCGCTCAACCGGCACGCGCCGGGGCGGCCGGCGGGGCGGGCGTGGTCCGCGTCGATACGTCGCGCGCGGCAGCCGCTCCCGCCCAACCCGCGCCCACGGGGCTCCGGGCTCCGGCCGAGACGGTGGTCGTGACGCCGCCGGCGGGGGCGGGGCCGGGGGCCGCGGGATCCGGGAGCGACACGCTGCCCATTCCCGGCACGCACCGCGTCCTCGGCCCCGCGTTCGGGGACGGACGTCTCTGGGAGGAGCCGCTCGCTGCCGCGGGCGCCGAACGTGCGCGGCGCGAATCCGCCGGCTACAACGCCGCGGTGCACGTGGCGCGCGTGGACAGCGCCGTCGAAGCGAAGATCCAGGCGTTCATCGATACGATGCCGTACGATTCGATGGCGGCGCCCGCGCCGACGTCGTGGACCACGAACATCGACGGCAAGAAGTTCGGCGTGGACGGCAAGTGGGTCTACCTGGGTGGGATCAAGCTGCCGACGGCGCTCCTCGCCCTGCTCAAGCTCCCGATGGGGAACTACCAGGAAGCGCAGCGCGAGGCGCACTTCATGGAGGTGCGTGAGGACATCATTCGCGCCGCCGAGCGCGCGCAGAATCTCAAGGACTTCAAGAAGTACGTGAAGGAGCTGCGCGCACGGAACGACTCGATCCACCGCGCGGAGCATCCGCCGAAGCCCAAGAAGGCAAAGGCGGACTCGATCACGACGTGACGCGAACGGCCGGGAGGAATCTCCCGGCCGTTCGGTTCTTCGAGACGTTCCGAACCGTCGTTCACGGCCTGAAGGCCGCGCTCGGCGCTAGTGGATCCCGCTCATCAGCTTGCGAATCGGCCGCACGAGCAGGAACGCGATCACCGACATCGCCACCGCCGTTCCGCCGATCAGCGTGAACAGCTCCGCGAGCGGCACGGTAGTGAAGAACCCCGCGGCGTACCCCGCCACCTTGTTGCCGATGGCATCGGCGAGGAACCAGACACCCATCATCATCCCGACGATCTTCATCGGTGAGAGCTTGGTGAAGGCGCTCAATCCGATCGGGCTCAGACTCAGCTCGCCGATTTCCTGGATGAAGTAGCACCCGATGAGCCACCACGGACTCACGCGAATCCCCGTCGCGGATTGCGCGTAGCGTGCCGCCGGAACCAGAAACAGGAACGCGAGGCCCACGAAGAGGAGGCCGATGGCGAACTTCGCCGGGGTCGAGGGCTCCCACTTGCCCATCCGGACCCACATCCAGGCGAACATCGGGGCCATCACGATCACGAAGAACGACGGCACCGACTGGAACCAGCTCGAGGGGAAGTGGATGCCGACGAAGCTCAACCGTGTGAACCGATCGGCGAAGAGATTGAGCGTCGATCCCGCCTGCTCGTACGCGCCCCAGAAGACCATCGCGAAGACGAACAGGAAGAGCATCGCGACGAGACGCTTCCATTCGATTACCGTGAAACCGAGGAGGCGCTTCTCGTCATCCGAGGGCGCAGCCGCGGACCGCGCATGCGGCTGCGGCTCGACGACGGGTTCGGTCGCGGCGATTTCCTGCCTGACCGCCTGCAGCCGGTCGAGCGCGGGCTTCAGGCGATTGCGGCCCAAGACATACTGGATGAGGCCGAGGGTCATGCCGACGCCGGCACAGGCAAAGCCGGCGTGCCAGTTGACGTTCTGCGCGAAGTAGCCGGCGATCAACGGACCGAGCGTTGCGCCGAGGTTGATGCCCATGTAGAAGATCGAGAAACCGGCGTCGCGGCGAACGTCGTTCTGTTCGTACAGCGAGCCGACCATCGTGCTGACGCTCGGCTTGAGGAGGCCTGTCCCGACGACGATCAGGGTGAGGCCGCCGTAGAAGGCCCCGAGCCCGTGAAACGCCAGCGTGAAGTGGCCCAGCGCGATGATGATGCCGCCGTACAACACGCTTCGGTACTGCCCGAGCCACTTGTCGGCGATGAGCCCGCCGACGATCGCGGAGGTCCAGACCCCAAAGGTGTAGGTCCCGTAGACCGACGCGCCGTGTTTGACGGTGAAGCCGAGGCCACCCTGTGTGACGGGGGCCACCATGAAGAGGATGAGGAACGCCCGCATCCCGTAGTAGCTGAACCGCTCCCACATCTCGGTGAGAAAGAGTGTGGGCAGTCCTTTGGGATGCGAGACGCGTCCGCGCCCCGCGGTCTCCGTCGCGACCATGCGATTCCCTCGCTCAGTAGGGTGGTGAGCTCACCGGAGCTGCGCGGCGAGCCGTGCCAGGCCGACCTCGCGGCCGACGAGAGCCAACAACACGTGCACCGGCTCTGATGCCGTCGAGCCCGTGAGTGCGATGCGTATCGGTTGAAACAGCTTGCCCGCGCCGAGTCCGGGCTCCTCGGCGAGCGCACGAAGCTCGGTCTCCAGGCGTTCCGGTTGCCATGCGGCCGCCGGAAGCGTCGCGAGCCGCTCGGCCGCCGCCTCGAGCGCCGTCCGGTACCGCGCGGGATCCTTGGCGATCTCCTTCTCCGCCTTGGCGTCGGGCGTGAGCACGAGCCCGGCGTCGAGCCGGTTCACCACGAGCCGCGCGGCCTCGACCGTCGTCCGGGTACGATCGCGCGCGACCTCGACCGCGGCAAGGAGCCGGTTGTCCGGGATGCCGGCGGCGTCGAAGCCGATCTCGGCGAAATGTTCGCGGACGAGTGGCAGGAGTGCCTCTGGCGTCGTCTCCCGGAGGTAGTGTCCGTTCATCCACTCGAGCTTGGTCATGTCGAAGATCGCGGCGGTCGGCTGGATGCGTTCCAGGCTGAACGCCTCGATCAGCTCGTTTACGTCAAAGAACAACTCGCGATCGTCGCCGGGATTCCAGCCGAGGAGGGCCAGGAAATTCCGCATGGCGCCTGGCAGGATGCCGAGCTTCCGGTAATCGCCCACCGCCGTCGCGCCGTGGCGCTTCGAGAGCTTCTTCCCGTCGGGCCCGTGGATCATCGGGACGTGCGCAAAGATCGGGAGCGGCGCGCCGAGCGCCTGGTAGACCGCGATCTGCTTCGGCGTGTTCGAGATGTGGTCGTCACCGCGCATGACGTGCGTCACACGCATCTCGATGTCGTCGGCGACGACGGTGAAGTTGTACGTGGGGGTGCGGTCGGATCGGAGAATCACCCAGTCCTTGATCTCCGAGCCCTCGAACGCGATTCGCCCATGTACGGCGTCTTCCCAGGCGATCTCGCCGGCGGGCATCCGAAAGCGGATCGCGCCGTCGTCCTCGTAGGCCTTGTCCTCGGCGAGAAGCCGGTCGGCCAGGGCCTGGTGGCGCGTGATGCCGGCGCCCTGAAAGACGACCTCCTCGTCCCAATCGAGCCCGAGCCAGGCGAGCCCGTCCAGGATCACCCGCGTGTGCTCGTCCGTCGAGCGGGCGCGATCGGTATCCTCGATCCGGAGCAGGAAGGTGCCCCGCATCTTGCGGGCGTAGAGCCAGTTGAAGAGCGCCGTCCGCGCCCCGCCCACGTGGAGGTAGCCGGTGGGCGAGGGGGCAAAACGGACGCGGACGCCGTCCGGCGGGGAAAGCTCCTGGGGGGAGGTCACGACGGGTCCAAAGCTACGGCGCCCGCCCAGGGGAATCAACGCGCCGGTTGGTGCCAAGGGGTCCGCACCTCGATATCTTTCCTACCCTTATGGCATCCTCCGGCAACCGCGCGCCCTCGGAGCTCAATCCGCGGCGCGATCCGCCCCTCGATTTTCCCGACGCCGCCTTCGGCCAGCTCACACCGGCCGACTACGCGACCCTCGGCTTCATGGCCGGGCTCGAAGTCCACCAGCAGGCCCTCACGCGCTCGAAGCTCTTCTGCCGCTGTCCCGCCGGATCCTACGTGGACCACTGGGACGCCGAGGTGTTGCGCCACATGCGGCCGACGCTGAGCGAGCTGGGCGAGTATGACGGCACGGCGCTGATGGAATTCAAGACGCGGAAGGAAATCGTCTACCAGCTCGACCGTGGCACGGTCTGCACCTACGAGATCGACGACACGCCGCCCTTCCCGATCGACGACGAGGCGGTGCGGATCGCCCTCGAGATCGCGACGCTGCTCGATCTCAACCTGGTCTCCGAGCTTCACGTGATGCGGAAGCAGTACCTGGACGGGTCGATCCCGACGGGCTTCCAGCGCACGGCGATGATCGGGCTCGACGGGGCGATCCCGTTCACCGTGCCGGAGCTCGGCGTCGATCGGACGCTCAGGATCCGCCAGCTCTCGCTGGAAGAAGATTCCTGCCGCGAGATCTCCGACGTCGGCCATCGCGTGGTCTTTCGGACCGACCGGCTCGGCATGCCGCTCACCGAGACGGTGACCGAGCCCGAGTTGATGACGCCGTGGGAGGTGCGTGCCGCCGGAGCGTTGATCGCCGACCTGGCGCGCGCGACCGGCAAGGTGCGGCGCGGCGCCGGCGCCGCCCGGCAGGATGTCAACGTGTCCATCGCCGGCGGGCGCCGGATCGAGATCAAGGGGGTGAGCCACCACCGCGGCTTGCCGCGTCTGGTGCACATCGAAGCGTTCCGCCAGCTGAACCTGCTGCGCATCACGGCCGAGCTCGCGCGCCGGGGCGTCACGGCCGATCTGCTTCAATCGGCTACGGAGGCGGATCCCTGGGACGGACCCAACGTGGTCGATGCCGCAGCGGATCTTCGCGGGACGACGTCCCGCCCCGTCGTGGAGGCGCTCGATCGGGGCGATCGGATCCTCGCGGTGAAGCTCGCGGGCTTCGGCGGGCTCCTCGAGCACGGCACCCAGCCCGGCATCACGTTCGCGCAGGAGTTCAGCGAGCGGGTCCGGGTCATTGCCTGTCCGGTGCACCGGCCGATGCTGCTCCATCGTGGTGCCGGGGCTTCGGGCGTCGCCGACACCGCGTGGCGTACCCTCGCCAAACGCCTTGGCGCCGAGCGCGGTGACGCGGTGGTGCTCGTCTGGGGCAGTGACCAGGACGCAGCGACCGCGGCGCGCGAGGTGTTGATCCGCGCGCGCGACGCGCTCGAGGGCGTGCCGGCCGAGACACGCCAGAGCCGGCGCGACGGCACCACCGGCTTCGAGCGCATCCTGCCGGGTGCCGATCGCATGTATCCGGACACGGACACGCCGCCGATGCCGATCGCCGACACGGTGCTCGAGCAGATTCGCGTGGCACTCCCCGAACGCCCGTGGGAGCGCGCCGCGCGATACCGAGCGCTGGAGATCGATACGCCGGCCGCCGTGCGGCTCGCGCGCGCGCCCTGGGCCGATCGCTTCGACGCCGTGCGGCCCGAGATGGGTGAGGTGGCGCGGCGCCTCGCGCACGTGCTCGAGCACCGCGTGCCCTTCCACGTCCGACACGGACGCGAACTTCCCGATGCGGCGCGACTCGCCACCATCGTCCGTGCGGTCGAGACCGGCGCCGTGCGTGCGGAGGCACTCCGGCCGATGTTCGATGCGCTGTGTCTCCACCCCGAACGGGCCCCGGAAGACGTGATCGCGGGATTCGCCGCGGCGGGGAACGGCGCGACGCTCGACGCGGTGATTCAGCGCGTGGTTGCCGAGAGCGCCGACTGCCGGGCCACCGACCCCACGTCCCGGATCCGGTGGGTGATCGGTGAGGTCACCCGGCGGCTCGTGGGTCGCGTGGCGCCGGCCGACGTCCGCGCGCGGTTCGCCGAGGCGACGAGCGCCGCCGGTCAGGGAGACGTGTCATGAGCGACGACCGGTTCCGCGGCTACCGCGGTCCCACGCGGGAGCTGCTCGAGCGCTTCGGCGTGGGCGTGTGGAGCGAGGTCGAGATGGCGACGAGCCGCGGCGACTTTGCGGGACTCATCCTCCCGCGCTCGGAGACGAGCGACGAGCATCACGTCGTCCTCAAGCTCTCGAGCGGCTACAACATCGGTATCCGGTACGACACGGTGACCGGCATGACCGAGACGGGCCGCCGCGAGGCGAAGTACCAGATCCCCGAGCGGGAATTTCCGGTGAGTCCGGACAAGCCGCGGGTCAAGCTGTTCGGGACGGGCGGCACCATCGCGTCGCGGCTCGACTATCGGACGGGTGCCGTGATACCGGCGTTCACGCCAGGCGAGCTGTACGGGTCGGTTCCGGAGCTCGCCGACATCTGCAACCTGGAGACGGAGAAGCTCTTCTCCGTCTTCTCCGAGAACATGGGGCCGGAGCAGTACGTGATCTTGGCCGAGCGGGTGGGGCAGGCGATCCGTGAGGGATACGATGGCGTCATGATCGGCCACGGCACCGACACGATGCACCATACGGCTGCGGCCCTGAGCTTCATGGTGCAGAACCCGCCGGTCCCGATCGTGATGGTGGGAAGCCAGCGCTCGTCCGACCGTCCCTCGTCGGACGCGGCGCGCAACCTGATCAGCGCCGCCTGGGCCGCAGCGCATGGGCCGATCGCCGAGGTGACCGTGTGCATGTTCGGGCCCACGTCCGATCGGTACAACCTGCTCCACCGCGGGACGCGCGTCCGGAAGATGCACAGTTCGTATCGCTCGACCTTCCGCACGCTGGGCGACATTCCGCTCGCCATGGTCGAGGATGGCACGATCACGCCGCTCAAGGACGATTGGCGTCCGCGCCGCAAGGACCGCGACGTGACGGTCCAGGCGGCGTTCGAGGAGAACGTCACGCTCCTCTACTATTACCCCGGCATGCATCCCGACCTCGTGGATGCCATGGTCGAGCGCGGGTACAAGGGCATCGTGATCGCGGGGACGGGACTCGGCCACGTGAATCGGAAGATCTACCCCGCGCTCGAGCGTGCGCGGGACGCCGGCGTGCACGTCTTCATGACGCTCCAGACGTTGTGGGGCTTCGTGCAGATGCAGGTCTACGAGACCGGACGGGAGATCCTGGGGCTCGGCGTGATTCCGCTCGCCAACATGTTGCCCGAGGTGGCCTACATCAAACTCGGTTGGGCGCTGGGGCTCCATCCCGATGATCCCGCCGCCGTCCGCGCGCTCATGACCGAGACGGTTGCCGGCGAGATGACCGAGCGCGAACCGCACGACGGCTATCTGATCCTCCAGGGCGGCGTACCCGAGGTGCAGGAATTCTTCGGAAAGGTGTGGAAGTAGGGATGAGCGACGAGGGGCGGGGGCAGGATTTCATTCGCGCGATGGTGGCACGCGACGTCGAGACGGCCAAGTTCGGCCGTCCGGTCATGACGCGGTTTCCGCCGGAGCCGAACGGGTACCTGCACATCGGACACGCCAAGTCCATGGTGCTGAATTTCGGGATCGCGGAGGCCTACGCGGACCGGGGCGCGGTCTGCAATCTGCGGTTCGACGACACGAATCCCGAGACCGAAGACGCGTCGTACGTCGAATCCATCCAGGAGACGATCCGCTGGATGGGGTTCGATTGGGGCAACCGGCTCTATTTCGCGTCGGATTACTTCGAGAAGCTGTACGACATTGCGGTCACGCTCGTGAAGGCCGGCAAGGCGTACGTCGACAGCCAGGACGACGAGGAGATCAAGCGGAACCGCGGTACCGTGACGAAGCCGGGAGTCGAGAGCCCATACCGCCATCGCTCCGTGGAGGAGAACCTCGACCTCCTGGAGCGCATGCGAAGGGGTGAGTTCCCGAACGGCGCCCACGTGCTCCGCGCCAAGATCGACATGGCGCACCCGAACATGATCATGCGCGATCCGCTGATGTACCGGATCCGGCACGCGAGTCACTACCGCCGCGGCGACACGTGGTGCATCTACCCCTTCTACGACTTCGCGCACGGGCTCTCGGATGCGATCGAGGGAATCACACACTCGCTCTGTACCCTCGAGTTCAAGGACAACCGCGAGATCTATGACTGGTTCGTGCGGGAGGCGGGCTTCGAGCGGCCGCCCGAGCAGACCGAGTTCGCCCGGCTCGCGCTCGACTACACCATTCTCTCCAAGCGGAAGCTGATCCGGCTGGTGCGGGAGGGGCACGTGGCGGGGTGGGACGACCCGCGGATGCCCACCATCGCGGGGC
The DNA here is from genome assembly GCA_035266665.1 of Gemmatimonadales bacterium. Classification (GTDB taxonomy): domain Bacteria; phylum Gemmatimonadota; class Gemmatimonadetes; order Gemmatimonadales; family GWC2-71-9; genus DATFMZ01. The sequence goes on along the minus strand of DATFMZ010000201.1, from coordinate 712 downwards.
TCAGGCGTCGCGGCGTGACACCGGAAGCCATTCGCGCGTTCGTGGAGGACGTGGGTGTCGCGCGAGTGATGAGCCGGATCGAGCTGTCGCGGTTCGACCATGCGATCCGGGACGATCTCAACATGCGGGTCCCGCGTGTGCTCTGCGTCGTGAACCCCCTCAAGGTCGTGATCGACAACTATCCCGCAGGCGAGGTCGAGTGGCTCGACGCCCCGTACTATCCGCATGACGTGCCGAAGGAGGGATCGCGGAAGATCCCCTTCGCGCGTGAGCTCCTGATCGAGCGTGACGATTTCATGGAAGATCCCCCACGGAAGTTCTTCCGCCTCGCGCCGGGGAGGGAAGTGCGCCTGCGGTACGGGTACTTCGTGACCTGCACCGACGTGGTGAAGGACGCGAGCGGCGAGGTCGTCGAGGTGCACTGCTCGTACGACCCCGCCACCAGGGGCGGCGACGCGCCCGACGGCCGCAAGGTGAAGGGCACCATCCATTGGGTGGCGGCGGAGCATTCGCTCCCCGCCGAGGTGCGGCTCTACGACCGGCTCTTCCGGGTGCCCGATCCGGACGATGCGCCGGAGGACAGCGACTTCACGGCGAACTTGAATCCCGAGTCGCTCGTGGTGCGTAGGGAGGCCCGCATCGAGCCGAGCGTGGGCGAGGACCCCGCGGGTGCACGGTACCAGTTCGAGCGGCTGGGCTACTTCGTGAGCGA
>DATFMZ010000200.1:0-2326 GCA_035266665.1 Gemmatimonadales bacterium | reverse complement strand
CCAACACCACCATCGTGCGGTTCCCCTGGATCCCCGGCAACCTCACCGCCGCGGGCCAGGCCGACACGATCGTCCGCGATCTTCCCGCCACCGGCGATCACGTGAGCAAGTCGTTCGTGCTCGCGCCCGATGGCGCGCTCTACGTGAACATCGGCTCGGCCACGAACGCCTGCCAGCACCAGAACCGCTCACCGGGCTCACCGGGTTACCAGCCGTGCACCGAGCTCGAGACGCGGGCGGGGATCTGGAAGTTCGACGCGAACAAGACCGATCAGCGGCAGGCCGATGGCGTCCACTTCGCCACGGGCCTTCGCAACACGGTCGCCTTCACGCTCGGCCCCGACGGCACGCTCTACGGCGTGATGCACGGCCGCGATCAGCTCTCCAACAACTGGCCCAAGCTGTTCAACGACTCGGCGAGTGCCGAGAAACCGTCGGAAGAGTTCGTCCACATCGAGCAGGGCGACGACTTCGGTTGGCCGTACTGCTATCACGATCCCGCGCTCGGCCATCTGATGCTCGCGCCGGAGTACGGTGGGGACGGCCACCAGGTAGGGGTGTGCGCGCAGAAGAAGGAGCCGATCCTGGCGTTCCCGGCGCACTGGGCGCCGGACGGATTGGTCTTCTACACGGATTCGGCGTTCCCCGCGGCGTATCGTGGCGGCGCATTCATCGCGTTCCACGGCTCGTGGAATCGTGCGCCGCTCCCGCAGCAGGGCTACAAGGTGGTCTTCGTGCCGTTCGCCGATGGGAAGCCCACGGGCACGTACCAGACGTTCGCGGACGGATTCCGCGGCGCGTCGGTGGAACACCGGCCGGTGGGACTCGGGCTCGGACCCCATGGCGCGCTCTTCGTGAGTGACGATCGGGGCGGGCGGATCTACAAGATCACGTACGGGACGTGAGACGAGAGACGTAGGACGTGAGACGGGAGCGGATGTCACACCGGAGGGCACCGCTCCCCGCTCCCATTTGCACCGTGCACCGTGCTCCTTGCTCCTTGCTCCTTGCTCGCTACCCCCTGCTCCCTGCGCCAATGATCCGCTCGAACGCCGGCTTCAACACCCCCAGCGCCTCCTCCAGCTCCGCCCGCTCATTGCCGAAGCCGAGCCTGAGGTAGTGCTCGCGCTGGAACTGGCTGCCGGGCACCAGCAGGATGCCGTGATCCTTCCTGACGCGTTCGACCAGGTCGTCGCTCGGGATGGGGAAATCGTAGTGCACGAAGCAGATCGCACCGCACTGGGGCCGGGTCCAGCGAAACGTCCCGTTGAAGCCGTCGAGCCAGTTGGACAGCACGGGGTAGTTCTCGGTGAGGATCCCGCGTGTCCGCTTCAGGATCTGGTCACCCACCCCGAGCCCCTTGACCGCCAGCCAATCGGTGATGGGGCCGGGGCCGATCACGGTGTAGTCGTGGCGCTCCACCGCCGCATCGCGAAACGCGCGGCTGCCGAGGATCCACCCGATACGGAGACCCGGCAGGCCGTACGCCTTGGAGAGCCCGCCCACCACGATCACGCGCTCGTACGCGCCCCAGAGTGATTCGGTGCGCGGGCCGGCGTGTTCGGCGCCGCGATAGACCTCGTCCGCCAGGATCCACGCGCCGACCTTCGACGCGCGCGCGAGGATCGCCTCGCGTGCTTCGACACTCAGTACCTGGCCCGTCGGATTGTTGGGATTGGTGACGACCACGACCTTCGTGCCGTCGGGAATCGCCGCGTCCACGCGCGAGAGATCCGGCTGCCAGCCGAGCGCCTCGACCAGCGGCAGCTCGGTGACGGTGGCGCCGAAGTTCTCGGCCAGGCCGAAGCTCTGCATGTACGTCGGCGTCACGACGCTCACACGGTCGCCGCGGCCCACCAGGCTCCACATGACCACGAAGTTGGCCTCGGCGCTGCCGATCGTGACCACGACCTGCTCGGGATCCGCGTCGGGGTACAGTGCCGCGATCGCGGCCCGGAGCGCGGGCGTGCCGTCGGAATGCCCGTAGCCCGCGCGGAGGCGGAGCAGCTCGTCGGGGGAGGTGCCGGCGAGGGCGAGCAGCTCGTCCAGCGCCAGGGGGTGCACGCCGCTCTCCGACAGGTTGATGCGCACGCGGTGCTCCCACGTGCTCTGCCAGCGCTCGAGATCGAACGGAACGAATGGGAGGGTCATGCCAAGAACTTAGACTGCCACCCTGCCACCCTGCCACCCTGCTCCTACTCCCCCGGCTGTCCCCCCGCCCCCGGCTTTCCCTCCGCGCGATTGTCATAGAACCGGCGCGTCGGGTATGCCAGGTCGATGTCCTCTTCCGCGCCGAACCGCTCGAGGATCGCTTCCCACATCTTCT
>DATFMZ010000199.1:0-2681 GCA_035266665.1 Gemmatimonadales bacterium | reverse complement strand
GCCCCGCCGCGCGTCAGCGGCGCGATCGGCTCGGCTGGAAGGCGCTCCTCTGGATGCGGGGCGATGACCCGCCGGCCGAGTCGCTGACGCTCAGGCGGATCGCCCCCCTCGACGGACGGGGCGCGGTCGTGCTCCGTCCGGATGCGCAACGCTACGCGAGCGTCGAGTACGGCGTGCACGCGGGCGGACACGGGCATCCCGATCTGCTGCACCTCACGCTCTTCGACGGACGCCACGTGTTCGCCGATTTCGGCACCGGCTCGTACGTGTCGCCGTCACTGCACTGGTATCGCGCAACGCTCGCGCACACGGCCGTGGGCGCCGCCGGCGTGGGGCAGGGGGATGCCGTGGCCTACTGCATCGCCGCGGACGAGCAGGGCGCGTGGAGCTGGTGTCGCGTGCGGGCCGACGGCGTATGTGGTGCCCGCACGGTGTGCACGCGGAGCGTGTTGCTCGGGCCCGGACTCGTGATCGACGTCATGGATGTCGCGGCGCCGGAGACGACGGTCGTGGATTTGGCCCTGCATCCGCTCGCCGGTCTCGGCGTGCGCGTCCCCGCCGCTGCACCCACGCTTCCGGCGGAGCCCGGGGCGGGACATGAGACGGGCTACGGCATTCGCGCCGAGCCGTGGTCCGCGGCGATGCCGCCGGCGATTGCCCTCGGCGGGCACCTCGAGCTGGCGACCGCGCCGCGTCTGGGCGAATCGCTCTACGTGGCCGAGGCGCCCGGGCCGCCCGGCACCGACTTCGCGGACGGCGAGCCGCTCACCTTCCTGGTGCGCCGCGCCGCGGGGGAAGGCCGGTGGGTACATGTGATCCACGGACCGGAGGCGCGCGTGCGGCGCGTGGACCTCGACGGGCGGCGCGTCGTCGTCACGTTGATCGACGGTTCCGACGTCGTCGTGCGGGCCGGCGGGGACGGCGCCATCGTGGAGCACGCGGGCGAGCGCATCGCGCTGGCGGGCCTGCGCGGGGTTCCCCGATTCCGGGGGGCGCCGCGCGACGAACCGGCGTTCCGTGTGGTGTGTCCCCTCGCCGAGGCGCCGCCGCCCCTGGACGCCCTGCCGGAGGACGCGCCGTTCGTGCTCGAGCGCGCGCAGTATCGGCGTGCGGAGGAATCCTACGAGACGACGCGCGACTTCTCGGCGCGCGCCTGGATCACGGCGGTCGGCGGCACGGTCGTCTTCACGGTTGCGGTACGCAAGCGCGAGCTGATCGTCCGGCCTCCCGATGCCGCCGACCCGGGCCTGGACAATGAGGCCGCGGACATCCACTCTGACGGCGTGCAGTGTTACGTGGGACGGGACCGGTGGGAGGGGTACGTCGCCGTGCCGGAGCTCGGCGGCGAGACCGCACGCGTTCGGGCCGTGGCCGGGACGGCCGGCGACGCGGACCGTGTGCGGGCCACGTGGCGCCAGACACCCACGGGGTACGCGATGCGCATCGTGTGCGATACCGGCCGCGCCTTCGGCCCCGGTGATCACTTCCGCTTCGATTTGGTCGTGAACGAGATGCAGCGCGGGCGCGCCCGGCGCGCGGGACAGCTCGCGCTCCGCGGCGGTGGGTGGGTCTACCTGCGGGGCGACCGCGAGCCCGCCTTCGGCGCCCCGGAGGCCACCGTCCGATGAGCATCGTGGTGGTGCTTCAGCGTCCCCAGGACCTGGTCAACATCGCGGCCGTGGTGCGGGCCATGAAGAACTTCGAGCTGCGGGACCTCCGCCTGGTGCAACCGGCCGAGTACGATCCGCATCGGATCGAGGGGATCTCGCACAAGACGGGCGACATCCTCAAGCGGGTCGAGCAGTTCGACGATCTCGACGCGGCGCTCGCCGACTGCACACACGTGGCCGGCCTCACCGCCCGCGGGCGTTCCGCCAAGCGCAACGTGCAGCGTCCGCGCGAGGCGGCGCCCGAGCTGCTCGCGGCGTCCGCGGTGGGGCGGGCGGCCATCCTGCTCGGGCCCGAGGATGCGGGCCTCACCAACGAGGAGCTCGACCGCTGCCATCGGATCGTGACGATCCCCACCAACCCGAGTCACGCGTCGCTCAATCTCGCGCAGGCCTTCTGTGTGATGGCGTACGAAGTGTTCGTCGCGCAGGGAACGCAGCCGTTCAAGACCCCGCGCCGCCGCTCGCCGCCGGCCAAGCAGGCTGAGCTCGAGCGGATTTTCGAGGACGCGGAACGCGCACTCGACGCCATCGCCTTCTTCGAGACGCGCAATCGGACCGGTGTGCTTCGCACGATTCGCGAGCTGGTGCACCGGGTGCCGCTCGATGCGCGGGAGGCGTCGTTCGTGCGCTCGATGTGCATCGAGGTGGCGCGCGCGCTCGAGCGGGCGGAGGGGGCCTCGTGATTCCCGGCGAGACGTCCACGGGGAGCAAGCGGGCGGACCTGCTCTTCGGGCCCGGCGTCACACCGCGGCGCATGACGCGGAGTGCGGGGTGCCGGATCTGGGACGACCGCGGGCGCGAGTACGTCGACATGGTCATGGCGCTCGGCGCCGTGGCCCTGGGCTACGCGCATCCCGACGTCGTGGCGGCCGCCGAGCGCGCGGTGCGGGATGGGACGGTCGGGTCATTGCCCCCGGTGCACGAGGCACGGCTCGCCGAACGCCTCGCCGAGTGGGTGCCGGGTGGGGAAGCGGTGCGCTTTCTCAAGACGGGGGCCGAGGCGGTGGCCGC
>DATFMZ010000198.1:0-3262 GCA_035266665.1 Gemmatimonadales bacterium | reverse complement strand
CAGCGCGAACGCATCCTCCCCCGCTTGATCGAAGACGAGATGAAAGAGTCGTTCATCGACTACTCGATGAGCGTCATCGTCCAACGCGCGCTCCCCGACGTGCGCGACGGATTGAAACCGGTCCACCGACGGATTCTCTATGCGATGAGCGGGTTGGGCCTCGTCCCCGGCCGGCCGTACAAGAAGTCGGCAACGGTGGTGGGTGAGGTGCTCGGCAAATACCACCCGCACGGCGACTCGGCGGTCTACGACTCGCTCGTGCGCATGGTGCAGGACTTCTCGCTGCGGTATCCGCTGGTGGATGGCCAGGGAAACTTCGGCTCGATCGACGGCGACAGTGCGGCCGCCTACCGCTACACCGAGGCGCGCCTCACGGCCCTCGCGGTCGAGATGCTGCGCGACATCGAGAAGCAGACGGTCAACTTCGCGCCCAACTTCGACGACCGGTTGGAAGAACCCACGGTCCTCCCGTCGGCGCTCCCGAATCTCCTCATCAACGGCTCCTCCGGTATCGCCGTCGGCATGGCCACCAACATCCCGCCGCACAACCTGCGCGAGGTAAGTGCCGCCATCCGCCACCTGGTGGACAACCCCGAGTGCGAGATCAAGGATCTTCGCAAGCTGATCAAGGGGCCCGACTTCCCGACCGGCGGATTCATCTACGGCCGCGACGGGATCAAGGAGTGCTACGAGACGGGCCGCGGCCGGATCATCATGCGCGCCCGCGCACAGATCGAAGAGAAGGAATCCACCGGGAAGGCCCAGATCGTCGTCACCGAGATCCCCTTCCAGGTGAACAAGACGCGCCTGATCGAGCAGATCGCCGAGCAGGCGCGGAGCAAGAAGGCCCCCGACATCAGCGACCTGCGTGATGAATCCGACCGTGACGGCATGCGGATCGTGATCGAGTTGAAGCGCGACGCCAACGCCGACGTCGTGCTGAACCAGCTCTACAAGGGCACGCAGATGCAGGCCACCTTCGGCGCCATCATGCTGGCGCTCGTGGACGGCCAGCCGAAGGTGATGGCCCTCAAGGAGATCCTCCAGCACTTCGTCGATCACCGCCACGAGGTGATCGTCCGGCGCTCGCAGTTCGATCTCGATGCCGCCGAAGCCCGCGAGCACATCCTCGAGGGGCTCAAGATCGCGGTCGACAACATCGAGGAGGTCATCAAGATCATCCGCGGCGCCACGGACGTGGACGACGCGGACGCCCAGCTCCGCGAGCGGTTCGATCTCTCCGAGAAGCAGAGTAAGGCGATCCTCGACATGCGGCTCGCCCGGCTCACCTCGCTCGAGATCGACAAGCTCGAGGCCGAGATCAAGGAGGTCCGGGCGGTCATCAAGGGGCTCAAGGAGCTGCTCGGCTCGCGCGAGAAGCGGTTGGCGGTGCTCAAGGAAGAGCTCGAGGCGCTCGAGAAGAAGTTCGGCGACGAGCGCCGCACCGAGATCGTGGCCGACCAGGGCGATTTCTCCGTCGAGGATCTGATCGCCGAGGAAGACATGGTGATCACGATCTCCCATTCGGGATACATCAAGCGCATCCCCGTGAGTACCTACCGCCGCCAGCGGCGCGGCGGCCGCGGACTCGCCGGGATGGGCACCAAGGAAGACGACTGGGTCGAGCACCTGTTCATCGCCTCGACGCACGACTACGTCCTCTTCTTCACGCAGACCGGTCAGGTCTACTGGCTCAAGGTCTACGACATCCCGCAGGGCGGCCGCGCCGCGCGCGGGAAACCGGTCGTGAACCTGATCAGCATCAAGCCCGACGAGCGGATCGCCGCGTTCGTGGGCGTGCGGGAGTTCAGCGAGGACAAGTTCTTGATCTTTGCGACCGCGAGCGGGACGGTGAAGAAGACCGCGCTCTCGGCCTACGGGAATCCGCGCGCCAACGGCATCAACGCCATCAACATCGAGTCGGGTGACGAGCTGATCGACGTCTCCGTCACCGACGGGACCAACGACATCGTCCTCGCCACGAGAGCGGGGATGAGCATCCGGTTCCACGAGAACGACGTCCGCGAGATGGGGCGCGCTACGACCGGCGTCCGCGGGATTCAGCTCGAGGGCGACGACCGCGTGATCGGGATGGTGGTGATCCGCCGCGACGCCACGCTCCTCGTGGTGAGCGAGAAGGGGCTCGGCAAGCGCTCGGAGCTCTCCGAGTACCGCGTACAGCATCGCGGCGGGAAGGGCATCATCACGCTCAAGCGGACGGCCAAGACCGGCTCGATCGTGGCGCTCAAGGAAGTGCTTCCCGATGACGAGTTGATGATGATCACCCGCCACGGCGTCATCATCCGCGTCCCCGTCGAGGGGATCCGCGTGATCGGCCGCAACACGCAGGGCGTCAAGGTGATGAACCTCGACGACGGCGATACGGTGGTGGACGTCACCCGCGTGGTGAAGGAGGACGAGGGTGAGGGCGAGAACGGTAACGGGAATGGCGAGGAATCCGAGCCGACCGTCGTCTCGGAGGGCCGCGATCAGCGGGAAATGGACGTCTAGCCTGCAGACGGCTACATTCGTGGCCCCGTGACACCGTCTACCGCCAGCACGCGCGACGCGGGCCTCGTCTCCCTCGAGGCCATCCGCGAGGCCGCCCGCGGCCTCGAAGGCGTCGCGGTGCGCACCCCCCTCGTGCCGGTGCCGGCGCTCGCCGAGCGGTTCGGTGTGCCGGTCTTCCTGAAGCCCGAGAACCGCCAGCCCGTCGGCGCGTTCAAGGTGCGGGGTGCGTGGACCGCCGTCCGCCGCCTCCCCGAGGCGGAGCGGGCGCGCGGCGTGATCACCTATTCCAGCGGCAACCACGGACAGGCGGTGGCCTTCGCGGCCAAGCGATTGGGCATTCGCGCCGTGATCGTGATGCCCGAAACCGCCCCCCCGCCCAAGGTGGCCGGCGTGAAGCGCTGGGGGGGTGAGCCGATCTTCGCGGGGACGACCTCGGAAGACCGCTATGCCAAGGCGATGGAGATCGCCGAGTCGGAGGGCCTCGCGGTCGTCCCGCCGTTCGACCACCCCGACGTGATCGCGGGGCAGGGGACGGCTGGGCTCGAGATCGCGGAAGATCTCCCCGACGTGGCGCACGTGCTCGTGCCCGTAGGCGGTGGCGGGTTGATCGCGGGGATCGCCACCGCCTTGGGTGCGCTCGCCCCGGACGCGCAGATCACCGCCGTCGAGCCCGAGGGCGCCCGGAAGCTCGGCGCCGCGCTCGACGCGGGGATGCCGGTGCGGATCCCCCGGTCGGCGAGTCTCGCCGACG
>DATFMZ010000197.1:0-5814 GCA_035266665.1 Gemmatimonadales bacterium | reverse complement strand
TTCGGGCTTTCGGCGCCTCGTGCGTCGGCGACGCTCGCGATCGCGCTGGTGGGCTACGAGCTCGGGCTGTTCGACGACGTCGTGCAGAACGGCGTGATCGTGCTGATCCTCGTCACGTCGTTCGTCGGGCCGTGGGTGGTGGAGCGGTACGGCCGCCGGCTCGCGCTGCACGAGGAGCGGCGCGCGTCGACGCCCGCCGAGACGCCACAGCGGGTCCTCATCTCGCTCTCGAATCCCGAGACGGCGGGTGCGCTCGTCGACCTCGGCGTGCTGCTGCGCGAACGGAGCTCGCCGGACCCGCTCTCCGTGCTCACCGTGGTGCCCGAGGACGGCGGCCGCGCGGAGGAGCACGTCGCGAGCGCGGAGAAGCTGCTGAGCCGCGCGGTGGCGTACGCGGCGGGGGCGGACGTGCCGGTGCAGCCGCTGACGCGCGTCGATCAGAATTTCGCGACCGGCATCCAGCGGGGGATCGTCGAGACGCGCACGACCACCGTGATCGTGGGGTGGGAGGGGCGCGCCAGCCGGCAACGCGTCTTCGGCGGCGTGCTCGATCAGCTGCTCGAGCAGTCCCGACAGCTCGTCGTCGTCGCGAAACTCGGGCATCCGCTCAACATCACCGACCGGGTCGTGGTGGTGATCCCTCCGGGTGCGGATCACGCCGTGGGGTTCGCCGACGCGATTCGGGTCGTCACCGCGCTCCCGTCGCGTCTCGGCGCGGAGCTGAGAGGGCTCGTGGTTGAAGCGGCGGCCGAGCCGTACGCCGATCGGTTCCGGCTCGCGGGGCCCGATCTGCCGATCCGGTTCGAGCGGGTGCCCGGCTGGGACGACCTCCTTCCCGCGCTCCGCGACCGCGTGCGCGAGACGGATCTCGTGGTGTTACTCGGCGCGCGGCGCGGGACCGTCGCCTGGCATCCGGCGCTCGAGCGTCTTCCCGTGCGCTTGGCCGCGCTCGCCCCGGGCAGCTTCGTGGTGGTCTATCCGCCGGAGTCCGTGGAGATCCCGAGCGCGCGGATCGTCCCGCCGCTCGCGCGCGCGCTCGATCGGTCGCACGTGCGCGTGCCCGTGCCCGGCACGTCCGCGGAACGCGCCGTCAAGGCGCTCTTGCGCACGGCATTCCCCGAAGACCGGCGCCGGGTGCGTGCGCTGCTGCATGCGCTGCTCGAAGCGCGAGGGGGCGCGATCGAGATCGCGCCCGGCGTCGTGATCCCGCATGCGCGGATCGACGATCTGAAGGAGCCGCTGCTCCTGCTCGGGGTGAGCCGGGAGGGCGTGCGGTTCGCTGGCGTGACCGCGCCCGCGCGATTGATCTTCCTGGTGCTGAGCCCGGCCGATCAGCCGGACGCCCACCTCGCGCTCCTCGCCGAGGTTGCGAAGCTCGTCGCGAGCCCGGAGCGCGTCGCGGCGATGCGCGACGCGGCCAATGCGGACGACGTGATGGCGGTGGTGGGGGCGTCAGGCCTTACGGGTTCGCCGGCCGGATATCGAGCTCGCTGATCGTCGCGCGATCCGCCGGGAGGGAGAGCGCATGGACGATCGTGTCGGCGACGTCCTCCGCATGGAGGATCTTGTTGCGGTTCGCCTTCGGCCTTCCGCTCTTCTCGATCCACGGCGTGTCCACCGATCCGGGGCAGATCGCGATCACGCGGACTCCCTGCGGGCGCACCTCGAGCAGGAGTGACTTGGAGAAGCCGAGCACCGCATGCTTGGAGGCGGTGTAGGCGGTTCCACCGGGGAAGCCGTTGCGGCCGGCGAGCGACGCGACGTTCACGATGTCGCCGCGGCCGGCCCGCTTCATGGCCGGCAGAAACTCGCGCGTGACGAGAAAGAGCGAGCGTACGTTGGTGTTCTGCACATCATCCCAATCGTCGAGCGACATCTCGTCGAGCGGCGCGAAGCGTCCGATCCCCGCGTTGTTGACGAGAATCGTCGGGTCCCCGATCTGGTCACGGACGTAGCGGCCGAAGACCACCACCGAGTCCGGGTCGCGCACGTCGCAGGGCGTGCCCGCGGCGTCGATGCCGTCCTCCCGGAGCGCGGCCACCGTGGCGGTGACGCTCTTCGCGTTGCGCGCGCAGATCGCGAGGCGCGCGCCCGCGCGGCCAAGCGCGAACGCGGTGGCGCGTCCGATCCCCTCCGTGGCGCCGGTCACCACGGCGAGCACACCATCGAAGGCGCTCATGGGTGTGCCTTCCGCCGCTCACGACCGCTGCGCCGGTCCGCCTGCCGACGATCCTCGCGCGAGCGACGTTCCGTGGGCACGGGGATGTTCTGCTTACGACGCTCTCCCTTGCGTGTCGGGTTCTTGCGCCGGTCGTTGCCGTGGCGGCGTTCTGGCTCGTCGGTCATCCGTCCCATCCTTGAGAGTGGGTCCAACTCCGCAGCGACTACAAACGTGACCGGATGACGGGGGTCGCGTCAACGTGCGGTGGCGTGGCCATGCGCACCGTCCCGGGGTAGTTTGCCGCATCTCGCCATCCCTTCGTCACCCTGCGCCAGGAGCTCCCGCGTGCCCGCACCCGCTTCCGCCTCCGCCGACCGTCGAGCCTTCTTGCGAAATCTCATGGGCGGAGCCGCCGCCGCCGCACTCGGCGTGAGTGCGGACGTGAGCGCCCTCCCCGCGCGCCCGCGCACGGCCCCTACGCGGGTGGCACGCGAGCCATGGGACGACTCGTGGGTGGGGCGCATCACGGGATGGCACAAGCAGGTCTTCGACGCGCCCGAGGTCGCCGAGGGGACGGTGCTGCATCAGGCGCGCGTCTTCATGCAGGGCTACACGGACGTCTACGGGACGTCGGATGCCGATACCACGGCGGTGCTCGTCATTCGCCACAAGGCCATTCCGATCGCGCTCGACGACGCCATGTGGGAGCACTACGAGCTGGGGAAGAAGGTCAAGGTAAAGGACCCGGCCACCGGCAAGGACGCCAAGTGTAATCCGTTCCTCAACGCCAACGACCCGGGCACTGACAAGAATTCACTCATCTGGTCAGACGGGGGACTCGACACGCTCGTGAAACGTGGCGCGGTGGTACTCGTCTGCAACCTGGCACTCAACGCGTTTGCCTCGGCCGTCATTCAGAAGAAGGACAAGGTGGATCACGCGGAGGCCATGACGCGTGCGAAAGCCGGGCTTCTCCCGGGTACGGTCCTCGTGCCGTCGGGGATTTTCGGGGTGGCACGCGCGGAGGAGGCCGGGTGCCATTATATGCGCGCGACGTGAGTGCGGGCGTGGTTGGGGGCGCTTGAGAAACTGCGTGGGGCATGCGAAGTTACGGGCCCGGCGCCGTAGCCAAGTGGTAAGGCAGAGGTCTGCAAAACCTCTATTCGGCGGTTCGAATCCGCCCGGCGCCTCTCGACGCTATAAGACGATATAGGAAGAAAGAAGCCCCCTTCGCAGGGGGCTTCGTCGTTCCTACCGCTCGGAACGCGCCGCGGACGTCGGCGCTCGCGCCGGGAACGCGCTCATGGTTAGCCGCCCGTGCTCGGGGTGGGCAAGGCCGCTGCCACGCTGTCGATCACAGCCGCCACGCGGCGGGGTGCTTCTTCCTGAAGAAAGTGTCCTGCCCCCGGGATCGTATCCACGGTGAATTCGGCGAGCCCGTGGCGCATGGTGGTCACCTCGTGGGATGGCGGTCCTCCGGGATGGTGCGCCCCGCCGAGCAGGAGCAGCACCGGACAGTGGATCGCGCCGAGTCGGGTGGCGAGCGTGTCCGGCTCGACCGAGCGGCCCATCGCCTGATACGCCCGCAACGTAGCCGCCACGTTCTTGGCGGCGCCTGCCGTATACCCGGAAATGGCAGAGTCGGTCACCCAGTCGGCGTTGCCGGATTCTGCTTTTAGTTCGTGCGCGATGATGCCACGGATCATGCCCGCGCCGCCCAGACGAAGGAGCGGGGCGAACGTCAGCGCGTGCCGGAATCCCGCCGTCATGGCCGCTTGGGCGATGCCGCCCTCGAGCGAGATCACCTCCCGCACGAGCTTCGGTCGGTGAATGGCGAGTCGTAGCGCCATGCTCGAGGCGACGGCGCGCGCGACGACGATCGCGCTCGACACGCCGAGCGAGTCCAGCACCACGCCGATCCGCGCGGCCTGGGCGGTGAGGGAGTAGTCGGCGTCGGCGGGACGTCCGGAGCGCCCGATGCCGAGCGGTACGACGATGATGACGCGATGTCCCGCGGCGGAGAGGATCGGGACGATCTCTCGATACTCAAAGGCCGCGCCGAAGAGGCCGGGGACCAGCACCACGGGCGTACCCTGTCCGGCTTCCTCGACCCAGAGGGATTCGGCCGGCGCAACGGGTATGTATCTCGCCTGCGCGGTGCCGCTCGCGGCGGCCGCGGCCTGCGTGAGAGCAACTAGGATGTGTCCGAGCGTGTGGCCTCCTGGGCTGCGTTCCTGACTGGCGCGTGCATCGCAATCTAGCGGCAGGCGACCACGGATTTTGAAGAGGACATGAAGCGCCCGGACGCGATCAGCGATCCGAGGACGCGTCGGCGGCTGCGATTCGCCTACGCCATGCCTCGGCGCGTTGCAGGACGGCGGTCACGTTCGTCGTGGCGAGGGCGCGATCATGGACGAGCCGCCGTCCCGCCACCCAGACGTCGGTCACGTTCTCCCGCCCCGCCGAGTACACGAGCGTCGAGACCACGTGATGCACCGGGTGGGTGGCCGCGGCCGTCAGGTCGAGGGCGGTGAGATCCGCCCACTTGCCCGGCACGAGCGACCCGATCGCGTCACCGAGCCCGAGCGCCCGTGCCCCACCGAGCGTCGCCATCTCAAGCGCCGTCTCGGCCGGCACCGCCGCGGCGTCGCCCGAAACTCCCTTGGCGAGGAGCGCCGCCGTCCGCAGCTCGCCCAGCATGTCGAGATCGTTGTTGCTCGCCGCACCGTCGGTACCGAGTGCCACGTTCACGCCCGCCGCGAGCAGCCGCGCGATGGGACAGCATCCGCTTGCCAGCTTCAGGTTCGATTCGGGGCAGTGCGCGACGTGCACGCCGGAGCGCGCGCACTCGGCAATCTCCTCGTTGGTGAGCTGCGTCATGTGGACCGCGAGCAGCGACGGGGTGAACAGCCCGAGCTCCTGCAAACGGGCGATGGGCCGCTTGCCGTATCGCGCGATGCTCTCGGCGACCTCGTCCGCGGTCTCGTGGACGTGTGTATGCACCGGGAGCCCGTACGACGTCGCGAGCGCATGGATTTCACGCAGCCACCGCTCCGACACCGTGTACGGCGCGTGCGGGGCGAACATGAACGAGAAGAGCGGGTCGCCCTCGCAGTGATTGCGAACCTCCAGTCCCTTTCGGAGGTATTCCTCCGGGCCGCTGCCCCACGTGGTCGGGCCGTCGAAGACCACGATCCCGAGACTCGCCCGCATTCCCGCGGCGCGCGCGGCCTCGACCACGCTCTCGGGAAAGAAGTACATGTCGTTGAAGCAGGTCGTGCCCGACGCCAGCATCTCCGCGATGGCGAGTGCCGTACCGTCCCGCACGAACTCGGCGCTCACCCAGCGCGCCTCCGCGGGCCAGATGTGCTGCTCGAGCCAGGTCCTGAGCGGGAGGTCGTCCGCGAGGCCGCGGAGCAGGGACATCGCCGCATGGGTATGGGCGTTCACGAGGCCGGGGATGAGCACGTGATGGTCGAGGGTGACCGTTTCCTGGGCGGCGAAGCGCGTCGGCGCCTCGGCCGACGGCACGAGCGCCACGATGCGCCCGTCGCGGACTCCGAGCGCGTGGTGCTCGAGCACGCGACCGGCGGGCTCGACCGGGATGATCCACCGGGCGTGGATCAGGGTATCAAGCGGTTCCATGACGCTTT
>DATFMZ010000196.1:0-36015 GCA_035266665.1 Gemmatimonadales bacterium | reverse complement strand
CCATCAACTGCATGCCGATTCTGATTCACGGGGACGCGGCATTCGCCGGACAAGGGGTCGTGGCGGAAACGCTGAACCTGGGAGAACTGGCCGGCTACGCCACGGGCGGTACACTCCACATCATTGCGAACAACCAGGTAGGGTTTACGACGAACCCCAAAGAGGCGCGCTCAACCGATTTCGCCAGCGACCTCGCCAAGGGCTTCGACATTCCGATCATACACGTGAACGCGGATGATCCCGAGGCCTGCATCGCCGCCGTCCGGCTCGCGATGATGTACCGCGCCGAGTTCGCGGGCGACATCGTGATCAACCTGGTCGGCTACCGGCGCCACGGGCACAACGAAGCGGACGAGCCGCGCTACACGCAGCCGCGGATGTACCAGCTCATCGACGATCATCCCACCGCCCGCGCGCGCTTTGGCGAGCGCCTGGTGGCGGAAGGCGTGCTCACACCGGAAGACGTCGAGGAAGCGGCCACGCAGCACTATGAGCGGATGACGAAGATCCGCGAGGTCCTCCAAAAGGACCTCGCGGATGGCAACGGCGGTGAGGAGCCGCAGCGGATTTCGGCGGCGTACATCGCGGTCGGAGAACCGGACACGGCCGTGTCGGCGGAAGAGCTCGAGGAGCTCAACGCCCAGCTGCTCGCCGTGCCCGACGGATTCCGGGTGAACAAGAAGCTGCACCGGCAGCTCGAGCGCCGGCGCGAAATGGGCAAGGACGA
This sequence comes from Gemmatimonadales bacterium, assembly GCA_035266665.1. Taxonomy (GTDB): domain Bacteria; phylum Gemmatimonadota; class Gemmatimonadetes; order Gemmatimonadales; family GWC2-71-9; genus DATFMZ01. The sequence continues at coordinate 35,288 of DATFMZ010000196.1, read as the reverse complement.
GCCGATGATCGACTGGGGCCACGCCGAGGGGCTCGCGTTCGCCTCGCTCGTGCGCGGCGGCACGCCGATCCGCATGGCGGGCCAGGACACGCAACGCGGCACCTTCAGCCAGCGGCACCTGGTCCTGCACGACGCGGAGAGCGGGAAACCGTACGCGCCGATCCAGCATCTCCCGGGCGCCACCGCGTCGTTCGAGATCTACAACTCGCCGCTCTCGGAGTACGCGGCGATGGGCTTCGAGTATGGCTACGCGGTGGCCGTCCCCGAGGCGTTGGTCATCTGGGAGGCGCAGTTCGGCGACTTCGCCAACGGCGCCGAGATCATCATCGACCAGTTCGTGATCGCCGGGCTTTCCAAGTGGGGGCTGACGTCACGCCTCACCCTGCTGCTGCCGCACGGCTACGAGGGCATGGGCCCGGAGCACTCCAGCGCGCGGCTCGAGCGTTATCTCGCGCTCGGCGCCGAGGGGAACATCCGCGTCGCCAACTGCTCCACGCCGGCGCAATACTTCCATCTCCTGAGGCGCCAGGCCCTGCATCAGGAGATTCGGCCGTTGATCGTGATGACGCCGAAGAGTCTGCTCCGCCTCCCGCAGGCGGCGTCGCGGTTCTCGGATCTGACGGGCGGCACGTTCCGGCCGGTGCTCGACGATCCGACGCTTCCGGGCGCGAAGGACGACGTCACGCGGCTGGCACTCTGCTCGGGGAAGATCTACTACGACATCGTCTCGTCCGATCGCCGGGCCGCCGCGAAACACGTCGCCGTGGGGCGGATCGAGCTGCTCTATCCCTTCCCCGAGGACCACCTCGAAGCGCTGATCGACGAGTATCCGAACCTGGAAGAGATCGTCTGGGTGCAGGAAGAGCCGAGCAACATGGGCGCGCGGAAGTGGGCCGTCCCGCAACTCGACGCGCTCGCTCCGGACGACACCCCGGTACGGTGGATCTCCCGGCCGGAACGCTCGAGTCCTGCGGAGGGCTACCCCAAGCTCCATCAGGACGAGCAAAACCGTCTCGTGCACGAGACGCTCGCCTGAGCGCGGCCGGATCGATGGAGATTCTCGCGGTCGTTCGGATCGTCGCATTCGCCGGATTCGTCGCCTGCTCCGGCGTGGCCGTCGCCTCGTGGGTGGTGACCGAGCGGAAGATCAATCCGTTCGGGCACACGGCACGGCTGCTCCGCCGGATATCGGACCCGGTCATGGATCCCGTGGAACGGTGGCAGCTTCAACGCGGCGGCAATCCGCGGAACGCGCCGTGGTGGGTCTTCGGCGCCGGTTTGGTGGGTGCCATCGTGCTCGTGACGGGGACGGAGTTCTTCCTCCGCATGTTCTACACGACGGGCGCGCTGCTCTCCGCCGGGCCGCGTGGTATTGCACGTCTCGCGATCTACGTGGCGTACGAGGTGCTGCTCTGGGCGTTGATCATCCGGATCATCGGGTCCTGGTTCGGCCTCGGGCGTTATCGGCGCTGGATGCGCCCGGTGTATGCCCTCACCGACTGGATCATCCGTCCGCTCCAGCGCCTCATCCCTCCGGTCGGCATGTTCGACTTCACGCCGGTCGTCGCGTGGTTTCTGTTGTGGCTCGTCATGAAGGGCCTGATGGGAATCGTATAGGCGACGCGGCCGACGAATCAGGACGACACCAGCTCGAACGCGGCGGCATCGCAGGCCTCGCGCACCTTCGCATCGTACGCGTCCCCTTCCACCGCGGCGTGCAGCCGGGCACTCACGGGAAACACCTGCACCGACGGGGTCCAGCGCACGGCGTTCCCCCCATCGTCCACCACACGCCCGGTCGCCAGCGCGTCGCTCGCCTCCGCCAGTGAGAGCGAGCCCAGCGCACGGCGCAGGGCGATGAACCGACCCTGCGCGGCGGGGTCGAGGAAGCGCATGTGGTGGCGGCCAAGGACTGCCATGTAGTACTCAGCCGGCGTGAATGCGAGCCCGTCGAGCCCCAGCATCTCGCAGAGGATCACGAGCCACCCCACCACCTCTTTCAGGAGTCCGAGCCCCGGATGCGTCTGACCCGGCAGCTGCGGATTGTGCTCGGAGAACGCTTCGCGCGGGTTCTGCAGGAGCAGCCACTCTACGTAGAGGACTTCCATCCCCGGCACCGCGCGCCGGCTCCGCGTGACGCGCAGCTCGATGAGCAGCGCCGTGTGCGCGGAATCGCCGAAGACGCGAATTGTCTCGCCGAGGGGCGAGTTGCGGTCGATCACCACGGCGGGCTCCGCGAACCCGCGGGCACGTAGCGCCCCGAGAATACCGGCGCGCTCGAGCGACAGCTCGATCGCGAAGCTCGAGAAGGCATCGAGGAGGCGGGGCGCCCGCACGACCCCGGGCGCCACGCCGACCAGATCCTCCGCCGTGAGACCCCAGTTGTCCGGTCGCGGCTGACCGGTGGCGGCGAGCGTGGTCTTGAGCCGGCGGAACCGCCGGAGGATCATGGCGAGCTCGTCGGGCGGCTCGACGGCCGTCCCCGTCATGTGCCACGCGAGGAACCGCGCGGGATAGCGCCACGCGCGCCCGCCGTAGCCTCCGCCCAGGACCATCACGCAGGGTACGTCCCCCACCGCACGCCGCGTCGCCTCGACGACGAACCGGTCGCGTTCGAGCACCGCGTCTTCCGAAATGTTCCAGTTCCCGATCCGATCGTCCGCGGCCACGTCCGCGCCCGCGTTGTAGAAGACGAACCCGGGCCGATGTTCGTCGAGGACCGAGGGGAGCGCCTCGCGCAGGGCGTCGAGGTACGTGCGATCGTCCACGTCATCACCGAGGGCGATCGACGTCGTCGCCACGCCGGCTTCAGGACCCCACGCCGTGTTGTGGATCGAGAACGTGTGGACGGTCGGATCGTCCCGGAAGATCTCACGGGTGCCGTTGCCGTCGTGGAGATCGAGGTCCACCACCAGGACCGGCTTGGTGAAGCCGTAGTGGCGGAGGTGCGCGATGGCGATCGCGACGTCGTTGATCAGACAGAATCCCATCCCCCGCTCGCGCCCGGCGTGGTGATAGCCTCCGCCGAGGTTGGCGGCGAACCGACCCGTGCGCCAGGCGAGACGCGCGGCCAGCACCGTACCGCCGGTCGCCAGCCGCTGATACTCCAGGGCGCCCTGGCGTTCGGCATCGTTCACCGGCACGCCGAAGATCTCCGTCATCGTCTCCGGGCGATCGAGCGATTCGACGTACGCGCGTGTGTGTATCCGGAGAATCGCCTCGAGCGTCGCCGTGCGGGGGCGTGCGATCGCGCGTCGCGCCACGATACGTTCCTCCGTGAGAAAAGCGAGGATCCGATCGGCCCGCGCCGCGTCCAGCGGCACGCCGGGCAGCGTGTGCTCGTACGCGTCGGCGTAGACGATCCAGTCGCGCCCCGCCCGCAGGCGGCGCACGAACCGACGGAGGCGCGAGAACATGACGAAACATAGGCGGGAGCGGGCGGGCATGGGCGGGCATGGGCGGGCACAGGCGGTCCGCGAGAGCCTGGCGCTATCTTTGGGCGACGACCATGGCCACGGTGCTCAAGATCCACCTCCAACCCCGAGCCGCCACGACCGAAGTCGTGGGATGGCACGGTGACGCCGTGAAGGTGCGCCTCACGGCGCCGCCCGTGGACGGCGCCGCCAACGAGGCGCTCTGCCGCTTCCTCGCCGACCGGCTCGGCGTGGCGCGTGGCGCCGTGACGATCGTCGGGGGTGCTACGGGACGCGCGAAGCGCGTGGCGGTGGAGGGTGTGACGCGCGAGGCGGCACTCCGGGCCCTCGGCCTCGACGCGGCGTCGCGCTAGCCGGCGCGCGGGACGCCCGCCGGCGTCACCACTTGTCGATGTGCGGCTGCAGGCGTTTCAGGCCTTCGTCGGTGGTCACCAGCATCATCCGATCTCCCACTTCGAGCTTCGTGTCCGCGCGCGGGACCACCATGTGCTCGCCGCGGATGATCGCGATGATGGTGGTGTCGGCGTCGAGCCGGCCCGCGTCTTTTCCGACATCCTTGCCGACGTAGGGACTGTCCTTCCGGAGCACACCGATCGTGAGCCGGCGATGATCGGGGAGCTCGACCGGGAGGCCCGAGGCGAGGAGCCCCACCAGGTCCAGCTCACCCGCGTCGCGCAGGTCGGGCGCCTCGTGCTGTTTGAGGATCTGGAGGGCGATGCGCAGGTGATCGGAGTGGTGCGCGGGGGAATCGGCCCGCGTCGTGACCTGCGCTTCGTAGAGGCTCGTGTACCGGCGCCATCCGGAAGAGAGTCGCGTCTGCACGAGGTAGCTGATCATCACCGCGAGCGCCGCGGGCACGAGGAGCGAGTACCCGCCGGTCATCTCCGTCACCATCATCAGCGTCGCGATCGGGACGTGCGCGGCGCCCGCGAAGACCGCCGCCATGCCGACCACCGCGAACGCCGCCGTGGGCTGATGGAATGCCGCCGCGAAGAGCGCGCCGAGCATCGCGCCCACGAACAGGCTCGGCGCGAACACGCCGCCCGACCCGCCCGACGACACCGAGAGCGCGAGCGCGATCATCTTGCCGAACACGAGCACGGCGAGCGTGGCCAGCGCAATGCGTCCATCGATGGCATGCTGCATCCATCCGTATCCGCCGCCGAGCACCTGGGGGTAGGCGACGCCCATCAGACCGACGATCAGGCCGCCGATGGCGGGCTTCGTGAACTTGGGCACGGGGAGCGCACGGAAGAGATCGCGGATCCCGTAGAACACGATCGGCAGCAGCGTGCCGAGAACGCCGGCCGCGATCCCGAGCAGGAGATACCACCCGAAATCGGTGAATCCCGGCTGCGGAATGTTCGCCGGGACGTGGAAGAGCGGCTGCCATCCGACGAACAGCCCGTTGACCGCGTAGGCGACCACGGAGCCGAGCATCGTGTAGAGCAGCGTCCCCGCCTCGAACTCCATGTCGCTGTAGAGGACTTCGATCGCGAAGATCGCCGTCCCCACGGGAGAGCGGAAAATGGCGGAGAGACCGGCCGCCATGCCGATCAGCAGGAGCAAGCGCCGATCGCGGTCGGAGCGGTTCGTGACGGACGCATACCACGAGGCGACGCCGGCGGTGATCAGCGCGATCGGCCCTTCACGGCCCGCCGCACCACCCGAGCCGATCGTGAGCGCGGACGCGGCCATCTTGACCGCGGGGACGCGCGCGCGAAGCCGGCCGGCGTTGCGGTGAAACGACCGGACGACGGTGTCGGTCCCGTGTCCCTCGGTTTCGGGCGCCAGCCACTGCACCATGATCCCGACGATGAGGCCACCCACCGTCGTCGCGATCGGCACCAGCCACATGCCGTGCGGGCCGATCGTCTGCTGGGCCGGGCCACCCTCGCTGGCCACCCCGGGCGCCTGATAGCCCGCGAACCACTGCAGGAAGACCCCGCTCACGAGCTTGAGCAGGTACACGAAGAGCTGGGCCGCGAGCGCGCCGGCGACCCCGATGAGGATCGTGTCGACGATCAGCTGACGCTGGCGTCGCCGCTGCCGTCCCGTGGCCGTCTTAGGCATCGGACACCGCCGTATCCCATGCGTACACGGGCGGCCGGACGAGGAGATCCACGCCGAGCCACAGGGTCTTCGAGATCGGATAGCACACGATGGGCGCCAGCACGGCGCACGCGAGTCCGCCGGCGAACGTCAGACCCCAGCGCGGCATGGGCCACGTGGCGAGCACGACCAGCACCGCGACGCCCACCGCGAGCGACTCGGCGACGATGAAGTTCACGAGCACGGCGCCGAGGAAATAGTCCGGCTCACGGCGATCGGTGAGAATCCCGCACCTGGGACAGCTCTCCCGAATACGGAACCAGCCGTCGAAGAGCCCCCGCGCCCCGCAGGCGGGACACCGGCGCGCCACGGCGCGCGCGAGCACGACGGGGAGACGAGGGCGCGGCGCCGTCAACGGCGGGCGCACCGGTGGGGAACGATGTCTTCGGCGACGCGTAGGGTCATGGGAGTACGTGATAGGGTGACCGAGTGTGACGTACTAACCCTTAGATTGTACGAACGATCCGCGACGCCCGCCAATCGCGGCGCGGCACCCGTGCGCTGGCCGGACGGCGGTCGCCGCAGTATATTTGCGGGCGACAACCGAAACCCGTGGTGATTTGCGGCGATTGCAGCCACGTTAAATAAGTCGCTAAAGCGCTCCGCCTCGGCGCGCATCAGCGACCGAGGTCTCTGCTTCTTGTCGATACCCAACCGCCTCAACATGCTGCGCGACGCGCTCCGGCGTCGCATTCTCGTCCTCGATGGCGCGATGGGGACGATGATCCAGTCGTACGCCCTCACCGAATCGGACTTCCGCGGCGAGCGTCTCGCCGCGCACGATCGTGACCTCAAGGGCAACAACGAGCTGCTCTCACTCACCCGCCCCGACGTGATCGAGGCGATTCATCGCGCGTATTTCGCGGCGGGCGCGGACCTCGTCGAGACCAACACCTTCAACGCGAACGCGATCTCACAGCACGACTACGGCACCGAGGGCCTCGTCGCCGAGTTGAACCGCGCGTCCGCGAAGATCGCGCGGCGCGTGGCCGAGGAGTTCACGGCGAAGGATCCCGCGAAGCCGCGCTTCGTGATTGGGGCGCTTGGCCCCACCAATCGCACGGCATCGCTCTCACCCGACGTGAGCGACCCGGGATTCCGGAACGTGACCTTCGCCGACCTCGCCGGCGCCTATCGCGAGCAGGCCGAGGGCCTCCTCGCGGGTGGCGTGGATCTCCTCCTGGTCGAGACCGTCTTCGACACACTCAACTGCAAGGCGGCGCTCTTCGCGCTGCGGGAACTGCTCGACGAGCGTGATCTCGACGTTCCGCTCATGGTCTCCGGCACCATCACCGACGCGAGCGGCCGCACGCTCTCCGGTCAGACGACGGAGGCGTTCTGGAATTCCATCCGGCACGCCGACCTCTTCAGCGTCGGCCTCAACTGCGCGCTCGGCGCGAAGGAGCTCCGCCCCTACGTCGAAGAGCTCGCGACGATCGCGGACGTGCCCGTGACGTGTCACCCCAACGCCGGACTCCCGAACGCATTTGGCGGCTACGACGATACACCGGAATCGATGAGCGAAGCCCTCGGTGAGTTCGCGGCGAGCGGGTTCCTGAACGTCGTGGGCGGCTGCTGCGGCACGACGCCGGAGCACATTCGGGCGATCGCCGCGGCCGTCGCGGACCTGCCTCCGCGCGTGATCCCCGAGCGCCCGCGCATCTGCCGACTGAGCGGCCTCGAGCCGCTCAACATCCGGCCGGACTCGCTCTTCGTGAATGTCGGCGAGCGGACCAACGTGACCGGATCGTCCCGCTTCGCGGAGCTCATCAAGGCGGGCGACTACGAGTCGGCGCTCGGCGTCGCACGGCAACAAGTCGAGAACGGCGCGCAGGTCATCGACATCAACATGGACGAGGCGATGCTCGACTCGGAGGCGGCGATGGTGCGGTTCCTGCGCCTGATCGCCGCCGAGCCGGACATCAGCCGCGTCCCGGTGATGCTCGATTCCTCGAAATGGGAGATCATCGAAGCGGGACTGCGGTGTCTGCAGGGCAAGGGGATCGTCAACTCGATCAGCCTCAAGGAGGGCGAGGCGGCCTTCCTCGACCGCGCCCGGCTCGTCCGGCGCTACGGTGCGGCGGCGGTGGTGATGGCGTTCGACGAGCAGGGCCAGGCCGACACGGTCGAGCGCAAGGTCGCGATCTGTACGCGCTCGTACCGGCTGCTCACCGAACGTCTGGGCTTCCCGCCCGAAGACATCATCTTCGACCCGAACATCTTCGCCATCGCCACCGGTATCCCCGAGCACAATCGCTACGGGATTGCCTACCTCGAGGCGTGCCAGGAGATCAAGCGGACGCTGCCGCACGCGCTGGTGAGCGGCGGGGTGAGCAACCTCTCGTTCTCGTTCCGCGGGAACAACGCGATCCGCGAGGCGATGCACTCGGCGTTCCTCTACCACGCCATTCGGGCGGGCATGGACATGGGCATCGTGAACGCCGGACAGCTCGCGGTCTACACCGACATCCCCCCCGAGCTCCTCACGGCGGTGGAGGACGTGCTTTTCGACCGCCGCCCCGACGCCACCGACCGCCTCCTCGCGCTCGCCGACCGCTTCCAGGGCACCACGCGCGAAGCGAAAGACGACGCCTGGCGCAGTCTCCCGGTGCGTGAGCGGCTCGTCCACGCGCTCGTCGAGGGCGTGATCGACCACATCGAGGCGGACACCGAGGAGGCGCGTGCCGCGAGCGCGCGCGCGATCGAGGTCATCGAGGGACCGCTCATGGACGGGATGAACGTCGTGGGCGATCTCTTCGGTTCGGGCAAGATGTTCCTGCCACAGGTCGTGAAGAGTGCGCGCGTGATGAAGCGCGCGGTGGCCTATCTCGTGCCGTTCATCGAGCGGGAAAAGGGCGACGGGGAGCGCAGTGCCAAGGGCAAGATCCTGCTCGCGACCGTCAAAGGGGACGTCCACGACATCGGCAAGAACATCGTGGCCGTGGTCCTGCGCTGCAACAACTACGACGTGCTCGACCTCGGCGTCATGGTACCGGCGGCGAAGATCCTCGACACGGCCGAAGCCGAGGGCGTGGACGTCGTCGGCCTGAGCGGCCTCATCACCCCGTCGCTCGACGAGATGGCGCACGTCGCGCGGGAGATGCGCCGCCGGGGACTGACCCAACCGCTCCTGATCGGGGGCGCTACGACCTCCCGCATGCACACGGCCGTGAAGATCGCCCCCGCGTACGACGGCACGACCGTGCACGTGCTCGACGCCTCGCGCGGCGTCGGCGTCGTGTCGAACCTGCTCAGCGCCGAGCGGCGAGACCGATTCCAGGAGGAGGTTCGCGCCGAGTACCACCGGCTCCGCGAGGCGCACGGCCAGCGCGAGCATACGAAGGCCCTGCGCGCGCTGGACGACGCACGGACACGGCACATGGCGATCGCGTGGGCCGACTACGTTCCCCCCCGACCCGCCGGCATGGGGATCACCCGGTTCGCGCCGTATCCCCTCGACGAGCTGGTGGACTACATCGACTGGACGCCATTCTTCCACACCTGGGAGCTGCGCGGCGCCTACCCCGCGATCCTCGACGATCCACGGGTCGGGGAACAGGCGCGCGCGCTGCTCGCCGACGCGCGCGCGCTGCTCGACCGGATCGTCCGCGACCGGCGGCTCGAAGCCCGCGCGGTGGCGGGATTCTTCCCGGCCAACGCGGAGGGCGACGACATCGCCGTCTTCACGGACGAGGATCGGCGGGAACCGGTCGCGATGCTCCGGCATCTGCGCCAGCAGATGGTGAAGCCCGACGATCGCCCCAATCTCTGTCTCGCGGATTTCATCGCGCCACGCGCGAGCGGCGTGCCCGACTGGATCGGCGCGTTCGCCGTGACGGCGGGACACGGTCTCGAAACGCTCGTGGCCGAGTTCGAGGCCGCGCACGACGACTACAATGCGATTCTCGCCAAGGCGCTCGCCGATCGTCTCGCCGAGGCGTTGGCCGAGCGTCTGCACGAGCGCGTACGGCGGGAACTCTGGGGCTATGCGGCCGACGAACGGCTCGCCAACGACGCGCTGATCGCGGAACGGTATCGCGGCATTCGTCCCGCGCCGGGGTATCCCGCCTGCCCCGACCACACGGAGAAGCGCACGCTCTTCGCCCTGCTCGACGTCGAGGCGGCTACCGGGATCCAGCTCACCGAATCGTGCGCGATGTGGCCGGCGGCCGCGGTGAGCGGGTGGTACTTCTCGCATCCCGATGCCTTCTACTTCGGTGTCGGCAAGATCGGGCGTGATCAGGTCGAAGACTACGCACGCCGAAAGGGCCTCGCGCGGGACGAGGCGGAGCGCTGGCTCGCGCCCAATCTGGCCTACGAGCGGGGGACGCCATGACGGCAATGCTGCGTGAGCTGATCGCCGACGGCCGCGTGCACGTCGTGGACGGCGCGATGGGAACGATGCTCTACGGGAAAGGCGTCTTCGTCAACGTCTGCTACGACGAGCTGAACCTCCGGCAACCGACGCTCGTCAGGGACGTGCACGCGGCGTACGTGCGCGCCGGCGCCGAGATCCTGGAAACGAACACCTTCGGGGCGAACCCGGTGAAGCTCGGCGCGCACGGCCTCGCCGACCAGACCGAAGCGATCAACGAGGCGGCGGCGACGCTCGCCCGGGAGGCGGGGGACGGCCAGATTGCGGTCGTCGGTGCGCTCGGTCCGCTCGGTCTGCGCATCGAGCCCTACGGTCCCACGGGACGCGACGAAGCGGGCGAGTTCTTCGCCCGGCAGGCGCGTGGCCTCGTCGCCGGCGGGGTGGATGGGTTCCTGCTTGAGACCTTCTCCGATCTCGAGGAGTTGCACGCCGCGATCCAGGCGCTGCGGGCGGTCTCGGACCTGCCGATCATCGCCCAGATGACCACCACGGAAGAGCTGCGTACCACGTACGGCACCGACGTCGAGACGATCGCGGCGCGGCTCACCGATTGGGGCGCCGACGTGATCGGCCTCAACTGCTCCGTGGGACCCGCGAGCATGCTCGACGCCATCGAGCGCATGGCCCGCGCCACCGAGCTCCCGCTGTCAGCGCAGCCGAACGCCGGTCTCCCACGCGACGTCGGCGACCGCAAGATCTACCTCGCGAGCCCGGAGTACATGGCGACGTACGCGCGCCGCCTGATCGAGGCGGGTGTCCGCTTCGTGGGCGGATGCTGCGGAACGACGCCGGAGCACATCAAGGCCATCCGCGACGCCGTGGCGAGTCTCCAGCCGCGGCAGCACGCGGTCATCGTGAGCCGCACCGAGGTCGCCGCACCCGCCGGCGTCTCGCCGATGCCGCTCGCCGAGCGCTCGGCGTGGGGCCGGAAGCTCGCGGAAGGAAAGTTCGTGACGAGCGTCGAGATCGTGCCGCCCAAGGGGTGGGACGCGGCGCCGATGCTCACGCAGTGCCGGGCGCTCAAGGACGCGGGGGTGGACGTGGTGAACGTTCCGGACGGCCCCCGCGCACAGAGCCGGATGGGCGTCATTCCCTCGGCGCTCGTGATCGAGCGTGAGGTCGGGATCGAGACCGTCATCCATTACTGCTGCCGCGACCGGAACCTCCTCGGCATGCTGAGCGACTTCCTGGGCGCCGCGGCCGCGGGGCTCCGCAATGTCCTCATCATCACCGGCGACCCGCCGAAGATGGGCCCCTACCCGAGCGCCACGGCGGTCTTCGACGTGGACAGCATCGGGCTCACCAATCTGGTGTATAGGCTGAACCACGGGCTCGATCCGGGCGGCAACCCCATCGGCGCACCCACGCAGTGGGTCATCGGCGTCGGCGCGAATCCCGCCGCCGTGGACCTCGAGCGCGAGCTCCGGCGTTTCGCATGGAAGGCCGACGCGGGGGCCGAGTTCGCCGTCACACAGCCCGTCTTCGACCCGGATCAGCTGGAACGCTTCGTGGAGCGCGTCGAGGCGTTCCACGTCCCGATCGTCGCGGGGATCTGGCCCCTGGTATCGCTCCGGAACGCCGAGTTCCTGGCGAACGAAGTCCCTGGGGTGAGCGTGCCGGCCACTGTGCTCGCCCGGATGCAGCGGGCGCAGGAAGACGGGAAGGAAGCCGCGCTCGCGGAGGGCGTGGCGATCGCGCGCGAGATGTTCGAGCGGGTCCGCGGAGTGGTTCAGGGAGTGCAGGTGAGCGCGCCGTTCGGCCGCGTGGAGGTCGCCCTCCAGATCTTCTCGTAGCCCCGCTGGCGCGGTGATCCGCGCCTCCCATATTGGGGGGAGATCGTCGCTGGCACCGGAGGCCGGATGGCTCGTCTCGTGAAGTGGGTGTTCACCCTCGCGTTCATCGCCGCGATCGCGCTCGGTGCCTCCTGGGCCGCGGCGTTCTACCGCGCGGGCGCGCTGATCGGCACGAACACCGACGCCTTTCCCACCCGGCAGGTCACCTTGGCCTACCGTGGGACGGATCGGCTTCCCGGGAAACCGATCGCTTGGGTCTTCACCTATACTCCCACCAAGCTCCCGGGCGTCCGCGTCGCGCGCATCTTCGTCTCGCCCACCGGCACGGTCATCGCCACGGAGCCCAGGGATCTCCCCGCCCGGATCGACGCCTGGGCGAAAGCCCAGATCCCCTGACCCACCCCGACGGATCGCTCTTGACGAGAGACACCCGGCACCGCACTTTGTAGTACAAAGTACTTGGCGTATATCCTTCACGTCGGAGCCGGCCGATGGACCGTCCGTCACAGCTCGCCCTCGTCACGGTGGGTGCCGCCCTGGCACTCGGCGTGCTCGGAGACATCGCACTTCGCGCTGCACCGTGGGGGATCTCCGTGCCCCTCTGCGCCCTCGGGCTCACCGCGGCGATCGTCACCCTGGCGCGCGCGGCACGCCGGGAGATGCCCCGGGCCGTCATGCTGCTCGGCGCGATCTTCGTGCTCACGTCCCTGGGATTCGCGTGGCGGGCCAGCGAGACGCTCCTCGTGCTGGACGTGGCGGCACTCGCCGGGCTCCTGGTGCTTCTCGCCATGCGCTGGCACGGGGTCGCCCCCGACGCGGCCGGCCTTCTCCAGTATGGCCAGCACACGGTGGACACGGTCGTCCACACCGGCACCGGATTGCCGCGCCTCCTCGCGCGCGTCCCGTGGTCCGGATTGGGTACGGGTCGCGGACGTCACCTCGCGCAGATCGGTATCGGGATCGTAACGGCCATTCCGCTGCTGGTCCTGTTCGGCGTCCTCTTCGCCGACGCCGATCCGATCTTCAGCGACGTGATGCGTCGATTCGTCGATGTCGATCCGGCAACGGTCCTCTCCCACGTCGCCGCGACGACGTGGTGGGCCTGGCTCGTGGGCGGGTTCCTCTGGGGGCTCTTCCTGTGGCGCCGCGAGCGTGCGCCCCGCACTCCCCCACGGCCCGTGCTCGCCCCCGCGGCGGTGATCACCACGCTCGGCCTCCTCGCGGCGCTCTTCCTGGCCTTCGTGGTGGTACAGCTGCGCTTTCTCTTCGGCGGCCGTGACCTGGTGCTCTCCACCATCGGCCTCACGTACGCGGAGTACGCGCGCCGCGGATTCTTTCAGCTGGTGACCGCCGCCGGACTCACCCTGCCGATCCTGATCGCGGCCAATGCACAGGTGCCCGCCGACGGCGACGTGCGGGGCCGGCAATCGGTGCGCGCGCTCTCGGTCCTCCTCCTCGGGCTCCTCGCGATCGTGCTCGCATCGGCCGTGGTCCGGCTGCGGCTCTACGTCGCGGCCTACGGCCTCACCGAGGCGCGGTTCTACGCCGGCGCGATCATGGCGTGGCTCGTCACCACGTTCGTCTGGTTCGGGTTCACGGTGCTGCGGGACCGGCCCGCGCGCTTCGCGATCGGCGCCATCGGTGCCGCACTCGTCGCGCTCGCCGTGCTCTTCACCGTGGATCCACCGGCCCTCGTGGCCCGGCACGACCTGGAGCGGGCGGCGGCGGGGCAGGCGTTCGACGCCAAGTACGTCGCGTCGCTCGGGCCCGATGCGGTCCCGGCGCTCGTGGCACATCTCGAGCGTCTTGCGCCCGAAGACCAGTGCACGGTCGCCGGTCGGTTACTCGACACGGCGCACAAGATCGACGCCTATGACTGGCGCTCGTGGAGTGTCGCGACCACGCGCGCGGCGGCTGCCCTCCGGCGCCACCGCCCGGGCCTCGAGACGGTGACGGCGGCCTGCACGACCTGATGGTCGCGGCGCGCGGTAGCCGACGGTCCCCGTCCCGTGTTACGCTTCGCGGTGATGACCGATGCACGTACGCGGACCGTCCTCATCACCGGGGCCTCGAAGGGCATCGGCGAGGCGTGCGCACTCCATCTCGACACCCTGGGCTTTCACGTGTTCGCGGGGGTCCGTCGGGACGAGGACGCCCGTGCACTCGCCGCACGGGGCTCCACGCGGCTCACGCCCATACGGCTCGACGTCACCGACTCTGACCAGATTGCGGCCGCCGTGGAGACGATACGTGGCGCGGTGGGACCCGCGGGGCTCGACGCCCTCGTGAACAACGCGGGGGTCGCGCTCGGCGGCCCTCTGGAATTCCTGCCGCTTGCGGAGATCCGAGGCGTCTTCGAGGTGAATCTCTTTGGCGTCGTGGCGGTCACGCAGGCGTTTCTGCCCCTGCTGCGACAGGCGCACGGCCGGATCGTCAACGTCAGCTCCGTGAGCGGGCGGTTCGCGACGCCGTTTCTCGGGCCGTATTCCGCCTCGAAATTCGCGCTCGAGGCGCTGTCTGATGCGTGGCGCGTCGAGCTCGCGCATTGGGGACTGAAGCTCGTGCTGATCGAGCCGGGAGCGACGCGGACACCGATCTGGGAGACATCGCTCGCACGCGCGGAGCGTCTGGCGGAAGCGTACCCGCCGGAGGCGCACGCGCTGTACGGGAAGGTCCTGGCCCGCGTGAGCGAGCGCACCCGGGAGATCGCGGCGCGGGGCGTCCCCGTGGATCAGGTGGCTCGGGCGGTCGGCCGAGCGCTCACGGCGCGGCGCCCCCGGCGGCGCTATCCCGTTGGATTCGACACGCGCGTGGGTATCGCGCTCGCGCGCTGGGCACCCGCCTGGTTGCGCGACCGTCTGACCCGCTGATCACTCCATCCGTTGCCCGGGGCCGCCATCGGCCTCACCTTTCGGACCCATGGCTCACCTCCCGCACGATGCATCGACCGTGACCAACATCGGGCCGCGTGGCGTACGACGACGTCGCACGTTGGGCGTCGTCGGTCTCGCGGCCGGCGCCGGCATCTCCGCGGCGGGGATCCTCCTGTCCTGGGCACCGTGGGTCCGGGCAACCGCCGTCCTGCCGTATTGGCTCGGGTTCCTGGGCGTATTCCAGGCCCGCGCAAAGACCTGAGTGTTCCTCGCCGCGCGCGGGACGTGCGACTTGGACGATGGGATCCGGCCGGTGACCGACGGCGCGAGGCGCGATGTGCTCTGGCGCAGGGCCAAGGGCATCCACGTACAAAGCGTGGTCGCGGGCATCGTGCTCGCGCTCTTGGGGGTCCTGCTCTAGGACGGGAATCGCGAACCGGCGCGCTACTCCTGCTCGACCAACCAGTCCTTAGCGGCGTCCAGCGTGGCGAAGGTGGGGATGTGGCGGCGAGTGAACGTCGTCACCGCATTCAGGACCACACGATGGAGACCGGAGAGCCCCACCACGGCGCTCGCGATCACGAACGGCTTGTTGTGCATCGCGAAGTCCTTGAGCGCGCGTGATATCCGCGCGTCGAAGCGCGCACCTTCCACATAGACCAGCGTACGCAAGGAGTGCTCCGGCTGGCGGGCCACGACGGCGCGCGCCTCCTCGATGTACCGGAGCCCGTCATCGGGATTCAGCACGTTCGAGAAGTCCATGAGCAGGATGCGCTTGCCCTTGTGCTCGATGAACTGCGTGCGTGACACGTCGCCAAGCCCTACTCGCCGTACGGTACCCAGATGTTCTTGATCTGGGTCGCCTCGCGCAGCATCTCGTCGGCCGCGCCGCGACTCGAGCCGCTCCAATCGTGCGGCCGGCCGTATCCCACCCACGTGCGCTTCATGTTACCCGCGGAGAGGCGCTCGACCGCGGCGCTTCCCTCCGCGGACCCGAAGTACCACATCGCGTCGACGTCATCGTGGCCCGCGAGCACCTCGCTCAGTGCGTCGCGCGGCCCGGACACGATGTTGCAGACGCCGCCGGGGACGTCGGACGTGTCGAGCACCTGATAGAAGTCGGTCGCCGCCAAAGGATGCGGCTCCGACGGCACCACCACGACGCAGTTGCCCATGGCGATGGCCGCGGCCGTGAGCGTGACGAACGGCGCGAATGCGGGCGTGTCCGGACAGACGATGCCGATCACGCCGATCGGCTCCGGCATGGCGAGCGTGACGTTACGGAACGGCGTGTGGTGCACGCGTCCGTCCCACTTGTCGGCGAGCGCTGCAAAGCGGAACAGATGCCGGATCGCACCCGCGACCTCCGCGGACGCGTCGCGGGCGGTGGCTCCGGTCATGGCCCGAAGGCGCGCGGCGAATTCCCCGGCGCGCGCCTCGAGGTTCTCGGCGAGGTAGTACAGGACCTGCGCACGATTGTGGGCGGTGGCGCGCGCCCAGCCTTCCGCCGCGTGCGCGGCCTCGACCGCGTTGCGGATGTCCTTGCGGTTACCCTTCCCCGCCTCCGCGATCGGCGTCCCCTCTGGCCCGAGCACCGGGTAACTGTATCCGCCATCGGGACGCGCCTGCTTGCCACCGACGTACAGTTTCGGCGTGCGATCGATGGGCGGCACGGCCGCCGTGCCCGCCCTCGTCCGCCCGTGCCTGCCCGTGCCCGGCCGTGCCCGCCTCTGGCCGTCTCCCTTGAGCTTCACGTACTCCCAGAGCCCCTCGAGCCCACCCTCGCGGCCGAACCCGCTCTCGCGGTAGCCGCCGAATCCCGATGCCGCATCGAAGACGTTGGTGCAGTTGATCCACACGGTCCCGGCTTTGACCTTCGGCGCGATGTCGAGCGCGAGGTTGATGTTCTCGGTCCAGACGCTCGCGGCGAGCCCGTACCGTGTGTTGTTGGCGAGCGCCACCGACTCCGCCGGCGTGCGGAACGTCATGAGGGCAACCACCGGACCGAAGATTTCCACCTGCGCGATGGTCGAGGCCGGCGTGACGTCGGTACAGAGCGTCGGCGGATAGAAATAGCCATCCTGCGGCCGGCTCCAGCTCGGCTGCCAGACGGTGGCGCCCTCCGCACGTCCTTGTTCGACGAGGCGCTCGATCTTCTCGAGCTGCACGGGGGCCACGATCGCGCCGATGTCGACCGCCTTGTCGAGTGGATCGCCCACGCGCAACGTCTCCATGCGCGTGCGGAGCTTCGCGACGAGCGCGTCCGCGATTCCCTCCTGCACGAGGATGCGAGACCCCGCACAGCAGACCTGGCCCTGGTTGAACCAGATCGCGTCCACGACGCCCTCGACCACGCTGTCGAGATCGGCATCGTCATAGACGATGAACGGCGACTTCCCACCGAGCTCCAGCGAGAGCCGCTTGCCGCTGCCGGCGGTCGCCACCCGAATCAGACGGCCGACCTCGGTCGAACCCGTGAAGGCGATCTTGTCCACGCCCGGGTGCCGGACCAGGAGATCGCCCGTGCGACCGTCGCCGGTCACGATGTTCACGACCCCGTGCGGCAGCCCCACTTCCTCGCACAGCTCGGCGAAGCGGAGCGCCGTGAGCGAGGTGAACTCCGCGGGCTTGAGGACCACGGTATTCCCGGCCGCGAGCGCCGGCGCGATCTTCCACGCGAGCATCAGCAGGGGAAAATTCCACGGGATGATCTGCCCCACGACACCGACCGCTTCGTACTCGGCGAGCTCGGTCTCCATGAGCTCGGCCCACCCGGCGTGGTGGTAGAAGTGTCGCGCTACCAGGGGAATGTCGATGTCGCGTGATTCGCGGATCGGTTTGCCGTTGTCCAGCGATTCGAGGACCGCGAAGATCCTCGCGTGCTTCTGCACGTGACGCGCGATCGCGTACAGGTAGCGCGCGCGCCCGTCGCCACCCACCGCCTGCCACGGCCCGAGCGCGGCACGCGCCGCCTCCACCGCACGGTCGACGTCCGCCTCCCCGGCCTGCGTGATGCGCGCGAGGGCACGACCGGTGGCGGGATTCACCGTCTCGAAGAACTCGGGCGTCGCCGCCTCGCTCCAGACGCCGTCGACGAAGATCTCGAACGTCCTGCCGTGCGCCTCGAGCCACGCCTCGGCGGGCTCGGTGCTCTCAGGCGCCGGTCCGTAGGCCATCGTTTCGAAGATTTCGGCGATGTCGGTCATCGCGGGCTCCTAGGCCATGGGATGGCGATGCGCCGCCGAATAGTGCCCGGTGACGTTGTGTTCGAGCTGCCGCTCGATGTCGGTCAGCAAGCCGCTGGCACCAAACCGGAAGCGATCCACGTGCGTCCACGCGGGGCCCAGCTCGTCGCGCATCATGAGCAGCCAGTCGAGCGCGTGCTTGGCACGGCGGATCCCGCCCGCCGGCTTGAACCCGACCGCATGGCCCGTCCGCTCGTGATACGCGCGGATCATTCGCGCCATGACGAGTCCCACGGGCAGCGTGGCGTTCACGCGCTCCTTGCCCGTCGAAGTCTTGATGAAATCGGCGCCGGCCATCATGCATACGGCGCTGGCGCGTGCCACGGTGGTGAGCGTCGCGAGCTCCCCCGTCGCGAGGATCGTCTTCATGTGCGCGTCACCGCACGCCTCCCGGAAGGCCCGCACCTCGTCGTACAGCGCGCGCCAGTCGCCGAGCAGGGCGTGCGCGCGGGTGATCACGACGTCGATCTCGCGTGCGCCCGCCGCCACCGATGCCCGAATCTCGGCCAGCCGCTGCGGGAAGGGATTGAGACCGGCGGGAAAGCCCGTGGAGACCGCGGCCACCGGAATGCCGCTGTCGCCCAGCGCCTCCGCCGCCACCCCCACGAAGGCATGGTAGACGCAGACCGCCGCGACGTGAATCTTCCAGCCAGGGAGTCCGAGGGCGACGAGCAGGTCGGCGCGTACCGGTTGCCGGGCCTTCGCGCAGAGGCGGCGTACGGTCCCGGGCGTATCGTCCCCGGAGAGGGTCGTGAGATCGATGCAGGTCACCGCGCGCAGCAGCCAGGCAGCCTGCCACGCCTTCTTGACCGTGCGGCGCCGCGGGATCGTGGCGGCGCGGCGCTCCACAGCGCTGCGGTTGACGCGGAGGCTGCGCACCCAGTCGAGGTCGAGCGGCGTGCCGGGATTCCGCCCGTGCACGGGCGCCACCGGTTCCGCAGGGCGCGCCGTCGGTGTCGCGTGGCGCATCGGCTGGACGCGGGTCGTCATATGCGAGAAGATACACCCTCTCAACGTTCGGAGGAAACGTGCTGAACGAGTTCAAGAAGTTTGCGATGCGGGGCAACGTGGTGGACATGGCGGTGGGCATCATCATCGGCGGAGCGTTCGGCACGATCGTCAAATCCCTCGTGGCCGACGTCTTGATGCCGCCGATCGGCCTCCTCCTCGGAGGCGTGGACTTCAGCAACTTCTTCCTGCTGCTGAAGAGCGGCTCGCCCGCCGGTCCCTACGCCGGCCTCGCCGACGCCCAGAAGGCGGGCGCCGTCACGCTGAACTACGGGAGCTTCGTCAACAACGTGGTGAGCTTCCTCATCGTCGCGTTCGCCGTCTTCCTGCTGGTCCGCGCGATGAACCGCCTCGAGCACCCGAAGGCGGCGCCCGCCCCGGCCCCCACCACGCGGACCTGCCCGTACTGCCTCTCGACCATCCCGCTCAAGGCCACACGGTGCCCGCAGTGCACTTCCCAGGTCGAGGCCGCGTGATCCACGTCGTGGCGGCGTGGACCCGGCTGACGTAGCATCCAAGGAGGTGCGGCGTGATGCGGGAGTCGATCGGCCAAGTCCCGGCTGCCACGATGCGGGGAACAATCTGCCAATATATTGCGAACAAATGAGTTACGGGCATACGCCAGCCCCCGACCTGGGGCTGGCGCGTCCCTTGCTGCGATTCGGTCGAGGTCGCGGCAGCGCTCGGGCGGGCTACACCCTGCTCGAGGTGCTCATCGTCGTGGTCGTGATGGCCCTGCTCGCGGCCTATGCGTTCATGCGCTTCGGCCCGGCGCTCACGCACTCCAGGGTGCGCGACGCCGCCAACGTGCTCGCGTCCGACCTCCAATATGCGGAGATGCTCGCGGTGAAGCAGCAGGAGCCGATCGTTGTCACCGTTGACGGCACGGGGTTCCAGTACACGATCGCGGATCGCGCTGGGGTGGTGTACCGTACCCGCGCACTCGGGACGACGAGCGATTACCACCTCGACGAACTGTCCGCGAGTCCCAGCAGCGTCGAGCTGTATCCCAACGGCGTCGCCAGTGCGAATGCGGCGGTCACCCTCGGCATTCAGGGATATCGCCGTGAGGTCACGCTCTCGCGAGCCGGGCAGGTGCGGGTGCAGAATGCTCCCTGAGCGGCTGCCCCGGGACGCCGGTGTCTCGCTCCTCGAGGTCGTGGTCGCGCTCGGCCTCTTCAGCGTCGTTCTGATCGCGCTGGTCGGCATGATGTTCTCGATGGCGCACCAGACGCGCCTGACGGCATACGGCACGGCACGCACCGCGGCCGTACAGAGCGCATCCGCGTGGGCCCAGACCGTCGCGTGGGACAGCATCGGGAGCTCAGTGGGCTGTGTGGCGGACACCGCGGGCCCCCTCCGATACACCCGCTGCACAACCGTCCAGAACGTGGGCTACCGCCTCAAGCGCCTGCGGATCGTGGTCGCACCCGACAGTGTCACGGGGGTGGGCCCCGATACCGTCACCGTGAACCGTCAGAAGCCGCAACAGCTCTCGCCCCTCTACTCGCCATGACGCGCCGCGGCTTCACCCTGATCGAGCTGCTCGTCGCCATGGTCGTGGTCGGCCTGCTCGGCCTGTCGCTGGCGCGGCTCATGATCAGCGATTCGCGATTCGTGGCCGGCGCGAATGCCCGGCTCGACGCGCGCCAGACCGCCCGTGCCGGACTCACGATCATGTCCACCGATCTCCGCATGGTGACCGACGGCGGGCTCCTCGCCGCCTCCGCCGACAGCATCACGATCCGGGTCCCGTACGCCTTCGGCCTGCTGTGCGCGATGAGCGGGACGGCGACGTACGGCTCGCTCGCGCCCGTGGATTCGGCGATTTACGCGGGAGCCGTCATGGCGGGGGTCGCGTGGCGGACGGCGTCCGGCGCCTACGCCTTCCGCGACGGGCAGACGGCCTGGGCCTCGCCCTCGAGTGCCGGCATCTGCGCGGCCGACAGCATTCGGGTCGTCTCGGGCAGCTCGCCGTCGCTCAGTGGGCGCGTGATCGGCATCTCGGGGAGCTACATGGCCGACCCCGGCACCGTGTTCTATCTCTATCAGACCGTGACGTACCGCTTCGGGGCGTCGTCGACGTACAGCGGGCGCACCGGGCTCTGGCGCACCACCCTCGGCGGCACGACGGAGGAAATTCTCGCGCCCTTCGACACGACAGCCGGCTTCGCCTACGTCATCGGCAACAGTCAGACGCCCGTCGACTCCGTGCCCACGAATCTCGACACCGTCACCGGCATCGAGCTGCATCTCGATGCCCAGAGCGTGCACGCCCCCGAGGGCAGTGCGGCACCCCGGACGTACGCGCTCCACACGCGCGTCAAGTTCCTGAATCGGGGGGGCTGACCGTGCCGCACGCCACCCGGTCCGAGCGCGGTTTCGCGCTCCCGATGACGATCTTCCTCGTCACGCTGCTCACCCTCCTGCTCGCGGCGGCGTTCACGCGCATCAATGCCGACCGCGACGTGGACATGGGCAACGGCTACTCGGTGACCGCATTCGAGGTCGCGCAAAGCGGGCTGCAGACGTACATGGGCACCGTGGACACCATGCCGAACGACAACGATTCGCTGCGCATCAATGTACCGGGTGGCTACGCCTGGGTCGTCGCGCGGCTCGTGCGACGGCCTGCCGACACGCTCGCCAATCCGACCTTCCTCTTGCGATCCACCGGCTACACGGTGATCTCCAAGCTCGGATCGACCCCGCAGGCGCGACGGACGGTCGCGCAGTTCGCGGAGTGGCAGCCCGGACGGATCAAGGTGCTCGGCGCGATCACCGCGGCGAACGGCGTCGACGCCGATACCGGCGGGACGGTGATCATCCAGGGTTACGACAAATGGTGGTGCTCGCCCCAATACCCCCCGGTCGCCGGGGTGTACACGACCTCGGTCAGCGGATCGCCCGCGAGCTGGAGCGTCGATTCCGGGATGCCCCCCATGGTCACCACGGGGACCGGCGCCACGGCCCTCGCCGACGCCACCAAGATCGATTGGGCGTCGACGATTGGCGGCCAGCTCGTTCCCGACTACACGTCGTACGTCGACAACCTCTATTCCAACGCCATCCAGGTGATCCAGGGGAGTCTGACGCTCCCCTCGAACGCCCAAGGCAACGGCCTGCTCGTCGTGACGGGCGACTTGACGATGGGCGACACGTTCTACTGGCAAGGGGTGGTGCTGGTTGGCGGCCGGGTGACGTTCGCGGACAACTGGACCACGATCGAGGGCGGTATCGTCTCCGGGCTCAACGCCCAGATCTCTGGATCCTACATCGGGCGCACGCACGTCGGGCAGCATGATGTGACCCTCCACTACGACAGCTGCCTGATCCAGGCCGCGCTCAACTCCCTGATCGGCTTCGTCCCGATCGGTAATGCCTGGATCGACAACTGGGCCTCCTACTGAGCCGCAGCACCGTCGCGTCACGCCCTCCAACCGGCTAGATTCCGCGCCTGCCCAGGGGGGCAGGATCTGCAACCAGTGGAGAGGCTTCGATGACGTCCGTTCACCCAGACTCGACTCCGGCCCTGACGGTGCTTTCGGAGGACGAGCAGATGTTTCGCGACGCCGTTCGGGAATTTGCCGAGGCGGAGGTCGCACCGCACACCGCGGAGATGGATCGCACGGCCACCTTCAACAAGGACTTGATCCCCAAGTTCGCCGAGCTCGGGCTCATGGGGATCGACGTCCCAGAGGCGCTCGGCGGGGCGGGTGGCACCTTCTTCATGAGCGTGCTCGCCGTGGAGGAGCTCGCCCGCGTGGACGCCAGCGTGGCGGTCCTCGTCGACGTGCACAACACGCTCATGAACGTCGCGCTCGGTGGATGGGGTGACGACGACATCAAGGGGCGCTACTTCCCGCGCCTCGCCGGCGGCGAGCTCGGTGCCTACGCGCTCTCCGAGGCGGGATCGGGCTCCGATGCCTTCGCCCTCGCCACCCGCGCGGAACAGCGGGGCGACAAGTGGATCCTCAACGGCCAGAAGCTCTGGATCACCAACGGGGCCGAAGCCGAGCTGTTCGTGGTCTTCGCCACCATCGATCCGTCAAAGGGCTATAAGGGCATCACCGGCTTCATGATCGAGCGGGATTTCCCGGGCTTTCGCGTCGGCAAGAAGGAAGACAAGCTCGGCATCCGGGCGTCGAGCACCACCGAGCTGATTCTCGAAGACTGCGAGGTCCCGCTCAACAACGTGGTCGGCGAGGTCGGCAAGGGGTACAAGGTGGCCATCGAGACCCTGAACGCCGGGCGCGTCGGGATCGGTGCACAGATGATCGGCGTGGCTCAGGGCGCGCTCGACGCGACGCTCAAGTACGTCAAGGAGCGGAAGCAGTTCGGCCGGCCGATCGGCGACTTCCAGGCCGTCCAGTTCCAGCTCGCGCAGGCAGCGACGGAGCTCGAGGCTTCGCGCCTCCTGGTCTACAACGCCGCGCGGCTGCGTGACGCGGGTCGGCCCTACACCATCGAAGGCGGGATGGCGAAGCTCTACTCCTCGCAGGCTGCCGAGCGAATCACGAGCCTCTGCGTCGAGCTCTTCGGCGGGTACGGGTATACGAAGGAATACCCCGTCGAGAAGTACTACCGCGACGCCAAGATCGGCACGATCTACGAAGGCACGAGCAACATGCAGCTGCAAACCATCGCGAAGGCGTTGCTCACCGACTGAACGTCAGTCGACCTTCATCACCGCCTTGCGGTAGAGCAGCCAGCAGAGGCCGACGAACATCGCGGTCCCGATCCACGGGGCGGCCACACCGGCCCACGACTCGTAGGGAATCAGATTCGGCACGCGCTCGGCCAGCCCGGGCGCGAACCGAATCACCCCCGCGATCAACACGCCGATCACGGCGGCCCCCGCGATGAGCCCGGACGAGAAGAGCACGCCGGGCTCGCGCTGTTCCCGCACCTCTTCCGCGCTGAACCGGCGCTCCATCATCCCGCGAATCCCGCCACCCACCATGATCGGCAAGGTGAGCGAAATCGGCAGATAGAGGCCCACCGCGAACGCGAGAGACGGCAGCCGGAAGACGAACTCGACGATCGCCGCGAGCCCCGCGCCAAGGAACACGAACGCCCACGGCAGATTGTGCTTGAGCACGCCGTCGATCACGAGGCTGATGATCGTTGCCTGGGGCGCGGCGAGGCTCCCCGGCTGCCCCGTGCCGATGCCGTAGGTCGCATTGAGGGTGATGAGAATCCAGCCCATCACGAGCGCGCTCGCGAGGACACCGATCATCTCGCCGATCTGCTGATAGCTCGGTGTCGCACCGAGCAGGAACCCGGTCTTGAGGTCTTGCGAGGTATCACCCGCGATCGCCGACGCGATCGCGACCACCGCACCGACCATCAATACATCCACGCGCGCCCCCGGCCGGTTGCCGTAGCCGAGCGCCACGAAGATGAACGCGGTCGCGAGCAGGGTCGCGATCGTCATCCCGGAGATCGGGTTCGACGTGCTGCCCACCAACCCGACGATCCGGGACGATACGGTGACGAAGAAGAACGCGAAGATGGCGATCAGCGCCGCACCCACGAGGTTCACGGGCATCTTGGGCCAGAGCCAGAGGCCCAGGATGGCGAACAGCGCGCCGAAGCCCACGATCTTGAGCGAGAGGTCGCGATCGGTCCGCTTCACGGCCACTGCGGTCTTGTCGCGCAATGCGCCGACGCCAAGCGTGAACGACTTCCAGATGGTCGGCAGGGACTTGATGAGGGTGATCAGCCCGCCGAAGGCGACACCGCCCGCGCCCACATAGCGGATGTAGCGGTTCCAGATCTCGCCCGCGTCCATCTGGCCGATGGGCATGGTGCCGGGGTAGATCGTCTTGGCACCGCCCCACGCGTTGATGAGCGGGATCAGAATGAGCCAGGCGAGCGCACCGCCGCTGAACATGATGGCCGCGATCTTCGGGCCCAGGATGAATCCCACCCCCACGAGCTCCGGCGTGAAGTCGCCCGAAATCTGCGCCTTCTTCGGCAGATCGAGCGTCGGCGTCTCCTGCCAGAGACGGAAGCCATGACCATCCTCGAGCAGCTTGAAGACCGCACCGAGACCGAGCCCCTCGATCAGCAGACGGGCGCGCGAGCCGCCCGCGTCTCCGGCCACCTGCACTTCCGCGCACGCCGTGCCCTCGGGATAGGGGAGCTTCCCATGCTCCCGGCTGATCAGGAATGCCCGCAGCGGGATCATGAAGAGCACGCCGAGGAGCCCGCCGAAGAGCGCCACCATGGTGATCTCGACGAGTGAGATCGCGACCGTCGGATCCGTGCGCTGCCAGATGAAGAGCGCGGGAATCGTGAAGATCACGCCCGCGGCGAGCGACTCACCGGCCGAGCCGATCGTCTGCACGATATTCGTCTCGAGCACGGTCCCCCGACCGGTGAGCCGGAAGACCGCAACGGCCATGACCGCTGCGGGAATCGAGGCACTCACGGTGAGACCCACCCGCAGGCCGAGGTACGCGTTGGCGGCCCCGAACAGGTTGGCGACGATGATGCCGAAGATGATCGCCTTCGGCGTGAACTCGGCGACGGGCTTGTCGCTGGGAACGTATGGTGGATATTGATCGCCCGGGATCTCCTCGTACGCTTCCGGTGCGAGGCCACGGCGGGGTTTCGTCGATGCGGGTTCGGTCATTGCCCGTGCGCAGGTTAGAGGCCGAGCTATGCTAGGATTGCGTCCGAGGCGTGTCAACCCGGGTGGCCGCACCGTTTGACACGCGATTGACCTCACGTTATTAACGTTGGCCCGATATGAAATCGAACTCCCTGAAGTTCCTGAAAGCCCTCCTCGACGCGCCCGGCCCGTCCGGCTTCGAGGTGGCCCCCGCACGGATCTGGCGGGCCGAAGCCGAGAGCTTCGCGGACACCGTCCGCGGCGACGTCTCCGGCAATTCCGTGGCCGCCATCAACCCCGACGCCGACCGGCGCGTGATGTTCGCGGGCCACATCGATGAAATCGGCCTCATGATCGTTCATGTGGATGACGACGGATTCCTCCACTTCGGCACGATCGGCGGCTGGGACAGCCAGGTCCTGGTGGGGCAACGCATCCTGATCGCGACGCGGGGCGGCCTCATCCCGGGGGTGATCGGCAAGAAGCCGATTCATCTGATCAAGTCGGACGAGCGTGACAAGGCGTCGAAGGTGACCGATCTCTGGATCGACATCGGCGCCACGGGCAAGAAGGACGCGCTCAAGCGGGTGCGGGTGGGCGACCCGGCGGTCCTCGCGGGCCCGGCCGAGGAACTGCCCAACGGCCGGATCGTCTCCAGAAGCATCGACAACCGCATCGGCGCGTTCGTCGTTCTCGAGGCCCTGCGGCTGCTCAAGCGCCCCAAACCGAAGACGGGCGTTTTCGCGGTGGCAACGGCGCAGGAAGAGATCGCGTGGGGTGGCGGTGGGGCTCGCACGAGCGCGACGGACATCAACCCGACGGTCGCGCTCGTCGTGGACGTGACGCACGCCACCGATTGTCCCGGCATCGAGAAGAAGGAAGTGGGAGACTTCAAGCTCGGCGGCGGTCCCGTGCTCTCACGCGGCTCAGCGGTGAATCCCGTGGTCTTCGACATGCTGGTGGAGACCGCGGAGCGGGAGAAGATCCCCTATTCGATTCAGGCCGCCCCGACGGACACGGGTACCGATGCCGACGCCATCTACACGGCGCAGCGCGGCATCGCCACGGGGCTCGTCTCCGTGCCCAACCGCTACATGCACACCCCGAACGAGATGGTGACCCTCGACGATCTCGAGCGGACGGCCCGGCTGCTCGCGGCGTTCGCCCGCCGCGTGACGGCGACGACCGACTTCACCCCGCGCTGAGCTGGATGAGGGCCCGGCGTGCGGCCTCCCGCACGTCGGGCGCCCGGTCCTCGCTCAGCGCTTCGATCGCGCTCACGGCCACCCTCCCACCCGCCAACGCGAGCCCCTCCACCGCCGCGAGCCGCGGTCCCGAGGACCGCCGCCCGATCAACCGCCCCCCGGGCTCGGCGAGCTTGACCAGCGCCTGCACCGCATCCGGGGTTCCAATGCGGCCCATCGCCCGGTAGAACTCGTACTGCACCTCTTCATCCTGCTCTTCCGCGGCGGCGTTGAGGAGCGGCATGGCCAACGGGCCGACGCCGCGACCGCCGATCTGCTGCCCGACCGCGAGGCGCACCCCCGCATCGGGGTCCCTGAGCACCCGCGAGAGGTGCCGTACGGTCGAGGGCGTTCCGATCTTCGCGAGCGCGATGCCGACCGAGCGCCGCACCCGGGCGTCGTCGTGCCCTACCACGTCGCCGAGCGCCGCCACCGCTTCTTCGACCCGAAGCTCCCCCACCAGGTCGGCGGCGTTCCGCACGACGAACCATTGATGATGGCGCAGCATGCTCGCCACGACGTCACCGCCCTCCTCGATCTGGCGGAGTGCGGAGAGATACGCCTTCCGCTCGGCGTACGTCGGTGCCTCGACGAGCAGATCGAGCACGGCCTTGGTCCCCGTCCGCCCCGCGCGGCGCACGACCGTGATCACGTCCCCTTGGTAGAGCTCGTCCATCAGATGCGGCGCGAGGAGCCGGATCGACTCCGGCGCCAGCATCTGCCGGAACGCGACGCCGAGCGCGCGCCGCACTTCCGGGACGGGCGTGTCGGCTTCGTGGTGGATGAGTGTGGTGAGAGCATCGAGCGCGGGGCCGACGTCGCGGTCGGTGAGCGCCCTGCCGATCGCGTCGCGCAAGGCGTCCACGTTGGTCAGGAGATGCGGGGAGCCGCGGTCGTCCACCACCGTCTGGACCAGCCCGGCGAGCCCCGCCGGACGGGGCCGTGCTTCGCCCTCCGCGGTCTCGATCTGGTCCGCCGGGAGCGCCAGCGCGTCGGTGACGCGACCCCGACGCTGTTGGGCGGCCGCCGCCGCTTGTTGCTCGGTGACCAGCGAAACCGATACCACGCCGGCCTCCCGGAGCCGCATCCCCAGATCCTCCTCGGGCTCCCGAGCGGACGCGAGTGCCCGCACGAGGTGCATGCACTCCACCGCCGTCGTCTCGTGTGCCAGGTGCACGGCCGCGAGACCGTGCGCCTGCAGACGGTCCATGAACGCCGCCACATCGGGACGCCAGGTCTCGACCGGCATGCCTTCGACGCTCAACCCCGGGCCGTCGCGTCGGAGCGTCACGCTTCGTGCCTGCGATGCGGTGACCAGAGCGTGGAGCGCATTGCGCTGTCCCTCCGCGTCGCTCGTCGCCGAGAGCTGGAGCAGCCGCCCCAGCAGCGCGGGTATCAGTGTGACATCCATCATTCGTCCTCTCCTCGCTGGCCGCGGAGCGCGGCCGTCGCCGCCGCCCGCACCGCGGTGTCGGCATCGCCGCGCAAGGCTTCGAGTGTTCCCTGTGCCGCCGGCCCGCGCACGAGCCCCAGCCCTTCGATCGCCGCGAGCCGGATGCCCCGGGGCTTGCGTCCGAGAATCCGCCCGCCGGATTGCGCCGCCGCAATCAAGGCGCGGACCGCGTCGGGTGATCCGATCAAACCCAACGCCCGATAGACCGCACGCTGGTGATCCGGGTCGTCGGCCGCCGCCGCGACGCGCCGGAGGACCACGCTCGCCCCCGCCGCGCCCGCCCGGCGCAGGACGACGATCGCCGCGTCCGCCCGCCCCGCCTCACCGACCGTCGTCGCGACGGCAGTGAGCAACTCCGGCTCCAGGAGGCGTTCGAGCACGATGCCGAAGCTGCGCCGTGCGGCACCCTGCGGCAGATCCGCTTCGAGTGCGATGAGCCGCGCGATCGCCCGGACGGCGTCCGGGAGGTCGCCCTCCTTCATTCGGCTCGCGATGCACAGCCCGGCCGTCGTCACGCGGTCGAGCACGTCTGGGCCGGAGGACCCCGCCTCGAGCCGCGCCATCGCGGCCGCGAGGGGATCGGACGGCTCCTCGGCGGGCGACGTGGGCGGATCCGCCGCGGCGAGCATCGGCGCGGCATCGAATGCCTCGGTGACGCTGACCGGTCGGCCGAGGCGCGCCAGGCGGTCGGCGCCCACGTTCAGCACCGTCACGCCGCCCGCGTGCCCCACCCGCAGGTGCGGGTAGGCACCGTTCGCATCCGGGCCCTTCGCGAGGCCCCGCAGCACCGCGAGGAGATCCGCCGCCGACGCATCCCGCTCGAAGCGGATCTCCCGCGCACCGTGCGCACACATGCGCGCGGCAAGGGTTGGGATCCCCGGCAGCGTGCCCGGCACCATCGCGCCCATCACCATCACCGCGTCTCCCCGCGCGACCACCTCCGCCGGGCCGAGCT
The DNA here is from genome assembly GCA_035266665.1 of Gemmatimonadales bacterium. Classification (GTDB taxonomy): domain Bacteria; phylum Gemmatimonadota; class Gemmatimonadetes; order Gemmatimonadales; family GWC2-71-9; genus DATFMZ01. Next base: position 6,177 of record DATFMZ010000196.1, on the reverse strand, counting down.
TCGTGAGCGCGACGAGCGCACGAAGTGCCGACTTCTGTTCGGTCACGGCGTTGGGGTGGCTGCGAAAGAGTTCCACGGCCCGCGCGAGCGAGATGGCGAAATGCTCGGGGTTCAGCACGGCGCGTCGGGCGAAGATACGCCCCCCTCCGACCGGGAGCAACGCGACCGGAGCACACGCACGACATCGCGTCCCCGGACGGGCCGTTCCCGGGGATCGAGCGCCGCGCCGAGCCGAGCCTGTATGGGGGCGACCAGCCCGTCGCGCGGGGCCTCGACCACCTCCCGCACGAACGCGTCCGCGGGACGATCGTGCACGATCCGCCCGTTCACGAGCAGCATGGCGCGATCGCACCAGTCGGCGACGAAGGCCAGATCGTGCGTGACGACAACCGCCGCGCGGCCGGCGGCCGCCTCCTCGCGCAGAATATGTCCCGCGCGCGCGCGCGTCGGCCGATCGAAACCCTGAGTGGGCTCGTCGAGCAGGTACACCACCGGGCCCTGGGCGAGGGCCGCCGCGAGAGCGAGAAGCTTCCGTTCCGCCGGCGCGAGATCGAACGGATGGGTCTGCTCGTGCGCGGCGAGCCCGACACGGGCGAGCGCCTGCCGGGCCGCCGCGTGCGCATCCGATGGCGCGCGGCCGAGCTGCCGCGGACCGAACGCGGCCTCGTCCAGTGCGGTCCGTGCAAAGAGCTGGCGATCCGGGTGCTGGAAGAGATACGCGGCGTGCGCGGCCATGTCCTCGGGACGGCGGTCCGCGGTCGAGACGCCGTTCACCACCACGCGGCCGCGTTGCGGGTGAAGCAGCGCCATTGCGAGCCGCGTGAGCGTGGTCTTCCCGGCGCCGTTCCGTCCGACGAGCGCGACGACCTCTCCGCGCGACACGGTGAGGTCCAGGTCCGCGAGCACCGGCGTATCGACGTACGCAAAGCGCACCGCCTCGAACCGGAGCGCCGTCACGGGCGCAGCCGGGCGAGGAGCTCCGGAACCCGGAGCGGATACGGCGCGTCACACCCCGCCGCATGCGCCACCGCCGGCACCGTGCCCGCCGCGTCGAGCGCCACCGCCCGCACCGTACCCAACACCGCGTCGGGCGTGCCGCAGGCCACCACCCGTCCCGCGTCGAGCAGCATCGCGCGGTGCGCGATGCGCGCGGCGCGATCCACGTCCGTCGTCGCCAGCACGACCGATGCCTCTTCGGAGAGCGTGGGCAGAAGCTCGTAGACCAGCGCCGCGCCCTCGGGATCGAGCTCGAGCGCCGGTTCGTCGAGCAGATAGACGCTCGGGTGCATCGCCACCAAGCCGGCGAGGATCACGCGCTGGAGCTCCCCACCGGACAGCGTGGTCGGATCGCGGGCGGCGAGGTGCGCCACCCCGAGCCGCTCCATCGCCGCCGCCGCTTCCTTCCGGATGCGCGCGGGCTCCCACCCGAGGTTCGCGGGCCCGAACGCCACTTCGTCCCGTACGGTGAACGCCATTCCCGAGATCTGGGTGGACGGAGTCGGCAGGAGCACGCCGATGCGCCCGACCACCGCACGCCACCCGTCGTAGGTGCCGGGATCGGTGTCGAGCACGCGCACCGTTCCCGTGCGCGTGCCCGACGTGATCCGCGGGGCGAATCCGGCGAGCAGGAGGAGCAGCGTGCTGCACCCCGCACCGAGGGGTCCGGTGACGAGCACGATCTCCCCGCGCTCGACGGCGAGATCGACGCCGTCGAGCGCCCGCTCGGGGCTCGCGGGATAGCGGAAGGCGACGTTCTTGAGCGCGATCGCGCTCATGCCACCCGTACCACGATGGCAACGACGATGAGCGCGGCGCAGCACCAGCGGACGAGATGATCCATCGTGCCGTCGCGCGGGGGATCGAGCGGCGTGCGCCTCCCCGCGCCCGCGCCACGCGCCTCGAGCGCCAGCGCGCGCTCATCGACCTCGCCGAGCGCGCCCAGCACGAGCGGCACGGTGAGCGGGACGATCGCGCGTACCCGATGGATCACCGAACCGCGGAGCGCGAGCCCACGGCACCGCTGTGCCTCGAGCACCGCGGCCGCGCGTTCCCTGAGACGCGGCACCGCCTGGAGCGTGGCCGCGAGGAGAAAGGCGGCGCTGAACGGGACCCGCTTCGCCACGAGCGCTTCGACGAGCCGCGACGGCGGCACCGCCGACAGCACCACCAGGAACCCCACGAGGATCGCGCTGATGCGCGCCCCCAGCGTGACGGCCGTCGCGACGTCGGAGCGGAGGAGACCGTGAATCACCAGCAGGAAGATCCAGAATGGTAGCGCGAGCACGGCTGCGGGCTTGAGCACGCCCGGAACGCGCTCCGTGAACGCCGCGCCGAGGGCCACCGCGAACACGGCCACCGGGCCCCATGGGCCGCGCAGCACGAACGCCAGGATGGCGATCGTCGCCCCGAAGGTCAGGACGGTGAGGGGGTGCGCGCGATGAAGCGGCCCCTCGGTCGCGACGTATCCGACCATCACGCGCGCCCGAGCGCCCGTTCGGCCAGCGGGAACCGGGCGGCGGTGCGGCGCGGCAGCGCCACCAGCAACCCGCGCACGAGCAAGACCGTGGCGGTCTTGTCCAGAAGGTCGGTCGACGCGCTCGCGGCGAGCACCGCCCACCGAAGCGGAAAGCCGATGGCGGTGAGCACCGTCGTGACCGCCGTGACGCCCGTCGCCGTGACGCCGCCGAACGCCAGGTATGCGATGGGCCAGGACAGGAGCGCCGCCGTCGCGCCGAGCAGGAGCCCGGTCCCCACCGTGCGCCAGATGCCGCGAAAGGCGCCGGCGCGCGCGGCGACGGCGGCGAAGGCCGCCACGTAGAGCTGGACGGGCAGGAAGGCGATCCAGATGGAGTTGCCGCTCACGACGGTCGTGACGACCTGGGAGAGGAGCCCCGTGATCAGGGCCGGGACGAGCCCGGTCAGCGCCGCCACCAGGATGGTCCCCACCGTGTCGAGGTAGACGGGAAGGGAGATCGCCGAGGCAAACTGGCCCATGGCCAGGTTGATCCCGACGGCGAGCGGAATCAGCACGAGGAGACGTGGAGACACGGCGCCCTTCCGGTTAGGTTTCCAGGCGTACGCTCGACAAACATAATGGTGCCTACCATGAAGACTCGACAGACGTGGATCATCCTCGCCGCCCTCGCGCTGGTTCCCGGCGCCAAGGCCTCCGCACAGGCCGCCGCACCGCCGTCGGCAAATCATGATGCCGTCGCCGCCGAACGCGTCCAGGCCGACATCAACTACCTCGCCGCCGATGCCCGGGACGGCCGCGGCATCAATACGCCGGGCCTCGATTCCTCGGCGGCGTACCTGGCGCGGGCATTTGCCGCCGCAGGGCTCGAGCCGGGCGGGACGGACGGCTACTTCCAGCCGTTCATGATCGATTCGTCGGCACCAGGCGTGATGCACACGTCGATGCGCGGCGCGCACGTGAAGAACGTCGTCGGCGTCCTGCCGGGTGTGGGCCCGCTCGCCGGCCAGGTGATCGTGATCGGCGCACACTACGATCACCTGGGCTACGACGAGCCCGGCATGACGGATCCGCAGAACAAGGGCGTCGTGCACAACGGCGCCGATGACAATGCGTCCGGCACCGCCGGAGTGGTCGAGCTCGCGCGCGAGCTGGCCGCGCGGGCGCCGGCGAACCGCCGGACGATCGTCTTCGTGGCATTCACCGCCGAAGAGGTGGGCGCGATCGGGTCCCAGTACTACGTGTCCCATCCGACGGTACCGGCCGACTCGATCGTCGCCATGCTGAACATGGACATGGTGGGCCGCCTCCGGAACGATCGCCTGATCATCTACGGCGTGAAGACGGCGCCGCAGTTCGAGCCGCTCCTCGACTCGCTGAACGCGATCTACCGCTTCGACCTGCACCCGACGGGTGACGGCTGGGGACCGAGCGACCAGGCGTCGTTCTATGCGGCGGGTGTTCCCGTGCTCTTCTTCTTCACCGACCTGCACGACGACTATCATGCCGCCACCGACGACGCCGACAAGATCAACGCCCCCGGCGAAGCCAAGGTGCTCGATCTGGTGCACGACGTCGCATGGAACCTGGCGATGCGGCCCGACCGGCCGACCTACGTGAGCTTCCCGCCGCCCAAGCCGCCGAAGATGGGGAACGGCGCCTGGCTCGGCAGCGTCCCGGACATGACGGAATCTCCGGGCGGCGTGCTGCTGAGCGGGGTACAGGACGGCTCGCCCGCCGCGACCGCGGGCATCCAGCGCGGCGACCTGATCGTGCAGATCGGTGACGTGACGATCGCCAATCTCTACGACATGGCGAACGCTCTCGCCGATCACAAACCCGGTGACGTCGTCACGATCGCGGTCATGCGCAACGGCGCCCGCAAGGAATTCACGGTCACGCTCGGCAGGCGTGGTGGCTGACGCCATCCTCGACCCGGAACCGATCGTGCGCGCGCTACAGGCGGCATTCGCGCGGGACGCGTCGCGGGAAGGCCTCCTCCGGCTCGCCGCGTCCCGCATCCGTGCGGTGGGGAGCCCCTACACCGGCGTCTACATGTACATGCTCGGGAACGACGGCATCCTCGAGCTCGAGGCCTTCGACGGCCGCCCCACCGAGCACACCCGGATTCCGGTCGGGCAGGGGATCTGTGGCCAGGCCGTCGCCGAAATGCGCGACATCAACGTGCCCGACGTCTCGGCGGCCGACGGATACCTGGCCTGCAGCATCGAGACCAAGTCGGAGCTCGTGGTGCTGATCCGCCGGCACGACGAGATCCTCGGACAGATCGACATCGACAGCGACACCCCGAACGGCTTCGACGCCCGCGAAGAGACCGCCGTGCGCGCGGTCGCGGACGCCCTCGCGGCGCTCCTGTAAGCCGGTGGTTTCCTCGCCGGTGGAGGACCGCGTCGCGGTCCCTGGCGTTACGCTCTTCACCCGCACGATCGGCGACGGCCCCGACGTCGTCGTGCTGCACGGCGGCCCCGGCGCGCACCTGGACTACCTCCTGCCGCAGTTCGACGCGCTCGCGTCGGGGCGGCGCCTGCGCTACTACGACCAGCGCGGCGGCGGCCGCTCGCCCGTCGAGCGCGACGTCCCGGTCGGCTGGCGCGAGCAGGTGGCCGACCTGGAGGCACTCCTCACGCACTGGCAGATTCCTTCCGCCACGATCCTGGGCTACTCGTGGGGCGGACTCCTCGCGATGCTCTTCGCCGTGGCGCATGCCGATCGCGTGGGCCGACTCGCCCTCGTGTCGCCGGCACCGGCCACCGCCAAGGGGCGTGCCGAATTCGAGCGCCGCTTCGCCGAACGGATGCAGCGACCGGAGATCCGGCGCGCGCGCGAACTGTTGAAGAGCTCGGGGCTTCGCGAAGCCGATCCTGAGGCGTATCAGCGACGCGCGTTCGAGCTTTCGGTGGCGGGATACTTCCACGACTTCGCGAACGTGCACGACCTCACGCCGTTTCGCGTGACGGGACGGACGCAGCAGGCCGTCTGGGAAAGCCTGGACGACTACGATCTGCGAGCGCCTCTCTCCCATCTGGACATTCCCACGCGGGTCTTCCACGGGCGCGACGATCCGATTCCGCTCGAGACGGCCGCCGAAACCGCCCGCCTGCTCCGCGGCGACCTGGTCGTCTTCGAGCACTCGGGACACGTGCCGTACGTCGAGGACGCCGACGCCTTTCAGGTGGCGCTCGACGCCTGGCTGCCGGCGGCAGAATGAGCACGCCTCGCCTGACGCCGTTCGATCTCGTCTTCGGCGAGCGGCTCGATACGTTCGAAACCATCAAGGCCGACGCGACGCGCGTGGGTCGCGACCCACGCTCACCGATCGATTTCCCCAACGTCCCCGCGACCCAGCGCATGCTCGACGCGGTGGAATCCGAAGAGCTCGTCGCGGCGGAGCCGCTCGCGGCCGCGGAGTATCTGGCGCTTCTCTACGCGTCGTATCGGTTCTGGGACGCGGGACGCGTGGTGATTCCGGTCGCACGCGATCCGCTCGCGGCACGGCTCACCTCGGATCCGCCCGCGCGACGCCCCCAGATCCCGGCAGGCGCGTGCTACCTCCAGCTGCCCGAACGCTGGTTCTGGGCGCAGATCGCGGAGAATGCACCGCACGAGCCGCTCGACGGCATGTTCGTCGCCGCGGCACCACGCGGCGATCAGATCACCACCCTCGCGGTGTTCGGGCTCCACCC
>DATFMZ010000195.1:0-8911 GCA_035266665.1 Gemmatimonadales bacterium | reverse complement strand
GCCACCTCGTCGCTCGCCGTGATGGGCGGCCGGTCGGTGAGGGCGAAGACGTACGGTCGGACGACCAGCGGCGGCAGGTGGCGGCTCTGGGGACGAAGATCGTCGAGCACGCCGAGCCGCACGCCGCGCAGCAGATCCACCCCGGTCTCTTCGAGCGTCTCGCGGCGCGCCGTCTCCTCGAGGGTCGCGTCCACTCGATCCCGGCGTCCTCCCGGAAGGGCCATCTGTCCCGACCAGGGGTCGCCCGCGCGCTCGGCGCGCTTGATGAGCAGGATCGAGAGCCGGCCTCCCGCGTCCGGCGCCATCGTGAGCGCCACGGCCGCCTCGAGCGCTCCTGCGACCGAGGCTTCCACCGCGGAGCGGTCTTCGAGCGCGTTGCGGATCGAATCAATTGTGATGTGCATCACAGCGTTTTACCCCGGGCATGCCTCTTGCGGCCCCTGCTATCTTTAGAGCGGAAGAGCCCGGTCTTCCCTTGGCAAGGAGGTGCGTATCCGCGGATTTGGTGTCGGACTGATCGCCCTGGCTGCAGTCGCAGCTGCAGGGCTCCTGTTGCGCCGTCGCACTGTCGCTGTCGGCGCCGCAGCGTCGGGAGTCCGGTCCCGCGTCGTCGAAGACTTCTACGCGGCGGGACTCTAGTTCCCTGGGCGGGCGGCTCTCCGGAGCCGCCCGCCTCGTTTTCAAAACAGGTACCGCGCAAACCAGTCGGCCGTCGCGTCGAGCGCGCGCACGAACGCCGGCGTCGTTCCCGCCCATGGGTGCCGCACTCCAAAGGTATGTGTGCCGTGGGGAATGGTCAGCAACTCGGCGCGCCCGCCGGATCGTTCCGCGAGCGCCAATCCGTCTCGAACCGGTACGGTTTCGTCGCTTTCCCCGTGGACGATGAGCCACGGCACGGCAAGCTGCTCGGCAGCTGCGCCGATATCGAGTGCCGTGCCGGCTCGTTCCAGATCATCCAGGATGTCCAGACCGAGGGGGAGCACCTCTCCGGTGCGCGAGTTCGTGACGTCGAGGTGACCGGCGGCGCGCCAGCGCCGGATCGTTTCCGGCCCCCAGCGGCGCGTGCTCCCGATCGCAGACCAGGTGACCAACGCGCCGAGCGCCTCCGGGTGCCGCGCCGCATAGAGGACCCCGACACCGCCCCCGCGGCTGTGGCCCAGGAGTCCGACCTTGGCCGGAACCGCAAGCGCGTCGGCGAGCGTTCCCCCACGCAACGCGCCGATGACGGTTTCCGTATCCTGAATGTCATTCGAGTACGTCCAGCGCGCGAACCGATCCGGTTCGTCGAAGCGGTCACGGGCAACGCCGACACCGCTTCCCGAAAAGTTGAAGGAGACGGCCGTGATCCCACCGCGCGCCAACCGCTCCGCCACGTGCGGGAAGAACCCCCAATCCTTGAATCCCTTGAAGCCGTGACAGATCACGACGGCCGGCCGATCCGCCCCAGTGCCCACCGTCCGGATATCACCACGAAGCGGGCGTCCGTCGGCGCCGATCAGCTCGAAGTGTCGCAGCGTGGGCGTGGCCATGTCGTCTTTGACCTCGATGGTCGCGCGAGGGTACATTTCGCGGTCGTGACGGACCGGAACGGAGTGCTCGCATGGGCCTGACGATGCGGCCGTCTCACCCCACGCTCGTCGCGGTGAGCCGCGCCCTCGGCGCGAATCGCGATGCACTCGTCCAGGAGTGGCTGGGCTGGACGGTGGACCGCATGGTGGCGTCCACACTCTCCCGTCCCACCATCGAGCGCCAGCTCGCGCTCCTCGTCGACGTGATGATCGAGATGGCGAGTCCGCTCCGCCGCCAGGCGCTCGAGCTCTGGCTCGAGGCCTGTGAAACCTACGGCCGCACCGCCGCCGAACGCGGACTCGCCGCCGGCGAGGTCGTCGAGGAGATCCAGCATCTCCGCGAGTTGATGATCCGCCATCTCTCCGAGATGATCGCCGCCCTGCCCGCCCGCGCGTCGATGGCCACCATCCTCAGGCTCAATCGCGTGCTCGACAAGGGGATCTCCCACGCGGTGGTCGGCTACACCGACGCGCTGGTCGAAACCCTCTTCAACCAGCGCGGCGTGCCGGTGGGCGTGAGCGGTGAGATCGACCAGAGCATTCACGACCGGCTCGCCCACCTCGAGACCGAGCTGGCCGATCTCCGATCCCGTACGACCTAACCCGAGACCTCCTCGCCGCCGTCGACGTTGATCACGTTTCCCGTGATCCAGTCGGTGCCGGGGCTGCAGAGTGCCACCACCGCGCGCGCCACGTCCTCCGGCGTCGTGATCCGGCCGTGCGGATTGCGCTCCGCCGCATTCGCGAAGAGCCGGTCGCTGCCCGGAATCTTCCGGGCCGCCGGCGTGTCGGTGACGCCGCCCCGCAGCGCGTTCACCGTGATCCCCTTGGTCGCGAGCTCCACCGCCAGCTGGCGGGTGTGCGATTCGAGGGCGCACTTGGCGGCCGAGACCGCGCCGTACGATGGAATCACGCGCGTGGAGCCCGACGACGTCATCGAGAAGATCCGTCCGCCCGTGCCAAAGAGCCCCGCCTTGACCACGTCCTGGGTCCAGTAGACGAGCGAGTGCGCCATCACGTCGAGCGTCATCTCGATGTTCGCCTTGGTGAGCGCGTCCCCCGCGATGTATGGCTTGAGCGTCCCGAAGGCGAGCGAGTGCATGAGCACGGCGATCGTGCCGCCGTTCGTCCCGATCTCCTCGCCGAGCGCCGCGACGACCTCGGCGCGCTTGCCTTCGTCGGCCGCATTCACGTTGAAGAAGCGCGACCGGCGGCCGGCCCCCTGAATCTCCGCCTCGATCTCCTCGACGTGCTTGAGCCCGGCCTTGCGGTCCAGGTGCACGCCGGCTATGTCGTAGCCGGCCTGCGCGAGCGCCTTCGCACACGCTTCACCGAACCCGCTCGACGCACCGAGCACCAGCGCCCACCGGGGCGTCATCGTCTGCGCATGTGGCAATACCACCTCCCGTCAACGGTTCGCGGAAAGTAGCCCATGAAGATTCAGGTCGCCATTGCGCTCGGGCTGATCGCCGGTCTCGCCCTCGGCATCGTCGCTGCCGCCACCCAGGCGCCGGCACTCCTCGCGTTCGCTGAAGGCGTGGCGCCGATCGGCACCGCGTTCGTGAATCTCCTCAAGATGGTCGTGATCCCGCTCGTCGCGGTGACGCTCTTCGTGGGCGTCGCGGGGATGGGCGATCTTCGGGAGCTCGGCCGGCTCGGCCTCTGGAGCCTCGCCTTCTTCGCGGGAACGACCCTCGTCGCCGTGGTGATCGGGATGGGGGTGATGCATCTGCTCCTCCCGCTCGCCGACATCGCGGCCGCCCAGGCCGTGGCCCAGACGGCGCATCATGCGGCGCCCAAGCTCCCCGGCACGGTGGACTTCCTGCTGAGCCTCATCCCGAGCAACCCGTTCAAGGCGGCGGCCGATGGTGACCTCCTCGCCCTGATCGTCTTCACCTGCCTCTTCGGCGCCGCGGTCGCGACGCTCGCCCCGCAGCAGAAGCAGCGCCTGGTCGAGCTCGCCGAGGCCGCGACCGGCGCGCTGATCAAGATCGTTCACTGGATTCTCTGGACGGCACCACTCGGCGTCTTCGCGCTCGCCGCCCCCGTCACCGCGCGCTCCGGGCTCGCCGTGCTCGAGAGTCTCGCCGTCTTCGTGGGCGCCGTGCTCGTCGGGCTCGCGATCTTCGTTGCGCTCGTCTATCTGCCGATCGTGCACGCCGGTGCCCGCATTCCGGCGACCAAGTTCCTGAGCGCCGCGTTGGAGTCGCAGATGATTGCGTTCTCCACCACTAGCTCGGCCACCGCGATCCCCGCGATGCTCGAGGCCACCGACGGTCCGCTCGCCGTGGGCCGCGAGACGTCGAGCTTCGTGATTCCGCTCGGTGCTACGCTGAACCGCGCGGGGAGCGCGCTCTTTCAGGGCGCCGCGCTCATCTTCCTGGCGTGGCTCTACCGCGTGCCGATTCCCGCGGGCGCGATCGGTGCCGCGATCTTCGCCACGGCGCTCGTCTCGATCACCGTGGCGAGCGTCCCCTCGGCCAGCGTGATCACCCTGGCGCCGGCGCTCGGCGCCGTGGGGGTCCCGCTCGATGGCTTGGCCGTCCTCCTCGGCGTGGACCGAATCCCGGACATGTTCCGCACGGCGACCAACGTCACCGGCGATCTCGCGGCCGCGGCCGTGCTCGACCGCCGCCTCAAGAAGGACGGTACGCCCCTGTAGATTTGGCGCGATGGCTTCCGATGCCGCGCTCACGCTCCGGCTGGTCTCGATCAATATCTGGGATCTGCCGATTCCCCTGCCCGGAATCCGGCGCAGGCTCCGGCGCCGGCGCCTGCTCCGGGCGCTCCCCGCGCTCGATCCCGATATCCTCCTCGTGCAGGAGGCGTTCATCCCGCGCTTCCGGCATCGGATCGCGGCCGTGCTTCCCGACCACTACATGGATCCGCTGTGCAACACCACGCGCCGCCACGGCCTGCTGCGCATGGATGCGACCGGCGGCATGGTCACCTTCTCGCGCTGGCCGATCCTCCGCGCCGAATTCCAGCCGACCCGAAGCTTCCCCGGGATGAAACCCGACGAACGGGTCGGGCGGAAAGGGTGTCTCTGGGTCGAGCTCGATACGCCCGCGGGGCATCTGATGGTGGGCAACGTCCACTGCTATGCCGGCCCGCTGCCGATCCATGCGCGCGTGCGCGCCGTGCAGGCGCGCCAACTCGCGGCGCGGGCCGCATCCATCCACGGACCGCTGCTCATCGGCGGCGACTTCAACATGGCCATGGAGCACGAGGCGGCCGAACGCGAGATCAACGGCTTCGACGTGCTCCGCGAGGCGGGCTTCCACGAGGCGGCCGAGGGCCGGAGCGCGGGAATCGCCACCATGGCACCGAGCACCAACAAGTTCGCCCGATACATGCCGTGGCACCGGCACGTGGACCGTCGGCTCACGCAGGTGTTCTATCGCGGCCCGGGTCTCACGCCGGCCCGGCCACCGCGGCTCTGTCTCGATCAGCCGCCCGTCTCCGATCATCTCGGGCTGCTCGCGGAGTTCCGGCTCACGCCCGTCGCGGACTGAATGCTGCACCCGGATTACATTTCCGGGCACCATGGCACCTTTGATTCCGCTCGAAACGATCTTCGGCAACCCCGAACGCGCCCTTCCTCGGCTCTCACCGGATGGCGGGACGCTCGCCTACGTCGCGCCGCGTGACGGCGTCCTCAATGTCTGGCTCAGCGACCCGGACGGGATGCACGCCCGCCCCATCACGCGCGATGCCGATCGCGGCATCCGGATGTACGCCTGGGCGCACGACGGGAAACATCTCCTCTATCTCCAGGACCGCGGTGGGGACGAGAACTGGCGGCTCTACAAAGTCCGAGTCGCCGATGAGCATGTCACCGACATGACGCCCTTCGACGACGTCCAGGTCCAGCTCCTCGCGCACGAGAAGCACCGCCCGAACGAGGTCCTGCTCGCGATGAACCGCGAGGACCCGCGGGTCCACGACGTCTATCACCTCGATCTCACCACCGATGAGCTCACCCTCGTGGCGAAGAACCCGGGAGACGTCGCGGGCTGGCTCGCCGACTTCGAACTCGCCGTTCGGGCGGCAGTGGCATCGACGCCGGACGGCGGGTCCGAGCTCCGGGTGCGCGATACCGCCGATGCCGCCTGGCGCGTCGCCGTCCGGTGGGCCAAGGAGGATTCGCTCACGAGCAACCCGCTCGCCTTCACCCGCGCGGGCGATGCGCTGTATCTCCTCGATTCCCGGGACGCCAACACGCTCCGCCTCGTGCGATATCAGCTGGACTCCGGCGCCATCGAGGTGCTCGCCGAAGATCCCCGATACGACGTCGGCGGCGCGGTCATTCATCCCGACACGCGTGAGATCCAGCTCGTCGCGTTCGCGCGGGCGCGCATCGAGTGGGATCTCCTCGATCCGTCGCTCGCCGAGGACGTCCGGCTGATCCGTTCCCTCAATCCCGGCGACTTCGAGATTGAAGACCGCACGCACGACGATCGCTACTGGATCGTCGGCTTCATCGAGGACGTGCACCCCGCGTCCTACTATCTGCTCGACCGGCAGACCAAGCGGGCGGATTTCCTGTTCTACACGCGCCCGGCGCTCACCGACTACACGCTCGCGCCGATGGAGCCGATCCGGTTCACCGCGCGCGACGGGCTCACGATCGAGGGCTATCTCACCCGGCCCTCCGACGCGCCCGAGGGTCCGCTCCCACTCGTCCTCGACGTCCACGGCGGCCCCTGGCATCGCGATATCTGGGGCTACAACCCCGAGGCCCAGTGGCTCGGGAACCGCGGATACGCCTGCCTTCAGGTCAACTACCGGGGCTCCACGGGCTACGGAAAAGCATTCCTGAACGCCGCCAACAGGGAATGGGGCGGCAAGATGCACGACGACCTGGTGGACGCCGTGCAGTGGGCGGTGAAGGAGGGCATCGCGGATCCCGAGCGCGTGGCGATCTACGGCGGATCATACGGCGGGTATGCGGCGCTCGTCGGCGCCACCTTCACGCCCGACCTCTTCCGCTGTGCCGTGGACATCGTGGGGCCCAGCAACCTGCTGACGTTCATCGAGACGATCCCGCCCTACTGGTCCACCTTCCTCGCGATGATGCATGACCGGGTGGGAAACCCGGAGACCGAAGCCGATTTCCTCCGGGACCGCTCGCCGCTCACGCACGTGGACCAGATTCGGATCCCGATGCTGATCGCCCAGGGCGCCAACGATCCGCGGGTCAAACAGGCGGAATCCGAGCAGATCGTCGCCGCGATGCGCGCCAAGGGAATACCGCACGAGTACCTGCTCTTTCCGGACGAGGGACACGGCTTCGCCAAGCCCGAGAACAGACTCAAGTTCTATCGGGCGGCGGAGACGTTCCTCGCGGAGCATCTTGCTGGCGGATCGTAGCCTAGACGTTGCTCCGCTGCGTATCGGCGCCCCATGCGGCGCTGTCGCTCCCGTGGATGTCGGTGCTATTGTTGAGCATGGTCCCGCCCGTCTGGCAACGGTGTGACGGCACCACCGCCCGATCGCGCGGTGACGGCGGGGATACGCCTGGAAGGTCGTATTTCCCGCCGGGGCGAGGGGGAACAGGGTGAGCGAATCGGTACGGCAGTGGCTCTTCGACCCCACCGTTGCGCGAATCGTGACGACACTCGTCGGCCTCGTCGCGATCATCGTCCTCGTGCGGTTTCTGCGCCGGTCGCTCGCGCGTCACATCAAGGACAACGAAGCGCGATACCGGGCGCGGAAATTCATCGCGTTCCTCGGCTACGTCGCCGCATTCGTGTTCCTCACCGTCGTCTTCCGGGACCAGCTGGGTGATTTCACGGTTGCGCTCGGCGTCGCGGGCGCCGGGATCGCCTTTGCCCTCCAGGAGGTGATCGTCAGTGTGGCCGGCTGGGTGGCGGTCGCGCTGGGCAATTTCTACAAGGTCGGAGACCGCGTCGAGCTCGGGGGCATCAAGGGCGACGTGATCGACATCGGCGTGCTCCGCACCACCGTCATGGAGTGCGGTTCGTGGGTGAACGGCGACCTCTACAATGGCAGGATCGTCCGGATCGCCAACAGCTTCGTCTTCAAGTCGCCGGTCTTCAACTACTCGGGCGATTTTCCGTTTCTTTGGGACGAGATTACGATCCCCGTCCGATACGGGAGTGACCATCGGTTGGCCCGCGCCCTGATCGAGCGCGCGGTGCTCGGTGAAGTCGGGGAGTACACGCGCGCCGCCGCCGATGAGTGGCGGCGGATGGTACAGAAGTACCGGATCGAAGACGCGCGCGTCGAGCCCATGATCACGCTCGTCGCCAACGACAATTGGATGGAGTTTACCGCGCGCTACGTGGTGGACTACACGCGCCGGCGCATCACCAAAGACCACATCTTCACCAAGATTCTCGACGAGATCCGGGGCGCGAACGGCGAGATTCAGCTCGCGTCGGCGACGTTCGAGTTGGTCGCCGCGCCGCCGGTGGCGGTGCGGTTATCTGCCGAATCGCCCGCGCCCGGTGGCGCCGTCCAGTGAGCCACTCCTTCGATAGGGCCTGACCCATGAGGATCTTCGAGCCGCGGAACGCCAGAATGCATCGCATGTTGCTGCTGGGGATGCTTCTCGGGTTCGTGGTGCCTGCGGCAGCAGTCGCCCAAGCGGACACGGCCTCCCGGCCGGACACGACACGGCAGGCGCCGCGGGAGGCGCCCGTCATCTACGCGTCCGACACACTCTTCGTCATCCAAACACCGCTCGGCCCCTTCAGCGCGGCCGATCGCGCGCGCGCCATCGAGGCGCGCCTCAAGCACATCGGCGGGGATCCACTCCACTCCCACGACTCCGTCACCGTAGCGGAGAAGGACGGTGCGAGCGATGTGTTGGTGGGCGCGGTGACGGTCACGACCGTGACCGACGCCGATGCCACGAAGGCGGGGCTCGCGCGGCACCAACTCGCGGAGCGGTACGCGGGGGCGATCACGCAGGCGCTGCAAAGCGAGTCGCTCTGGAGCGTGGTGAAGGCGGTGCTCCTCGGCGTCCTCTTCACCGTGATTGCGACGGCGGTCCTCTGGGTCCTGCTCGTGGCCCTGGCGCGGATCTTCCCCCGGCTCTACCGCAAACTCGAGTCGTGGCGCCGCTCGAAGATCCCGGCACTCCGGATTCAACGGCTCGAGATCATCTCCGCCGACCGGATGACCGACTTCACGATCGGCCTCGCGCGCGTCATTCGCGTCGTGGTCATCGTGATTCTGCTGTTCTACTACATCCCGCTCGTCTTCAGCTTCTTCCCGTGGACCCAGGACTTCGCCTCCACGCTCTTCGGCTACGTGATCGCGCCGGTGAAGCAGGTGCTGGGGGCGGTCGTCGGGTACATCCCGAATCTGTTCTA
>DATFMZ010000194.1:0-3070 GCA_035266665.1 Gemmatimonadales bacterium | reverse complement strand
CTCGCGATGCCGGTCTTGGCCGTGCAGTCCGAGCTGTTCAGCGAGCCGCTCTTCGGCGCGCTCTTCGCGGCGGCGATTCTCATGGCCGATGCGCCCCCCGCGCGATGGTCTACCATGCGCGCCGCCGTGGTCACCGGCCTCCTTGCCGCACTCGCGTTTCTCACGCGCAGCATCGGCGTTGCCCTCGTGGGCGGCGTGCTCCTCTATCTCTTCGCCGTGAAGCGGGTGGGCTGGCGTGCCACGCTGGCGGCGGCGCTCCCGCCACTGCTCGCGGGGCTGGGATGGGGGCTCTGGGTCCTCACGCATCGCGGGGACATCGATCCCGCGCTCCGCTCGAACTACGGCACGTATTTCCACGTCACCGCCGGGGCGGGCTTCCACGTCTTCACGCATGCGGTGCAGCAGCTCCCGCGCCCCTTCCTCGCGCTGCCGCTGGGGTGGCTCCGTGCGAGCGGCCTCATGTGGGTGCTCGGTGTGCCGGCGCTCGCGATCGGCGCCTACGGGCTCGTGCGCTCGGTCACCCGGAGTGCGATCGGGTGGACCCTCGTCGGCTATCTCGGCATCCTCGCCTTCTGGCCCTTCCCACCCGACCGCTTCATCTGGGCGGTGCTGCCGTGGTTTGCGCTCGTCTTTCTCTCAGGCGTCGTAGGATGTCTGCGCATGCGTCCGCTCCGCATTCCCGTCGCGGTGATCGTCGGGTGCATGGTGATCGGCTTCACGCAGTATCAGTTCAAGGGGTTCACCCGCGCGTGGTGGCGCACGGCGGCGGACAACACCTCCTCGACCTTCGCCCCGCTGCTGCCGTATCTCCGGACCCTGCCGAAGGATGCGGTGATCGCCACGGATGACGAGGGTCTGGTCTGGCTCTATACGCGTCGCAAGGCGGTGCCGCTCTATCTGTACAACTATCAGGGCAGCACGCGCGTCTTCCCGCCGCCCGCGGTGCAGCGCGCCTACCTCCAGCGCCAGGGAGTAACTCACATTCTCCTGGCGAGTCTGTCGGGGACCGCCAACCAGCTCGACACCCTGCTCGGCACCTATCCCGGCTGGCTCCACGTCGTGCATGTCTGGCCGGCGGGTCCCATGCTGCTGGCCGTGGATTCCACGCGGTAGGCGCCGGCGGGTCCGCCTCGCGATCGGCAAGGCACCTTGCAAATGGCCCGGTTCAGCCCCCATTTCGTGGTCGGCAGGGGATTGCAGTCGTGTCGGTAACAAGTTGCCAGTCAAGCGCTTATGTTGCGAAATCGGTGGGTGGCATGGTCGTTGCTTGAAACCCCGCAGACCCTTGTGCCCCGGGATGCGGCCCGCGGGACTCACCCCAAGAAGGAGTGCTGCACAATGCTTCGGAATTCCAAGGGCTTCACACTGATCGAGCTGCTGATCGTAGTCGTGATCATCGGCATCCTGGCGGCCATCGCCATTCCTAAGTTCGCCGCCACGAAAGAGAAGGCGTACATCGCCTCGATGAAGTCCGACCTGAAGAACCTCGTGACGGCCGAAGAGGCGTACTTCGCCGATTCGCTCGCGTATACGAGCACCGTCGCGAACCTGCCGTTCAACACGACCGCCGGGAATACTCCCCCGACGATCACGCTGACCGGCGCGGGTTGGAGCGCCACCATCGGTAGCGCCAACACGACCGTCACGTGCGCCGTGTTCGTGAACACCACTGCCGTTGCTCCGGCGACGGAAGAGGGCGCGCCGGCCTGCCAGTAACGGCGAGCCTGGTAGCGTAACTTCGCAGTCACTGAGGGGGTGGGGGCATGCCCTCGCCCCCTCTGGTTTTTCACCCAGCGACCACGCACTGCCTGAGGAGAGTGTCGCGATGCGCGAGCGCCAAGCCGGTTTCACGCTGATCGAGCTGTTGATCGTTGTCGTGATCATCGGCATCCTTGCCGCGATCGCGATCCCGAAATTCGCCGCGACGAAGGAAAAGGCGTACGTGGCCACGATGAAGTCCGACCTCCGCAATCTCGCCACGGCGGAGGAGAGCTTCTTCTACGACAGCACCACGTACTACGGCGGTGCGGTGCCGAACACCGCCGTGCTCCCGTACAGCCCCTCCGCCGGTGTCACGATCACCATCACCGTGGCCAACGGAATGGGATGGGCGGCCACCGCGGCCTCACAGTACACGCCGAGCACGTGCGCGGTGTTCTACGGCAGCGCCGCGGCACCCTCGCCGGCTACGACCGAAGGCGTGGTGGCCTGCAAGTGATCCGGTAGGGACGCTTCCCCATCCAGGGGATTGCCTCCCGCCGGCCGGGACCCGATCCCGCTCCAATCCGTGAGCCCATCTCCGCAGTCCTCACCCCCGCCGCGCGCGCGACGACCCAGTATCGCGCGGGAGCTGCTGTGGAACCTGGTGCTGCTCACGACGGCGGCGCTCTCGCTCGCGGCCGCGACGGCCCTGACCGCCGAGGCGCTGCGCCCGCGGTTCGCCGTTGCGGCGATCATCTTTCTCATCGGCGCCGACGTCGTCGTCTTCGTGGTGTTCGGCCGTTACCTCGTCGGGCGGCTCGTCGTGACCCCGCTCGCCAGGTTGATGGAGGCGGCGGATGCGCTCGCCTCGGGCGATCTCGCCCGGCGGGCACCGGACGCGGAAACCGCCGAGTTTTCGCAGCTCGCGGAGCGGTTCAATCAGATGACCGAGGCGCTCCTGGACGCGCAGAGCCAGCTCGTGCGGGCCGAGAAGCTCGCCGGGATCGGGGGGCTCGCCGCCGGCGTCGCGCACGAGATCGGCAATCCCCTCGCGGCGATCGAGAACTTTGTCGCCGTCCTCCGCAAACGGGGTGCGGATCCCGAGATCCTCGGCGCGATCGCGCGGGAGACCGAACGCATCGATCGCATCGTGCGGAGCCTGCTCAGCTACGCGCGGCCGAGCGACGATCCGGTGGGGCCCGTGCTCCTCACCGATGTGGTGGGCGGGGCGGTGGAGCTGCTGCGGCAACAGGGTGCGTTGAATGGATGCGCGGTGGACCTCACGCTCGATCGATCCGCGCCACCGGCTCTCGGCCGCCGCCACGAGCTCGAGCAGGTGGCGGTGAACCTCCTGCTGAACGCCGCGGAC
>DATFMZ010000193.1:0-8304 GCA_035266665.1 Gemmatimonadales bacterium | reverse complement strand
GACCGCGACAATGCGCTGTTCCACATTCGCAAGGGCGTGCGCGAGGGCGCGGAGCTGCCGGGCCTCATCTACCGCGAGTTCGCGGCACCCGACGACTGCGCCACGGACGACCGGGAGGCATGGCGCGAGGCGAACCCCGCCATCAAGGCCGGCTTCTTGCGCGAGTCCGCGTTGGAGACGGACCTCGGCATCACGCCGGAGGGGCACTTCCGCATCTTCCGCCTGGGCCAGTGGTTCGACGGCGTGGACTCGTGGCTGGGCCCGAATGGCCGGGTCCTGTGGGACGGGCTGCGGGCGGACTTCGACTTCGAGGCGGGCGCCGAGACGTGGGTCGGCGTCGACGTCGGCATCAAGCGCGACTCGACGGCCGTGGTGGCGGTGCAGTTCGACCAGGGCGGTCATCTCCATGCCACGACGCGCGTGTGGCTCCCCACCGAGGACGAGCCGGTCGATGTGACGGACGTCATGGAGCACATCCGGGAGCTCGCTCGGGCATACGACGTCCGCGCGGTGTCATACGATCCGCGGTTCTTCGACGTGCCGGCCAAGATGCTGTCGGACGAGGGCATCGAGATGATTGAGGTCCCGCAGTCGGTTGACGGGATGACCCGCGTGTGCGGCGACCTGCTGGCGTTGATCAAGCGCGGCGAGGTCCACCACGACGGCGACGATATCCTGGCGACGCACGTCCTCAACGCGGTGCCCCGGTTCAACGAGCGCGGGTTCACGCTCCAGAAGTCCAAGAGCCGCGGGCGGATCGACGCGGTGATCGCGCTCGGGCTCGCGGTTGACCGCGCATCCCGCACGGAAGCGACCGACGTCGACCGCGTGGAGTTCTGGGCCCCATGAGGCGCGCAGCCGTGGCCGTGGGTCGGCTCGCATCGGGCCTTGCCTCCGCCGTCGGGCTCGAGGGCGCCTTCCTCGCTGCCGGGGCGGTGCTGCTCGCGGTCGGCTCGTACTTCGTCAACCCGGCCGGGCCGTTCTTCGTGATCGGAATCATCTGCCTGTTGGTGGCCTATGCCCTGACAGTGCCGCAATCGAGGGGTGAATGATGGGCGTGCTTGCTCGGCGTATGGAGCAGCGACGCGGTGACTTCCTCTCCGATGAGGCGGACGAGGAGCTGTGGAGCAGCCGCCAGACGCCCGCCGGCATCCGGGTCAACCGTGCCGTCGCGCTCTCGCTCACGACGATCTGGCGCTGCGTCGACCTCCTGGCGTCCGCCGTGTCGCAGGCGCCCAAGGACGTCATCGTCAAGGTCGGCGGCCAGTCGTATCCCGAGTACCGCAACCGCCCCAAGTGGCTGACGAGCCCGAACCCGGCGGATCAGACCTACACCGTCAACGACTACTTCAACGAGATCGCGCTCTCGACCCTGATCGACGGCGAATACTTCGTCCAGGTGACGCCCTACGTCGGCGACCCCGCGGCGCTGGTCGTGACGCCTGCCTCGCGGGTCAAGGTCCGCCCGGGGCCCGAATACGACATCCTCGACTCGCAGGGGCGCGAGGTCCGCACGCTCGGGCCCATGGAGATGCTCCACGGCTGGTGGCTCCGGCCGGCCGGCGAGTTGCGTGGGATCAGCCCGCTCGAGGCGCTCCGGCGGGGCATCGGTTCTGCGGTCGCGGCGGAGGACTTCGGGGGCCGGTTCTTCGGGCAGGGCGCGGCGCTCTCGTTCGGCGTCGAGGTGCCGGGCAAGCTCACCGACGCCAAGAAGGCTGAGCTGCGTGAGTCGCTCAAGAAGAAATACGCGGGCCTGTCCAACAGCCACGCGATCGGCGTGCTCTCGGAGGGCGCGAAGTTCGTGCCCAACCTCGCCCCGACGCCCGAGCAGGCGCAGATGCTCGCCACCCGCAAGTTCAGCGTCGAGGACCTCGCCCGCGCGTTCGGCGTGCCGCCCGGCATGGTCGGCTCGCAGGAGCCGGGCGCGTCGTCGTTCGCCTCCGCCGAGACGTATCACCAGGAGTTCCGCGACTACGCCGTGCTGCCGCTCGCGGTGCGGATCGAGGCCCAGCACAACCGCCTGCTCTCGGTGCCCGCGAGCGTCAACGACCCCTTCGCGTCGGTCCAGTTCAAGTTCAATCTCGACCACGTCGCGCGGACCAACCTCAAGGACCGATACGACGCCTACAGCAAGGGCATCCTCGGCGGCTTCCTCAAGCCGCGCGACGTCCGCAACCGCGAGGACCTCCAGCCGCTCTCCGACGGCTCGGACGACACCCTGTTCATGCAGCAGCAGATGATCCCCATCAACAGCCCGCTTCGGGGCGGGACACCACAAGGAGCAAAGCCGTGACAGACGAGGAGCGGGCCGTCTGGTCGACGGCCTACATCAACAACCTGCCGGACTCGGCATTCCTGTACATCGAGTCGGGCGGATCCAAGGACGACCAGGGCAAGACGACGCCGCGCGAGCTGCGCCACTTCCCGGTCCACGACGACACGGGCAAGCTCGACATGCCCCACCTGCGCAACGCCATGTCGCGCATCCCCCAGTCGGATCTCCCGCAGGCGGTCAAGGACCGCGTGATGGCGAAGGCCCAGCGGCTCATGGACAGCGCGAACCGCTCCGAGCTGCCCGAGGCGTTCGAGCAGCGCGGCACGGACCTGTGGCCCGACGAGGACATGGAGCTTCGCGCCACGGGCGACGGGCTCTCGTTCGAGGGCTACGCGCTCAAGTGGGATCGCTGGTCCGTGCCGATCCCCGGACCGTCGGGCAAGGACTTCCGCGAGCGCTTCGCGCCGGGCTCGATGGATCGCACCCTCGCCCGCAACCCCGACGTCGTACTCTCGTACCAGCACCTCCTCACGACCCTGCCGCTGGGCCGGACGCGCGCCGGGACGTTCCAGATTGAGTCGGACAGCACCGGGCTCATCACTCGGGCGACGCTGCCGGACAACGAGCTGGGCCGGCCGGTGCGTGACTCGATCCGGCGCAAGGACATCACGGGCATGTCCATCCGGTTCCGGGTGGCATCCAAGGCCGGTGAGAAGTGGAACGCCGACTACACCCAGCGCGAGGTCCTCGAGGCCCAGCTGGGCCCGGAGATCAGCCTCGTCACCTTCCCGGCCTACCCCGACACCACGGCCACGGTGCGCCACCTGGCCGAAGCCGCCGAGCTCCCGGTCGACGATCTCGCCGTGGCGTTCGACACGCTCCGCGATCCCGAGGCGAAGCTGACCCGGGATCAGCAGCACCTGCTCATGGAGGCCGTCAACGCAAAGGTTGACGAACCGTACGTGAGCCCTAAGATTGTCGCCATGCAGGAGCAGCTTTCGCTCCTGCGCTAACCGAATACAGGCTCCAGCCATACCTCGCCGGTAACCTTCGCCGCTCCACGCGCAGCGGCACGCGGGATCACCTCCGGCACGTCAAGGGCAGGTGCCTCTGTAGCACAGAGGTGTCTTTGACGTGGATAACCAGGAGTTCATCGCCTACGAGTTCGAGCAGCGCTCGAAGCTCGAGACCGAGGCCCGCTCCATCCTTGAGACCGCCACCGCGGAGAACCGCGAGCCGTCGGCCGAGGAGCAGGAGCGCTGGGACAAGATCATCGCCGAGTCCGATCGGCGCAAGGCGCGCATCGAGCAGCTGACCAAGGCTGACGACGACGCCAAGGGCCTCGAGGCCATCCGCTCGCGGTACGCCGAGGTGGCGAACCCCGACAGCGGCAAGCCCGCCGGCGGATCCAAGGACAGCACCGGGCTGCTGTTCGACGCGATCCGCACCCTCCAGACCGAGTTCCAGCGTGACGGCATGGTCACGACGTCCGGCCTCACGGTCGTGACGCCGTTCGACATGCGCAAGATCGCCGAGGAGCTCCGCGTCGTCACGGACTTCGGCAACGGGACATCGCTGTACGTCAGCGACTTCTCGACCAACGTCGCGGTCTACATGCGCACCGAGTCCCCGTGGCTCGGCAACGCGACGATCATCAACGCCGACAACGGCCGGCCCAGCATCCTGCCGAACCTGACGGCGGATCCCACCTCCTACACCCCGGGCGAGGGCACCGCGATCACCGCGGCCGACCCGACGCTGGGCACCGTGACCGCGACGCCGGTCAGCTACAAGGCGCTGGCGTACATCAGCGCCGAGGCGGATGAGGACGAGACCATCGGCTACATGCCGCTGCTCGCCAAGTCGCAGGCCCGGTCGCTCGGCCAGGCGTTCGGTTCGGCCACGACCACCGCCGTCCTCGCGGCGGCCACCAACGGCGGCACGGCAACCGGCCTCGGCGGCGGCGCCACGGCCACCTTCATCGGCGCGGACGACCTCATCACGCTCCAGTACGGCCTCGCTGCGCCGTACCGCCGCGTGGGTGCCTTCGTCATGTCCAACGGGATGATCCAGAAGGCGCGCAAGTACAAGGACCTCAACGGCCAGTACCTCTGGCAGCAGGCCGTGGCCCCGAACCAGCCGGACACCTTCAACGGGCGCCCGGTCTACGAGGACCCGTATCTCGCCACCCCGGAATCGGCCACCAAGTCGGTCCTGTTCGGTGACCTCTCCCTGTGGGTCATCAAGCAGCGGGCTCTCCGCACCGCGGTCAGCTACGACTACGCCTTCAACCTCGACAACATCGCCATCAAGAGCGTCTACCGCGCGGGCGGCGCGCTGCCGGACTCGGCGGGCCTCGCCTACATGGTGAGCGCGGACACCTAATCCCCTTTGGAGCCGGGCGGGTCGGCTGTACCCCGCCCGCCCGGCCACCCTCGGTACAGGAGGTGGCATGAAGATCCTATGGATCAGCAACGCGCCGTGGATGCCCTCGGGCTACGGCAGCCAGACGCGCCAGGTCGGGACGCGCATCGCGCAGGCCGGGTACGAGCTGGAGTTCGTCGCCAACGACGGCACCCGCGGCGACCGCGACTGGAACGGGCTGCTGGTCCGCGGCTCGTCGGGCAATGACCGATACAGCCGGGACGCGATCCTGGAGGACCTCAAGCGGTCCCGGGCCGACTGGGTCATCTTCCTCTACGACGCCTGGGTGTTCACCGAGCGGATGCCCGATCCGTTCGCCGGCCTGCCCAACATCGCGGGCTGGGTGCCCATCGACCACGCCTACACCCCCCTGTCGCTGTACGGCTGGCTGGGCAACGGCCACACCGCCATCGCCATGAGCCAGCACGGGCGCAACGCCCTCACCGCCACGGCGAAGGGCTGGCAGAAGGGCGGCGCTCCGGGCTTCCCGGTCAAGTACGCGCCCCACGCCGTCGACCCGGTGTTCACGCCCCGCGACCGCTCGTACCGCCGCAAGATCGACGTGCCGGACGACGCCTATCTCGTGGGGATCGTGGCCGCCAATAACGGCACCAAGGTCTACGACCGCAAGGGCTTCTCGGACATGGCCCACGCGCTCGGGCTGTTCATGCACGACCACCCGGACGCCTATCTCTACGTCCACAGCCTCCAACGCACGTTTGACGGCGGAGAGCTGGAGATCCTGTTCGACTACAAGGGCATCCCCCGCGACCGGCTCCGCTGGGTCGACCAGTACGAGTACAAGAAGCAGACGATCACCGACGACGACATGGCGACGATCTACTCGTCGTTCGACGTCCTGCTCGCCGCGTCGCGCGGCGAGGGCTTCGGGCTCCCGGGCATCGAGGCTCAGGCGTGCGGCGTGCCGGTGATCCTGTCCAACTGGACGGCGCAGGCGGAGCTCGTCGGCGACGTGTGGGGCACTGAGGGCGCGGCCGGGATGCAGCGGCACCCGTCGGGCTGGCTCGTGGCCGTGGACCCGGACTTCGACTTCCGCCAGGGCGGCGACTTCGCCAAGCCGCTGGTGTTCAGCATCCTCGTGGCGCTGCGCGAGGCGTACGAGCGGCGCGGGGACACCTCGCTGCGCGACGCGGCCATCGCCAAGGCCGCGGAGTACGACGCCGACAAGGTGTTCGATGCCCACTGGCGGCCAATCCTCGCGGGCATGGAGGCCGCGCTGCATCCGGTCACGCTCAACCGGGAGCAGCGGCGGGCGCTGAAGAAGAAGGCCGCGGCATGAGGAAGTACCTCATCTGGTCCTATGACTATCAGCATGCCTCGGCTGGGCCCAAGACGCTGCACAAGCTCTGCCACGAGCTGAACCAAGCAGGGCAGGAAGCCTACGTCGGGCGGTGGGCGACGAACCCGGAGTGGAATACGCCCGTCTACACGGGCGAGCTCGATGACGATTGGGTCGCCGTCTATCCCGAGGTTGTGCGAGGCAACCCGTGGCGCTCGTTCCACGTCGCCCGCTGGGTGCTCAACGTGCCCGGACGGCTCGGCGGCGATCGCACATATGACCCGCGCGAGATGGTGTTCAGCTTCTCGGGGCTGTTCTCTGACGCTCCCCTGCTCCACTTGCCAGCGGTCGAGACTGAGATCTACACCGACCGGGGCGAACCTCGCTCCGGGGCGTTGTCGTTCACGGGACGCAGCACGCGGAGCCGGCCCGTTGATGCCCGAGAGATCACGTTGGCGGAGCGACAGGATCGCTACGCGCTGGCGGATGTGCTGAACCACGCGGAAGTCCTATACGCCTTCGAGATGCTGACGGGGGTGATCGACATCGCCCGCCTCTGCGGGTGTCCCGTCATCGTCGTCCCAAACGGCGCCCACACACGCG
This sequence comes from Gemmatimonadales bacterium, assembly GCA_035266665.1. Lineage (GTDB taxonomy): Bacteria > Gemmatimonadota > Gemmatimonadetes > Gemmatimonadales > GWC2-71-9 > DATFMZ01. Next base: position 1,702 of record DATFMZ010000193.1, on the reverse strand, counting down.
AGGAATACGACCGCGAGGTGGGCTGGAACGGCATCGGGTGGGACGAGATGCCCACCGCCTTCGATCCCGCCGCCTTTCGCGCCGACTACCTCTCCAGGTTGGCCGCGTTCCCGGCGCAGCTCGCGCGGTTCGTCGAGGTCACGCAGGCATGATCCCCGTCCTCGCCGTCCCGGTCCTGCTGTCGAACCTCGTGGGCAAGATGCTGGCGTCCGTCGATGTCCCGATCGGGCGGACCATCGTCATTGACAACGGCGGACACGCCGACGTCCCCGGCGCGCACGTCATCCGTATGCCGATCAACTTCGGCATCGGCGCTTCGTGGAACCTCGCCATGAAGGTGACACCCGACGCGCCGTGGTGGGCGCACATCAACGATGACGTCGTGTTCGCTCCCGGCGATCTGGATGCCTTCGTCACGGCGATGGACACCGAACAGGCGCGCGTGGTCACCCTCCAGGGGTTCTCGGCGTTCGGCATCAACCGCGCAGCGGTGGAGCGCGTCGGCTGGTTTGACGAGAACTTCCACCCGGCGTACCTCGAGGACTGCGACTACGAATACCGCTGCAAGCTGGCCGACGTTCCCATCGTCAAGGTCAAGGCAAGGCTGACACACGCCGCATCGTCCACCATCGCGGATCGCTTTTATGGCGACCAGAATCGCCGCACCTATCAACGCAACTTCGACTGGTACACCGCCAAGTGGGGCGGCACCGCGCGGCGTGGCGAGCGGTTCACCGAGCCGTGGGACGGGGAGCGCGACAACCGCCTGAGCATCGAGCGGCTAGCCGACCTCGCGTGGACGGTCAAAGAATGAGCGCCGTGACCGTCATCACCGCCACGATGGCGGAGCGCGGCGCGTTGCTCGCTGAAGCCTCCGCGTCCGTGGCCGCGCAGACCGTTCCGCCGTCGGAGCACCTGATCGCGGTGGATTACATGCGCCGTGGCGGCGCCCGCGTCTACAACCTGCTTGCGGCGGGCGTCAACACCCCTTGGACGGCCATCCTCCCCGACGACGACGTCCTGTACCCCAACCACATCGAGACGCTGTCGGCGGCGTCTGAGGGCGCCGACGTCGTCTACTCGTACTGCGACGTCACGGGCGACGACCCGTGGGAGGCGTACAACCAGCCATTCAGCGCGGAGCGGCTGCGGCAGACGTCCTGCGTGGCGCACGTCGCCATGGTGAGGACGGACCTGATCGTGGCCCTCGAGGGCTGGGATGAGGTCCACGGCTATGACTATCACTTCTGGCTGAAGGCGCTGGATGCCGGGGCCCGGTTCGTGTCCGTCCCGGTGCGGACGTGGCGCTACCGCCTGGAGACCGACTGGCGCCACGAGTCGAGGGGCGGGGTATGAGGGTCCTGACGCTCGGCACCTTTGACCTCCCGCACGCGGGCCACGTCGCCCTGTTCGCCCGCTGTCGTTCGCTCGCCGGCCCCGGCGGGGCGGTGATCGTAGGACTCAATACCGACGAGTTCGTCCAGCGATACAAGGGCGCGTCTCCGGTCATGCCGTACCCCGACCGCGAGGCCGTCATCTCATCCATCCGCCATGTGGACGTGGTAGTGCCCAACGACCAGACGGACGGCTCGGCCCGCGACGTCATCGAGGCCATGAGCCCGGACATCATCGCGGTCGGCTGGGACTGGCGCTCGCGCGACTACGCGGGGCAGTTGGGCGTCGATGACGACTACCTCTCGGA
>DATFMZ010000192.1:0-3402 GCA_035266665.1 Gemmatimonadales bacterium | reverse complement strand
CACACGGACGGAGTCGGAGTGGGATAGCGGTACCAGTCCGACTCCGACCGCCTCCGACGTTCCGTTACGTTCCCGCGTTCCCGGCTGTAGTTTCGTCCACCCTCAAGTCCGGAGCAACCATGCGTCTCATTCGTCCGCTCGCGCTTTCGGCGCTCGCCGTGGCCCTCACGGCGGTCGTGGCCGGGGCCCAGGTCGTGCAGGAGAAGGTGGATCTCGGCCTCGCGCAACGGTTGCGCAGCGAGGAATTCAGTCACTCGCAGATCGCCGAGATGGGCGAGTATCTCTTCGACGTGATCGGTCCCCGGCTCACCGGATCGAGCGGGATGCGGAAGGCCAACGAGTGGACGGCGGACCAGCTGAAGCGCTGGGGGCTCGCGAACGTGACGGTCGAGCCGTGGGGCACGTTCGGTCGCGGCTGGGAGCGGGTGAACTACTACGGGATGATCCTCACGCCGTGGGTTCAGCCGTTGAACGCCGAGCAGCTGGCGTGGAGCGGGAGCACGCACGGCACGGTCACGGGCCGGGTCGTGGCCGTGGACATCGCGGACAGCACCGGGCTGGACTCGCTGCGGGCGATGCACGGCAAGCTCAAGAACGCCTTCGTGCTCCTCGGGACGCCGCGGACGATCGAGCCGATGTGGCAGAAGGTCGCGACACGCTTCGATCCCGACATCTTCTTCGACACGACGCAACAGCCGCGGGAGGGGCGCGCGGCCCGGCGCCCCGAAGACATCGCGAAGCTCATCGCGATGTACCGCGCGCGCCTCGCGACGCGCGACTCCGCCGTCCGGGAGCTGCAGCACGAGGGTGCGGCCGCGGTGCTCCTCGAATCACGCCGCAACTACACGCTGCTCGATCCTCAGGGAGGGCCCAATCGCGAGTTTGGTGCCGACACGGGGAAGACGCCCGATCCAAATCCGATTCCGGCGCTCACGGTGGGTGAGGAGCAGTACGACCAGATGTGGCGCGACGTGCGGCGCGGCGTCCCGGTCACCATCAAGGCCGACATCCAGAACAAGTTCCTCACCGACGATCCCAAGGCCTACAACACGCTGGGCGAGATTCCGGGCTCCGATCTCAAGGATCAGTACGTCATGATCGGCGCGCACCTCGACAGCTGGTTCGGCGGGAGCGGTGCCACGGACAACGGCGCCGGTACGCTCGTCATGATGGAGGCCATGCGGCTCCTGAAACAGCTCAATCTCCAACCGCGACGGACGATTCGGATCGGCCTGTGGAGCGGGGAAGAGCAGGGGCTCCTCGGATCTCGCGGCTGGGTCAAGGATCATCCCGAGATGCTGCCCAAGATATCCGCGTACCTCAATCTCGATAACGGCACGGGGAAGATCCGCGGCATCTGGGATCAGATGAACGACCAGGTCGATCCGATCTTCGCCGAGTTGCTCATCCCCTTCCGGGATCTGGGCGTGGTCGGCGTGCGCCATGGCAACACCGGCGGCACCGACCATCTGTCGTTCGACGCGGCCGGTGTGCCGGGGTTCAACTTCATCCAGGATCCGATCGACTACGGCACGGAGACGCATCACACCACCGCCGACACGTTCGACCGGCTCCAAATCGCCGACCTCGAGCAGGCGGCGGTCGTCGTCGCGTACACGGCATACGAGCTCGCGATGCGGGATGAGATGATGCCGCGGAAGCAGCAGGCGGAGATGGGGGCCAGCCGGAGATGATCGTCGGGCATAGGCGGGCATAGGCGGGCGGAGGCGGGCGTGATGGACGTGACTTCACGCCCGCCCGTGTCCGCCCACGCCCGCCCCTGTCCGCCCATTACCGCCGCGCCGTCCGCCACAGTATTTTCCTATCTCGCAGTTCGCATTTCCTCGCAGCGCATCTCTGGGAGCTTCGTCTCATGCCCGATGCCGCCGTGCTTTCGCGTACGTCGAGCCTCGATACGCTCTGCATCAATACCGTCCGTACCCTCGCCATGGACGCGGTTCAAGCCGCGAACTCCGGCCACCCCGGCACGCCGATGGCGCTCGCGCCGCTCGCCTACGTGCTGTGGACCAAGCACCTGCGTCACAATCCGGCCGATCCCCACTGGCTCGGCCGCGACCGGTTCGTGCTCTCGTGCGGACACGCGTCGATGCTGCTCTACAGTCTCCTCTATCTCACCGGCTACGACCTCTCACTGGACGACCTCAAGCAGTTCCGCCAGTGGGGGAGCAAGACGCCCGGGCATCCCGAATACGGGCACACGCCCGGCGTCGAGACCACGACCGGACCGCTCGGCCAGGGGATCGGCAACGCGGTCGGCATGGCGATCGCCGCGGCGCATCTCGCGGCGGTGTTCAACCGTCCCGGAGAGCAGATCGTCGATCATCGCACGTATTTCATCGCGAGTGACGGCGATCTCATGGAAGGGATCTCGCACGAGGTCGCCTCCCTGGCCGGCCATCTCAAGCTCGGCCGCCTGATCGGGTTCTACGACGACAATCACATCACGATCGAGGGCAACACGTCGCTCGCCTACTCCGACGACGTGACCGAGCGGTTCGAGGCGTATGGCTGGCATGTCCAGCGCGTCGAGGACGGCAACGATCTCAAGGCCATCGACCGCGCGATCGCCGCCGCCAAGGAAGAAACCGCCCGCCCCTCGCTGATCATCGTCCGCACGCACATCGCCTACGGCAGCCCGAACAAGCACGACACCCCGGAGGCCCACGGCTCGCCGCTCGGCGTGGACGAGGTGAAGCTCACCAAGGAGAATCTCGGCTGGCCCACGACGGAGACGTTCTACGTCCCGGACGATGCGCTCGCGGAGTGGCGGAAGGCACGCGACCGCGGCGAGGCGATGCAGGCGGTCTGGGAGAAGCGGTACGCCTCCTACGTGCAGTCGTATCCCGACCTCGCCAAGAACTGCGTGCGCTGCATGGAGGGCGACCTGCCGGAGGGGTGGGACGACGACCTTCCCACCTTCGCGCCGGGCACCAAGCCGATGGCGACACGCTCCGCCTCGGGGAAGGTGCTGAACGCGATCGCCCCCAGGCTCCCGGAGCTGATGGGCGGAGCCGCCGATCTCGCCAGCAGCACCAAGACCTTGATCGACGGCGCCGGGGACTTCGAGGCGGGGAGCTACGCCGGGCGCAACATGCATTTCGGGATCCGCGAGCACGGCATGGGCGCGATCCTGAACGGCATGTCCCTGCACGGCGGTGTGATCCCCTACGGCGCCACCTTCCTGATCTTCTCCGACTACATGCGGCCGCCGATCCGGCTCGCCGCCATGATGAAGCGCCGGGTCATCTACGTCTTCACGCACGATTCCATCGGGCTCGGCGAGGACGGTCCGACGCACCAGCCGGTGGAGATGCTGCCGGCGCTTCGCGTGGTCCCGAATCTCGTCGTGATTCGTCCGTCCGACGCCACCGAGACCGTCGA
>DATFMZ010000191.1:0-2776 GCA_035266665.1 Gemmatimonadales bacterium | reverse complement strand
ATGATCTGAACGACGAGTTTCCCCAGTTGCTCCCCCTCCGCCATCTTCGCGAGCTGCTCGCCCGCGCGCTCGAGCGGCACCACGGAATCCACCTCGGGTCGGAGCTTCCCCTGGCCGAGCAGCCGCACGATCTCGCGGTAGTCCTCGGCGCTTCCCATGGTCGAGCCGAGAATGTCCCACTGATTCCAGAAGAACCTCCGCGCATCCACCAGAAGATTGTGCCCCGTGGTGGCACCGCACGTCACCAGGCGCGCGCCACGGTCGAGGAGCCGGAGCGAGCGCTCCCAGGTGGCCTCGCCCACGTTGTCCACGATGACGTCCACGCCGCGCCGCCGCGTGATCCGCCGCACCGCCTTGACGACGTCCTCCTTGGCATGGTTCACCACGCCGTCCGCGCCGAGCGCGGTGGCGCGCTCGAGCTTCGCATCACTCGATGAGGTCACCACGACGAACGCGCCCGCGAGCTTCGCGATCTTGAGCGCGACACTCGCGACACCACCGCCCACTCCCCAGATCAGCACGGCCTCGCCGGGCCGCAGGCGCGCGCGGGTCATGAGCATGCGCCACGCGGTGAGCGTGGCGAGTGAGAAGCCCGCCGCTTCGGGCCAGGTGATCTCGGGGTGCGGCGCCGGCGGCGTCGGAATCACCGCGACGTTGAACTCGGGAAGCACGATGTACTCGGCGAGCGTGCCGGGGAGATGCTCTCCCAGCAGGCGGTACGTCTCACACAGCGAGTGCTCGCCGGCCAGACAGAACCGGCAGCGATAGCACGAGATGCCCGGATTGAAGAGCACGCGGTCACCGGGCTTCACCGTCTTGACGTCGCTTCCCACCGACTCGACCACGCCCGCGCCGTCGCCGCCCAGGATGTGGGGAAACGCGAGCTCGAGTCCCGGGAGGCCGCGCACCGTCCAGATGTCCAGGTGATTGAGCGCCGCGGCGTGGAGCCGAATGCGGACGTCGGTGGGCGCCGCGAGCTCCGGCGCGGGAACGTCCGCGAGCCGGGCGCGCGAGAGATCTCCGTGTCCCGTGAGGACGAATGCCTTCATCGGCGCGGACGGAAGGCCGGCCCGGACTGCTGCTCGTCGGGTGACGCCTGCGGGATGGGCAGCGGCGCCGCCGTCCCACCGATCGTATAGAAGTACACCCGTTTCGACACGCCACCGTTCGCGAGCGCGCTGACCTCTAACGCAAGCACCTTGCCCGTCGGCGAGATCGCCCAGTTGGTGAGCGTGAGATTCGTCGGCGAGACGGTCGTCGCCTGGCCGGTCTTGAGGTTCAACCGCATTGCCGCGAGTGCCTGCGGGCTCGAGCCCGGCTGCACCACCAGGTATCCGAGCTCGCCGTCCGGGAACCAGCGCGGATGCCGGTCGGCCGCATCCGACTTGGTGACGTCGTGGGCGTTCGATCCGTCGAGGCCCATCACGTAGATGTCGTAATGCTTGTCGCGCGTGGACGTGAACGCGATGGATTTCCCGTCCGGCGAGACGTCGGGCTCGAAGTTGGTCGCGGGCTCCTGGGTGAGCGCGCGTTGATCGCTTCCGTCCGCGTTCATGATCCAGATCTGGAAGTGCCCGGTCCGCTGCGACGTGAACACGATGTGCTTCCCGTCGGGCGTCCAGACCGGTCCGTCTTCGGCCTGCGGCGTGTTGGTCAGGCGGTGCGGAGCGGTCCCGTCGGCATTGCTGACGTACACCTCGGGGTTGCCGTCCTGGGTGGAGATGAACGCAATCCGCGCACCGTCCGGCGAGAAGGCCGGCGCGGCCTCGATCGCCGAGTCGTGCGTCACCGCGCCGAGCGTGCCCGGCGCCGCGCGGTCGAGCGTATAGAGGTTCTGGGTGCCGCCGCGCGTGGAGGCGACGATCAGCTCGCCGGTCACGAAGAGGTTCGTGGTGTCGGTCTTTCCCCACGAGGTGGCCGCGACGATCTTGGCGTGCCCGAACCCGATGCCGGTGACCACGCCGCCCGCGCTCACGGCCGCGACGGATGAGTCGCTCGTGGTCCACTTCACGTCACTCGGCGAGGCGGGGCTGATCGGCTTCCCCGTGCTGTCGGTATAGGCGACGGTGAGCGCCGAGGTATCGCGGATTCCGATCCCGATGGCCTTGGGCGTGAGTGCGAGCCCGCCCGCCACGACCTTGATGGGCCAGACGATCGGCTTGATCCCGGGGCCGGGGCTCAGGAGCGTGAGCTCGGTGGTGCCGAGCGCCTTCCCCCTGAGCGTCATGCTCTTGCCGTCGAACGCGGCGAGCGCGGTGTCCTTCACCGACCAGGCCAGCGGGACGTTCTTGAGCTCGGTGCTGTCGGCCGTGTACAGGGCGACCTTGAAGGGGCGCACGCCGGCGAGCGGCACGATCACGTCGCCCCGATCGGTGCGCGGCAGGACCGAGACGGACGTGATGGCGGGGTGTACCTCGACCACGAGCGCCTGGGTCTGGAAGAAGCCCTGGGCCAGTACCTGGGCCCGACCGGTGGCGACCGTGTGAATGCGACCAAGCGGGCTCACCTTCACCACCGTCGTGTCGCTCGACTGGAAATTCAGGCTGCTCACCGACACGGGACGGCTCCCCTGGGTCGGGACGACCACGGGGATCGTGGTGTCGATCCCCGGCCCCGCGGAGAGAATCGGGCTCGCGAAGGCGAACGGCGCCTTGGCCACCTGGACCGAGGCCACCGCCTGGAGGCCGCTCGGCGTGCTCGCCTGGACCGTGGCCGTCCCCTCACCCTGTGCGAGGAGTACGCCCTGGTCGTTCACCGTCACCACGGCGGTGTTCGG
>DATFMZ010000190.1:0-12658 GCA_035266665.1 Gemmatimonadales bacterium | reverse complement strand
GAGCTTGCCCACGGCGAAGCCCAATGCGCCGCTCGCGGCCTGGACCGCGCGCTTGACGCGCGGTGCCTGCGCTTCGATGCCGGAGAGGGTCTTGCCGAAGAACGCAAACGCCTCGTGATCGAAGGCGGGCGGCAGCACCGCCGCGTGATGCTCGATGGTGTGGTAGACGAAGAGATCCTTCCACGCCGAGAGCGGCTCGCTCGCGGTGAGGGCGGAGAGCTGGGTGATGGCGGCGGGTTGCCATGCGACGAACGTCGGGATGTCACCCAACCCGGCGGCGGTGAAGAACGCGTCCCAGTCGAGCCCCGGCGCCTTCGTCGGGAACTCGGCGCGCGCCCAGTGGTTGTCGCCCTTCCGCACGTCCCACGTGTCTTCCCGGGCTTCGTGCGTGCGCGCGATCTTCGTCTCGAGCGCGAGGATCGTATCAGCCATGCCCTTCGCGTCGCTGAACCCGGCGAGCGAGAGCATGCGGGCCACGTGCGTACGGTACTTCTCGCGAACGGTCACCATGGTGGCGGACGTATCCAGATAGTAGCTCTTGTCGGGCATCTCGAGCCCGCCCTGGAGGAGTGCCGCGAAGTTCTTGGTCGGCGTATCGAAGTCCTGATCCACCCAGAGGCCGAAGAGGTTGTCCGTGTCGAGCGCGCCGTCATTGATCACGTCCACGTCGGCGCGGAGGGTGGAGCCGATGTAGCGCGCGAGCTCCGTACGATTGCCGATCGCGGCAATCCGGTTGAGCGCGGGCTTCAGGGGTGTGAGCCCGCGGGCGGCGATCGCCGCCGTGTCGAGGAAGCTCGAGTAGTAGTCGCCGATCTTCCGGAGATCGGAGCCTGCCGGGGCGTTCGCCTTGGCCGCGTCCTGGACGATCTGCGTGAGCCGCCGCTCGGCGCGCTCGGCCGCGATGTTGAACGCGCCATACGCCGAGCGGTCGGCGGGGATCGCGGTCTTCTGGACCCAGCGGCCGTTGGCGTACAAGTAGAAGTCGTCGCCTGGGCGGACGGAGCGGTCCATGGCCGCGGTATCGAGACCCGGGACGGTGCTCTGGGCGGCGAGGGGGGCGCCGAGTGCAAGCGCGGCCGAGGCGACGGCGAGGAACAGGACGGCTAGCCGGACCCGCGCGGTGCGGGGGAACGGATGGGGGCGAGCGCGCATCGAGGGCTCTCCGGGTGGGTGAGGGTGGTGCGCCGATCCGTCAAAGATGCGCGCGTGATGAAGGGTGCGCGAGCGCCGGCAGCGGCGTCACGCCCCGCAGGCCACCCACGTCCCGCCTGCCGCGCTCGACTCCAGCGCGGCCATCAGGAAGCGCACGCCCATCAGTCCGTCGTGGGCGTTCGGGAAATGACGCGCGAGTGGATCCGCCTCTTGTCCCGCGCGCCGCGCGGCGATCACCTCGGCGGCGTCCGAATACAGGTTGGCGAACGCCGCGAGGAACCCCTCGGGGTGGCCCGCTTTGAGGCGGGACGACCGGAGCGCGAGCGGGAGCGAGCCGGGCCCGTTGGGCGTGCGTACCTGAGCCGGTGCCCCAAGCGGCTTGAAGCGGAGCCGCTGCTGAATCTCCTGCTGCCACTCGAGCGAGCCCTTCGTGCCGCTCACGCGGAAGCGGATGGAGTTCTCGACGCCCGCCGCCGCCTGGGTCACCCAGAACGATCCGCGTGCGCCGCCCTCCATGCGGAGCAGGGCGCCGCCGTAGTCGTGTGCCGTGCGGCCCGGGACGATCGCGCCGATCTCGGCGTTCACGGCGGCGACCTCGAGTCTGGTCACGAAGCGCACCAGGTTGTGTGCGTGGCTGCCGATATCGCCCATGACGAGCGACGGCCCCGCCCGCTTCGGATCGAAGCGCCAGCGATCCGTCGGATCGGGCCTACTCTCGTCCGCCTTGCCGCCCTGCACGTACTCGATCTGGATCAGGCGCACCGTGCCAATCTCGCCAGCTTCCACCATCGCCTGTGCCTGCCGGACCAGCGGATAGCCGGTGTAGTTGTGCGTGAGACAGAACGTGAGTCCCGTCTCCCGCACCTTGGCCTCGAGCGCTTCGGCGTCTTCGATCGTATTGGTCATCGGCTTGTCGCAGATCACGTCGAGCCCGCGCTCGAGCGCCGCCATGGCGAAGGGGAAGTGGCTGTCGTTCGGCGTCATGATCGCCACCACCTCAACGCCGTCCCGCCGCGCGGCCTCGGCGGCGAGCATGTCGTCCACGGTGCCATACGCGCGCTCCGCCGAGTACCCGAGCGCCGCGGCGACGCGTTTGGACTTCTCGGGATCGGACGAGAACACGCCCGTCACGATCTCGTAGCGGTCGTCCATGCGGGCGGCGGCGCGGTGCGTCTCGCCGATGAACGACCCCGGTCCGCCGCCGATCACCGCGAGGCGGAGCCGCCTGCCGAGCATGGCGATCACCGGATTCGGAGCGTCGCTCATCGGGACCGTCCCGTGGACACGTCGAGCCGGTACTGCGGCACCACCGTCACGCTGTCCACCTTGGCGAGCTGGTCCTGGCCTTCGACCATGGCGTCCACGCCTTTGTCGAGGTAGATGGGCGCGTCCTTCCGGAGCGGGAGCACGGTGAGCGTCAGCGGATCGTCCAGCGCGCTCTGCACGTACCTGAGTCCCACCTCCCACACGTTCCCGTTCAGGAACTGATCGTCGAGCATCGTGACACCCGAGAAGAGCCGCGCCACGTCACCGCGCGCGTAGATCCGCAAGAACGCGTCCTGGCTGTCGGTCACGGCGCCCGTGAGCGTGAGCTTCCACGCCGCGGAGCGGCCGAACACTTCGGGCATCGGCTCGTGCGCCGTGTTCTGCGGGGGCCCCAGCTCGAGCGGCGGCACGCGACCCGCCTCGCGGAGCGGCGTCACCGTCACCGACAGTGTGCGCGGCGCGGCATGCGCGCTCCACGTCTGGAAGACACCGTCCTGCTTCCCCTCGGTCATCGTGAGGTTGGCGCTGGGCGCCTTGGAGAGGGCGGGGTAGACCGCAAGCCGGATATCGGGATCGCCGGTCGAGAGGAGCGTCAGCGTGCTCCCATCGGTGAAGGCCTGCGCGCTGCTGAGGAGGAGATGGGTCGAGCCGTCGAGAGTCGGCAGCGTGAGGTTACCGGCCTGCGCCTCGGTGAGCACCAGCACGCGGACCGACTTCCCCGAGCGGAGCCGTACGTCGAGCGTCGCGTTCGTCCCCGGCGTCATCCCTTTCACCACGTATCGTCCGCCACTTCGGGACACCTTCCCGCCGCGCGTCGTCACGCGCGCCACGCCCGTCTGACTGATCGCGAACTCGGGCGCGATCCCGTTCTGCGCCATGAACACGTACGTCGGCGTGCCGCTCGCGTCGATCTCGGTCACGGGCTGCGCGGTGGCGTACGCGAGCGTCGCCCCGGAGAGATCCATGTTGATCGGCCAGATGAAGTACGCGTCGGTGGGGATGGTGATCGGCGCGGACGGAAACGTCAGCGTCTCGTTCGGAAGCCGCACCTCGAACCGGACGTCCTTCTGCTCGGCCATCGTGTATTGGCGCACGTGGTTGTTCATGAACAGAAAGCCGCTGTTCCCGAGGCTCCTCACGGAGAAGCGCGGCGTCACCAGATCTTCCTGGCCCTTGGAGATCGTGCTCGGTTGGTGCACCGTCATCGGCGCGAGGCGGCCTCCGAACGCGTTCACGAAGAAGTGATACGGCCGGAGATTCCCCATCACCGCGTGCTGCTGCCCGTAGGCGCCGAGTGGGGCCTGGAAGTCGTAATCGATCATGGGGAGATCGTTGTAGCCGCCGATCGCCGTCTTCTCTTCCATCTCTCCGTGACTGGGCGAGATCTGGCCGCCGTGGAACATGTAGTAGCCGTAGACGTTGGCGCCCGAGCCGATCTGCACGGGGAGCATCGCCGCCACGTCATCCGGCCGTATGATCGGCCGGCGGCGGTACATGGTCGGGACGCCGCCGCCGAACTCGGCACCGAAGAACGGCACGTGCGGCGCGAGTCGGTCCGCATCCGAGAGCGGTGCGGGCTTGGAGGCATCGAACGTCCCGCGGACGCGGCTCTGGAACCGGAAGGCGTAGACCTCGGACGGCGGGTTCTTGGTCGTGCTCAGGCCCCACGGCTCATCGGCGTAGCCGCCTTCCAAGGGGATCACCTCGTGCGCCGGCACCACCGCGTTGTCCCAGCCCGTCACCGTGTACATCGGCACGTCCATTCCCGCGGCGATCGCGAGTCTTTTCAGGTCGAGGATGTACTGCTCGCCGCGTTCCGGCCCGCGTGCCGAGTACTCGTTCGACACCTGCACGCCGATCACCGGCCCGCCGTCCTTCCAGAGCAGCCCCGTCACCTGTTGGCCGACCTGGTCGTACCACCGGCCGACGTACTTCAAGAACTCGGGATCGCTCTGGCGCGTGGGCATGGCGTGCACCACCCAGTCGGGGAGTCCTCCGAACCGATCTTCCGAGTGCACCCAGGGGCCGGGGCGGATGAACACGTAGAGACCGAGCTGCTTGCAGAGGGTGACGAACGCTCTGAGATCGCGATCGCCCGTCCAGTTGAAGTCGCCCGGTGTCTTCTCCGTGAAGTTCCAGAAGACGTACGTGGAGACGATCTCCACGCCCGCCGACTTCATCTTGCTCAGCTCTTCCTTCCAGAACCGGTGCGGCACGCGGGCGAAGTGGAATTCGCCCATGATGGGGAGCCATGGCTTCCCGTTCAGCACGAGATACCGGCTGTTCACGTCGAGCGTCCGGCCGTCCGGCGCCGTGGCGGTGCCCATGTGGAGCCAGCCCGTCTCGGGTGGTGCCGGCTGGGTCCGCGCGTCCACGGTGAGGAGGGTCGTGGGCTGTTGCGCGGCCGTGAGGCAGAGTGCGAGCAGGGCGAGCGGGACGCTGCGTGGGAGCATGGTATCTCCAGAGAGGCCGAATCGAGTCGGCGGCGACGGCGCCGATGTGGCGCTCGCCGGAATTTGTCTGAAGGGTCGCGCGATTGAAACCCGGGAGGCGGGCATCCGTTCGGGTGCTCGTGCCGATATTGCGGAGGGGCCAACCATTTGGCACATCTGAGCGTCCCACGAGCCGTCTACGAGCGAAGGGAGGGCAGGTGCAGCGGATCGTCCAACGAGCGGTTCTGGTGGTGGGGAGCTTCGTCCTGAGTGCGTGTGGGCGGGCCCCACGGGTCGCGGCACCACAGGTGGCCGAGCTGCGCACCGACACGTTGCAGAGTGCGGTCTTTCACAACGAGCGCCTGCTCAGGGTGCTCGTGCCGCCCGGCTACGATGCCGCCCAGAACCGTGGCCGTCGCTATCCCGTCCTCTATCTCAACGACGGCCAGGATCTCTTCGATACCGCCACCGCCAACCTCGGCACCGGCGAGTGGCGCGTGGACGAGACCGTGGACAGCCTGCTGGCGGCGAAGGCGATCGTGCCGTTGATCGTCGTGGGGATCGACAACGTCGGTCCCCAGGAGCGCTTCCGCGAGTATTTCCCCTACCACGACGAGTATCTCCAGCCGCCGGTCCCGGCGGAGGGCGATCGCTATCCCGCGTTTCTCGACGAAGTGCGCGCCTTCGTCAACGCGCGGTACCGCACCGACACCGCGCCGAGCGCCACCGGCATCGGCGGATCCTCGGCCGGCGGGCTCGCGGCGCTGTATGCGGCGGTCAAGCGGCCGGGCGTATTCGGCCGGCTGTTGATCGAGAGCCCGTCGGTGTACGTCGACGACTATCACGTCCTGCGCGAGGCCGCGCCGGTACGGGAGTGGCCGGGGCGCATCTATCTGGGTGTGGGCACCAACGAGCGGAACGCCGCGACCTGTCCACCGGATACGGGCGGCACCCCGGAGCTGGTGGGAGACGTCCTGCGACTGCGCGGTGTACTCGAGTCTGCCGGCGTCGATTCCTCGCGCATCCGCACCGTGATCACGCCATGCGGTCGCCACAGGGCGGCGGCGTGGGCGGCGCGGCTGCCCCTGGCGCTCACCTTCCTCTACGGCGGATCGGAGGATCTCCCGAGCGACTGATTAAAGGTGTTGCTTCCGCCCGGGCGTACCACACCGAATATTGGCCGACGTTGGTGACGCCCGCCTGCCCCGCTCCTGGGAGTGAAACCGCGGGGCGCCACGCCGGCCCTGGACGCCCCGGCAAATGGAAACCACACTCCTGGAATGACGAACCCGCCGCCACCCACGGAACACCCCGAGCGGATCGGGCCCTACCGCGTCATCCGCGTCCTCGGCGAGGGCGGGATGGGTCTCGTGTACGAGGCCGAGCAGACGGTGCCCGTGCGGCGCCGCGTGGCGCTCAAGGTGATGAAGCAGGGGATGGACACGCGCGAGGTGATTGCCCGCTTCGAGGCTGAGCGGCAGGCACTCGCCGTGATGCAGCATCCCGGCATCGCGCAGGTGTACGACGGCGGCGCGAGCGACGCGGGCCGGCCGTACTTCGCGATGGAGCTGGTGGACGGTACTCCCATCACCACGTATTGCGACGCGCACCGTCTGGCCCTCGCCGAACGCCTCGCGCTCTTCATCAAGGTCTGCGAAGCCGTGCAGCACGCCCACCAGAAGGGCGTGATCCATCGCGACCTGAAGCCGTCGAACATCCTGGTGACGGAGGTGGACGGCGAGGCGGCGCCCAAGATCATCGACTTCGGCATCGCCAAGGCGATCGGCTTCCAGCTCACGGAAGAGACGCTGGTGACCTCGTTCGGCAGCGCACTCGGCACGCTCGCCTACATGAGTCCCGAGCAGGCGGAGATGTCGCTCACGGACGTGGACACCCGAGCGGACATCTACAGTCTGGGCGTCGTGCTGTACGAGCTGTTGGTGGGCGAGCTCCCGATCGATCCCGCGGCGCTCGGCGCGCAGCGCTTCCTGCACGACCTGGTGACGGGGGCGACCAACACCCCGCGGCCGAGCCGGATCCGCCGCGTCCTCAAGGGCGATCTCGACTGGATCGTGCTCAAGGCGCTGGAATACGACCGCAATCGGCGCTATGAGAGCGCGGCCGCGCTGGGCGGCGATCTGCGGCATTACCTCGAGCACGAGCCGGTGGCGGCACGCCCGCCGACGACCTGGTATCGGTTCGGGCGGTTCACACGGCGCAACCGGGTGGCGGTGGCGGCGGGTGTGGCCGTGACGGCCGCCCTGGTGGTGGGCCTCGTGGTGGCGACGGTGGGCTTCGTCCGCGCCTCACGGGCCGAGCGGACGGCGCGGACCGAGGCGGCGACGGCCAAGCAGGTCTCCGACTTCATGACGAGCATGTTCGACGTGGCGGATCCGAGCGCAGCCGGCGGAAAGCACCTGAGCGCCGTGGACGTGCTCGATGCCGGCGCGCAGCGGATCCGGACCGAGCTGAAAGATCAGCCGCTCGTTCGCGCGCGCCTGCTGATGAGCATTGCCAACGCGTATCGGAACATCGGCGAGCTGCCCCGCGCGACGCGGCTCGGCGAGGAGGCGGTACGGCTGTTCGACTCGTTGCCCGGCGCGCCGCCCCTCGACGTCGCGAAGGCAAAGGCCGGTTTGGCCGTCATGCTGAACGACGCGGGCGGCGGCCCGCGCGTGGAGCCGCTCGAGCGTGAGGCGCTGGCGATATTCGACCGCCAGTTGGGCAACACGTGGGACGCGCAGCGGGCGAGCGTCGCGGCGGGCCTCGCGTTCGAGTGGAACCGGACGCTCCGGTATGGGGCGGCGGACAGTCTCCTCACGGCCTCGCTGCAACGGCACCGTGGCCTCGGGGACGACGAGGGCGTCGCCCAGATGTTGAACGAGCTGTGCCGAACGCGGATGTTCGAGCACGAGCTGACCCGCGCGCACACCGCGTGCGACTCCGGGCTCGCCATCAGTCGCCGACTCCATGCCGGCCCGAACTGGACGACCTCGAACGCGCTCCAGTATCTCGCGCTCGTCGAGCGCGAGGAGGGGCAGTACGATTCCTCGCTGGCGGCGTTCCGCGAGAGCCTCGCGATGCGCGATACGCTCTACGGCGGCCGGGCGCACGTGCTCTTCGTGTTCACCACCCGTGACATGGCGGTGACGTTCGAGCGGGCCGGCATGGTGGATTCGGCGCTCCACTACGCGCGCACCGCCGCGACGCTCGCGCGGACGGCGTTTCCCGACGGCAGCCAGTACCGGCAGGATATCCTGGCGTACTATGCCCACATGCTCAACCGGACCGGTGATCGCGCGGGCGCGCTTGCCGTCGCGCGGGAAATGCTCGCGCAGGATCAGCGCTACGCGGCGGATCATCGCGCCGATCTCGACGCGGCGATCCGGTGGCTTGCCGGCCAAGCGCGGTACGCAGTGGTGGCGCGTGCGGCTGGACATGCCGAGGAGGCACGAGCGGCCACGGTGCGGAGCCGCGCGATCGCGGATTCGCTTGCGCAGCTCGCACCAAAGGATCGGACGACCGCGCTCGACCTGAACGCACTCTGCTGGTGGGGAAGTCTCGCGGGCAGTGCCTCGCGCGTGCTGGGGATGTGTGATGCCGCGATGCGGGCCGCTGACGAGAACACGCGGACCCGCATCCTCGACAGTCGCGGCGTGGCGCGCGCACTCGCCGGGGACGATGCCGGAGCCATCCAAGACTTCGAGGCCTACATCGCGCGCTCGACCGCACCGATCGCCAAGGCGCAGCGCGAGGCGTGGGTGGCTGAGCTCAAGGGGGGGCGGAATCCCTTCACGGCTGACGTGCTGGGCCGGCTCATGGGTGTCGAGTGATCGCCGAGGTCCTGGTGGGTGCGCTGCTGCTCCTCGTTGGGGGAGCGCTCGGCTGGTGGATCGCGAGGCGTGCCGGGCGGCCAACGGCGGCTCCGGTGGGTGACGACGCGGGTCGCACCCGCTTCTTCGGCAACATCGTGCACGAGCTCCGCACGCCGCTCACGCTCGTGCTCGGCGAGATCGACGCCGCGCTCCGCGAGACGGACCCGGAGAAGCGCGCGCACGAGCTCCGCGTGGCCCAGCGGAGCGCGCGGCGGATCGAGCGGCTCGCGGAACAGGCCCTGGAGCTCACGCGGCTCGATGCCGGCGCGCTCGAGCCGACCGTACGCGATCTGGACGTGACGTCGTTTCTCGAGTCGCTCGTGATGTCGTTCGAGGAGCTGGCCGAGCGGAAAGGCGTGCTGCTCGAGTTCGTGGCGCGGCCGCGCCGGGTCGCGGCACGGGTCGACCCCGATCAGCTCACCACGATCGTCTCCAATCTCCTCGCCAACGCCTTCAAGTACACGCCCGCCGGCGGGCGCGTGGGTGTCGCCGCGGAGCTCCGGCCGCCCGATCGTCTGCTGATTACTGTGGCGGATACGGGGCCCGGGATTCCCGCCGAGCGCAAGGAGGATGTGTTCCTGCGGTTCCGTCGCGGACCCGATGATGACGTGCGCCATCCGGGTGGGGCGGGGATCGGTCTTGCGCTCGCGCGGGAGCTCGCGCGCGTGGCGGGCGGCGATCTCACCCTCGACACGGTGGCACCCGAGGGCGCGCGCTTTCGTGTCGTCCTCCCGCTTGGGCTGGCGCTGGAGCAGCCGCCGCGTGCGCCGCTCGACGCGACCCAACGTCCGGAGGTGACGGACGAGATCCTCTACCGCACGACCGGCGATCACGCGGAGCGTCCCGCCGATCCCGCCTTGCCGGCGATCCTCGTGGTGGACGACAGCGCGGATTTGCGAGACTGGATCGCCGCCACCCTGGAGGGTGTCGGCGCGGTGACCGGCGTGAACAGCGCCGAGCGGGCACTCGACGCGGCGCAGGGTGCGGTTCCCGATCTCGTCATCTCCGACGTGCGGATGGCGGACATGGATGGTGTGGAGCTGTGCCGCCGGCTCCGGGCCGACGAGCGGACCAGTCACATCCCGATCGTGTTGCTGAGTGTTCGCGCTGAGGTCGAGTCACGGCTCGGCGGTCTCGAGGCGGGGGCGGACGAGTATCTACCCAAGCCGATCGACGCCCGCGAGTTGGTGGCGCGGGTCACGGGGCTGCTGGAGCGGCACCGCGCGTTACGCGAGCGCTTCCGCGAGCGGGTGATCGTCAAACCGGCGGACGTCTCCGCGCGCTCGGTGGACCAGGCATTCTTCGAGCGGGTCGTGGCGACCGTGGAAGATGAGATCGGCAATCCCGAGTTCAGCGTCCAGGAGCTGGCGGGCGCACTGGCGATGAGCACCTCCCAGCTCACGCGCAAGCTTCGCGCGCTGGTCGATCAGTCGCCCGCCCAGCTGATCCGTGGGATGCGCTTGGAACGCGCGGCGAGCCTGATCGCCGCCAACGCCGGCAACCTCGCCGAGATCGGCTATCGGGTCGGATTCAGCGATCAGGCCCACTTCTCCCGCACCTTCAAGCGGCGCTTTCGGAAGACGCCGGGGCAGTATCGCGACGAGACCGCCCGGTTGCCCGGGCGGCCTCTACCGCACTGACGAGAGCGCTATCTAGCGAAGCTGCACTAACGCCAGTGCGGGTTCTCGGCGTCGACCCCTGCCGCGGTCAGGGCCGCGCGATTCGAGCCATCCAATCCCTGGATGAAGAGCTGTCCGATCGACGACTGGGTGTTCGGATCGGTGCCCATGACGTCCCAGGTGACGAGCTCCGTCCCTGCGGGATTGAAGCTGCCGAGATGCTCGTTGTGGCTCGTGGTGAGTTTTGTCTGATTCGTGCCATCGGCGTTCATGACCCAGACGTCCTGGCCCCTGCAGGTGGAATCGCCGCACCGCTCGAAGTAGATCTGCGACCCGTCGGGGCTCCAGGTGGGGTTCTCCTTCTGGATCGTGGAATCGGTGGTGAGGCGTGTGAGGCCGGTGCCGTCCTGGTTCGCGACCCAAATGTCGGTGGCGAAGCCTCCGGATGCGTAGTCCCGGGTGAAGACGACCCGCGAGTCATCGGGCGACCACGATGGGGAATAGTCGCCGTATGCGGCGTTGCGGGTGCCGTCCGCGTTCGACACGTTGACCCACCCGGTCCCGTTGGCGTTCATGATCCCGATCGTGGCATTGGGCCCACCAACGCTCGTCGAATCGACCCAGAAGAGCAGACGGGTGCCGTCGTGTGACCACACCGGGCCACCCGACCACACGTTGGTGGGGGTGAGCGTGGACACACCGGTCAGGTCCGCGCCCGCGACGTCGATCGCGGCGTTGTACGTGGAACCCGACGGCTCGTAGCTGGCGAAGGCGACGTGTGCGCCGTCGGGCGACCAGCTCGGTGCGAACTGGGGTGCCGGTCGCGTCAGATGATACGAGACCGACTTGTTGAGCGCGATGACGTACTCGTCGTAGTTCGTATAGTCCGTTTCGCCGGAGCTCTGGTACACCAACATCGTCTTCGTGGCATTCCAGGGCGACCCGCCGTTCGGGCCCGTCGTGAAGCTGTAGAACTGCGCCGTGGCGTCGGTGAGCTTGACCTCGGTTCCCCCACTCGCGTCCACCACGTAGAGGTCGTTGCGGCCGCTCGACGAGCGCCGCTCGAAGACGATGGGATCGGCGAAGCACGTGAGGGCGAACGAGGCGTTCGTCGTGTCGCCGAACGTCACGGAGGCGGACGTCTGGGGCGTCCCGTGCGGTGTGCAGTTCGCGGCCTGGCCGGTCAACGTGATGGTGACGGTACCCGGCGCGACGTCGGCGATCGCGGTGTCCGTCGCGTTGAGGGACAGTGTGTCCGTGCCCGCGACGATCACGTAGCCATCGGCATCGATGGCGAGTCCGTCCGTGCTGGTCGTGATCTTCAACGTCCCGACGTCCGCCACGCACGTCACGTTGAACGTGACCGTCGCCGACTGGTCGGCCGCCACGGTGACGGTGCGCGGGCCTGCGCTGTCGGCGCCGCAGTTTTCGGAAAAGCCGGACAGCGACACCTGGTGGTCGCCGACGGACAGGCTGTCCACCGTCGCTGTGCCGTTGGCGGGCACGGTGCCGTGGCTCGAGCCGTCGACGTAGACCGAATAGGTATTGGTCCACAGGTCCGTGCCGGTCGTCGCCGCGGTGATCTTGATCGAGCCCGTGGGCGACGCATTCTGGGTGGGACTGGTGGTGCTGGAGCCGCACCCGCCGAGGGCGAGGAGCCAGATGGGGGCGGCGAGTGCCGTGACCCGTACCGCGTAGGTGGAGATGGGATGATGCATGGGGACATGCTCCGCTAGAGTTGTCCGGAGCATGCATCCCGAGGGGTGGGCGGGGATTGCACCGTTCGCGCGGGAACTTGACGATTTCGCGCATCGGCGGGGTTTGGCCCTTCACGATTCGGTGGGCGGGGCTCGAGCAGGCCGTCCGGGCGACGCGTCATTCGTGCGGGGCATTCGTCCGCGGGTGCGCGGGTTCGGTTACCGCCGTCTCCGGCGCTCGGCCATCGTGCGGCCGTGGGCAAGAGCGCGCTCTTGGGTGAGCTGCGCCGCGTGTTACGGGCGCGGCATTACAGCCGGCGGACGGAGGAGGCGTACGTCGGGTGGGTGCGGCGGTACGTCCGCTACTCCGGACTGCGGCACCCGAAGGAGCTGGGCGAGGCCGAGGTCACCAACTTCTTGACCGACCTCGCCGTCAACGCGCGGGTGAGTGCGGCGACGCAGAACCAGGCGTCGGCGGCGCTGGGGTTCTTGTACGAGCACCTGGTCGGCCGGCGTCTCAGCTTGGGGAGCGTCATCAAGGCGAAGGGCCCGAAGCGTCTCCCGGTGGTGCTCACCCGGGCGGAGGTGGCGCTCGTGCTCGGCCGGATGCGCGGGGT
>DATFMZ010000189.1:0-3216 GCA_035266665.1 Gemmatimonadales bacterium | reverse complement strand
GATCGGCAAAACACCGATGCGCCGGATGGCGTGGCTTGCGTGATGCCCGAACGCGAACCACCCGCCGAGGCCGCCGAGCAGGAGCACCGCCGCCGCGGCGAGTCCCGCGATCCAGCGGCGGCGCATCATGGGCCGCGCGGGCGTCGGCTTGACCGGCCGCGTGTCCGTCGGCGTCATCCCCCCGCTCGGCGTCACCGCCACCGTCTCCAACGCCCGCAACAGCGCTTCCGCACTCGGCCACCGATCCGCCGGCTGCTTCGCCAGACATCGCCCGATCGCCTCCGCCAGCGGCGCCGGCACCTCCGGCCGCGCCTCGCGCACATCCGGCGCCGGCTCGATCACGTGTGCCGACAGCACCGCCTGGGCACTCTTCCCCGCGAACAGCGCTTCCCCCGTCAGCATCTCGTACGCCAGGATCCCCACCGCGTACAGGTCCGCCCGATGATCGATGTCTCCCTGCCCCATCGCCTGCTCCGGCGCCATGTACTGCGGCGTCCCCACCGCTACGCCCACCGTCGTGAGCGTCTCCCCGCCCGCCGCCGTCACCGCCTTCGCCACCCCGAAGTCCATCACGATCGCGTGCCGCCCCGAGAGCATCACGTTGTCCGGCTTGATGTCCCGGTGCACGATGCCCTCGGCGTGCGCCGCGGCCAGGGCATCCACCACTTCCTTGAGGATCCGCACCGCCTCGCCCACCGACAGGGGGCCTTCGCGCTTCAGCCTCGCCCGTAGCGACTCGCCGTCCACGAACGGCATCACGTAGTAGAGGAAACCCTCGATCTCGCCGGAGTCGTGGAGCGGCAGGATGTGGGGATGTTGCAGCTGGGCCGCGATCTTGATCTCGCGGGGGAAGCGGTCGGGGCCGAGCACGGCGGTGAGCTCGGGCTTCAACACCTTGAGCGCCACCCGCCGCTCGTGCTTGAGATCGCGCGCCAGGAAGACCGTCGCCATCCCGCCCGTCCCCACCTCGCGCTCGATCGCGTAGCGATCGCCGAGCGCGGCTCGAAGCCGGGTCAGTAGATCAGGCATGACAGCGCGGTCTCCGGCCGGTGGTCGGACAACGTAGGGGGCCGTCCATCTCATGCACGTCGTGCGGCATCGGCATATCCGCATCCATTGTCGGCCACCGTGAATGCCGCCGCTATCGCACATCCATGCGATGGCACGACCGGCCCTCCCATCCGACCTTCTTCCTGGCAGCCTCCATCACTCAACACACCTCCGGGAAGACCATGCAGACCCATACACGTCTGGGCGTTCACGTCGTCACGGCTTGCGGCATGCTCCTGCTCGGTTTCGGAAGCGTCGGATGCGCGGGGAACACCCAACCCGGTGTCACCCGCACGTACTACATCGCCGCCGATCCGGTGGACTGGAACTACGTCCCCACCGACAGCGATCTCACCATGGGCATGGGGAAGCCGCTCCCGAAATCGGCGTTCGCCATGGGGAATGCGACCGGCGAGGCGAAGATCTTCCGGAAGGCGGTCTACCGCGCGTACACCGACTCGACGTTTACGAAGCTCAAACCTCGCCCGGCCAAGTGGCGGCACCTCGGCATGCTGGGCCCGGTGCTGCGCGGCGCGGTGGGCGACACGATCGTCGTGGTCTTCAAGAACAACACCGACTTCCCGGCGAGCGTGCACCCGCACGGCGTGTTCTACGACAAGCAATCCGAGGGCGCGCTCTACTATGACGGGACCGGCTCCGCGGGCCATCTCGACGATTCCGTGCCGCCGGGTGGCACGTACCGCTACGTCTGGCCGATCCCCGAGCGCGCGGGACCGGGACCGAACGATCCGAGCTCGATTCTCTGGGTGTACCACTCACACACCAACGAGCCCGCCGACGTGGAGGCGGGCCTCATCGGTCCGATTATCATCACCCGCCGAGGGATGGCACGGCCGGATGGATCGCCCAAGGACGTGGACCGCGAGTTCGTGACGATGTTCGCGAGCGTGTTCGAGGGACCGTCGATGCACTACTACCGGCAGAACCTGGAGCGATACACGGGGGACACGACCGGCGTCGGCCCCAAGGGTCCGATCACGTTCAACAGGACCACGCAGTACTTCTACGACACGATCAACGGCCTCATGTACGGAAATCTTCCCGTCTCGGCGCTCACCATGAAGGTCGGCGAGCACGTACGGTGGTACGTCTTCTCATCCACCGGCCCCGCCGACATCCACACCCCGCATTGGCACGGCAACACGGTGCTCGTCAATGGGCAGCGTAAGGACCTGCTGGATCTCGGCGGACCGCTCATCATGGTCACGGCCGACATGGTACCGGACAACGTGGGTACCTGGCTGTACCACTGCCACATGGCGACACATGTGGCCGCGGGGATGTCGGCGCGCTACCGCGTCGTGCCCGCAGACTCCATCGTGCCGGCCGACACCGCGCACGCGCGAACGGTGGATCCGATGACAGGGATCGTGAAGGACCTCGCGGACTAGGGCTCGCGCCTCGTCACGCGGTTGCCGGTACCCAGGTCGCGCACCGAATCGCGCGTGCTCAGCTTCTGCACGGTGTTGCTGTCACCCTCGAGGACAATGGCGTAGGTGGCGATGTCCGAGAACGCATTGTCGATGATCTCGTTGTCATCGCTCCCGGCCGAGACCCAGATGCCGGCGCCGTTGGCGTTGGGCGACTTCGGGCCGGAGTTCGCGTTGCCCGGGAACGGATTCCGCACGAGGATTCCGGCAATCGTGTTGTCCGCGACCCGGACATGGGACGCGTGCAGGATGGAGATGCCATACCCTTCCGCGCCCAGGATCCGGTTGTCCTCGATGCGGGTGTCCTCGAGACGTCCCGACCTCCCCTGGATGACGGGCTCGCCGACTCGTATCGGCACTCCGACCCACGTGGGATCGGTGGTGTCGGACAGAGGGACCGTGCCCCAACTAATCGAAGTTCGTAGGAAGGCCACCCGCCGAACGGCAATCGTGTTGTCACGAACGACGTTGCCGCGGCACAGGGAATCCGGATACGTCCCCAACTCGATGCCGCTGGGATAACCGTCGACCACGTTCCCCGCGATCACGTCATCCCCGCATCTTCCGGGAGTGGGCTCGGGCGTCGCGCCGTTGGAGCGCCGGACCATCGTGGAGATGGCGAGCGCGAGGCTCGGGAACTGGTCGGCGGGGACCTGCTTCGGTACGGGCGCCATGATCATGTTGTTCAGCAGGTGGATGTGGCTCCCGGCCGCCA
>DATFMZ010000188.1:0-9401 GCA_035266665.1 Gemmatimonadales bacterium | reverse complement strand
CGCGATGCTCTACTATCCCCTCACCACCGGACGGAACGTCGACGAGATCTTCCGTCTCGTCCGGGCGCTCCAGACGGCCGACGCGCACGGCGTCGCGACGCCCGCCGGCTGGATGCCGGGATCGCCGGTGATCGTTCCCCCGCCGACGACCCAGGCCGAAGCGGCGCGCGCCGCGGACGACGGAGCGGGAGCGCGCTGGTACTACCGCACGATGGAGCTCGCGGAGAAGCGGTAAGGGGGTTGCGGGGGACGTGGGCGCGGCACAACCTACGACGTGCCGCGCGCTCCCCACGGGCCCCGATGACCGGCGCCCAACTCCGCGCCCGGCGGGAGGCGTTCGGCATCGCCCCCGATCGCTTCGCCGCCGCGCTCGATCTCCCGGTCGAGACCCTCGGTGAGATCGAAGGGGCGGGCCATATCCCGCGGCGCATGCGCCAACGCGCCCTGCAGGTGCTTTGGGAATTCGCGAGCGCCGCCGCGCTCGATGCGAGCGGACTCCCCGAATGTCTGCATGTGGGCGCCCTGCTCGCCGCCGACCCACCGGACGTTCGCGCCGTCGGAGCCCATCTAAAGCAGTGCCCGGTGTGCCGGTCGCGTACGGCGTACGTCCATGCGCACGTGGGTCACGCGCCGCGCCCGCCGGGAATCTCCGGGTTCATCACCGGCCTCGTGGACGCCTTCGCCGACGGGCCGCCGTGGCTACGGGCCGCCGCCGGCGGCGTCGCCATGGTCCTGACCGTCGTCGCCGTCCCGATCGTGATCTGCCTGGCCTCGGCGGTGATCTTCCGGGACCGTGACTACCTCGGCTGGTCCATCATCTTCAGCGAGATCGCACTCCTTGGCGGGGGCGCCGGCGGGCTCGTCTACGCCGCCGCCGGGCCCCTGCGCGCGCGGGGCCGCGTCGGGTACTACCTGTCGTGGATCGCCGCGGTCTACGCCTACACCGCGGTGACGGTGGCGGCCGTCTACGTCGGAAGCTTTTTGCTCCACCTGATCCCTCCGCAACGGGACGTCGCGGCGATGGTACACGAGCCGGCGGATCAGCTCTTCCTCCTCGTCTTCGGAGCCATCTTCGGCCTCCTCATCGGCCGGAGTGTCGAGGAAGGAACGACGACCGATCCGGACCGGACGACGATGGGTCCCTTCGGGTCCAGACGCCGGCTGCTCGCCGTCTTCGCCGTCGTGGCGACCCTCGCGGGCATCGGCATTCAGACCATCCGCTTCAGCGCACCCGAACACCCCGATCCAGCCCGCACAACGGAACGCGGCACCGACGCGGCCGCGGAGATGCGGACGGCGGTGGCACTGCAGGCCCAGCGACGCGAGGCCGAAGCGCTTCGGCACGCGCGCACGGCGGTCGCCCTCGCCCCCCGACACGCGGCGTACTGGGCGACCCTCGGGACGATCGCCTATGCCGCCAACCGGCCCGACGAGGCCCGCCGGGCATACCGCAACGCCCTCGCGATCGACCCGGACGTCCTGTCCCATCATCCCGAGCTCCAGGGGCCCTGGCGCGAGCTCAATGGCCCACCCTAACCGTTACCTCCCGCGCCTGCGCCGGGTCTTTCGCGCAACGAGGAGCCGGTAGCGGCCGGGCGCCCGCGACGGGCGCCCTCCCGGCATCACTCGACACCCCAACCTCAGTTCAGGTAAGGAAGGTCACGATGCGTACGACAGCCACCGCGCGGCGTATCGCCCCCCTCACGATCGCCACGCTCGTCGCCGGATTGGCCGTCGCGGGGTGCAATCGGGGTCCGAGCCCCGAAGTGCAGCAGCAACTCGCGCAGCTCAAGACGGTGTCGGCGGAGAAAGACAGCCTGATGCAGCAGGTCGCCGACAACGCCATGCTGATGAGCGAGATCAGCAAGCAGTTGGCGACGGTCAAGTACGTCGGCCCCGCGTCGATGACGACGCCAAGTGAAACGCCGTCGGCCGCAGCGCGCGACAGCATCATGTGGCGCATCAAGGACGTCACGAAGCGCGTCAATGAAGCGGAGTCGCGACTTCGCGCGAGCCGGGCCCGCGTGCGAAATCTGACGCACCTCTCCGACAGCCTGCGCACGCAGCTCGACTCGACCATCAGCACCCTGCAGTCGGCACTCGACCAGCAGAAGGCGACGATCGCCACGCTCACCGAACAGGTGAACGAGCTGCAGACCCAGAACGCCACGCTCGTCGCGCGGAACGCCGCGCTGGTGGACACGCTCAATACGACCACCACCCGCGAGAACACGGCGTACTACATCGTCGGCACGCAGGATTCACTGCTGAAGGCGGGAATCATCGTGAAGGAGGGCGGCGCCCGGTTCCTGTTCATCTTCGGGAAGCGCGGCCAGACCCTCGCCCCCGCGCGGGAGCTCAATCCGAGCGACTTCACCCGGATCGATCTGCGGACGGACACCTCGATCGCCCTGCCCGATTCGACCGCACACTACAAGATCGTCTCGCGGCAGGATCTCTCGTATCTCGCCACACCACCCGACGATCACGGGCGTGTGCAGGGCGCCGTCAAGATCGCCCAGCCCGGGGATTTCTGGGCCGCCTCGAAGTTCCTGATTCTCGTGAAAGACTGACCCGGCACGGGTCGGACGTACCGAGGGGCGCGGTGCCACACGGCACCGCGCCCCTCGTCGTTTGGAGCCCTTGCCGCGCTCGATCCTACATGGCGGCTGCCCGGGGCGCCCGCACGGCGGCGGTGCGCGTGCCCTCCCCATCCTCCGCAACCCAGCGTGCCACCAGGGCCGAGACCCGGTCGAGCGCCAGGGCCTCGGCGTCGGGTCGGACCTCGAGACCGTACGTCTCCGCGACAAACGCGAGCTCGCTCACGAGCGGCAGCAGCGCGCCCACCTCTCCTCCGCCGACCCGCTCCACCCGCGCCGCAACTGCCGCGCGGTGTCGCTCGAGGAGATCGGCGAGCGGCAGTGCCAGCTCACCTTGCAGCGAGAGCGGAATGCAGACCGGCTTGAGCCCGATGGCGTACCGCTCCCACCGCTGGACGACGGAGCGGCGCTCGGGCTTGAGCAGCTCCCGTGCGCGATGCGGGGAGAACTCGGCCCGCGCCCACGGCAGGTGGCGCGGCACGACGGGATGCAGATCGTAAACCGGGTGCGTGCCATGCCCCGCGCCGCCCTCATGATACACGAGCAGGCCGCGGAGCTCCTCCCACGGCAGGACGCGCAGCACACCCTCCTCGCGACTATCGAACGCGACGTAGTGCCCCTCATGCTGATGAACGACCGCGACCCAGTGGGTCCACTCCTGGATGCACAGCAGCGTAGGGGTGCGGAGCGCGAGATGCTGGTCGAGCGCCCGGCGCGCCGCGTCGGCGTCGTACGTTCGCACCATCAGCAGATCACATCCGAGCCGGCGCGCGGCACGGCCGAGCCCCACCTCGTCGGTCCCTGAGGTGTCGCTCGCGGCCAAACGCGCGATGACGTTCTCGTGCTCGAAGCTGCCGAGCGCGAGCAGCGCGTGCTTCAGCGCGAACGGGCCGCACTGCCAATCATTGGGCTGAGTGTAAATGCCCATCTTCACAAGACCGGATTTTGCTGCACTATTGAATATATGCCCGAACCCAAGCCCACAATCGCCGTCCTCTTCAATCACGTCGGGGAGGACGAGTATGAGAAGCTCCGGAACGTCGATCCCGCGACGCTGACCTTCGAGCCGGAATACGAGCTCAATGTCGCGACAGTGATCGAGGAGTATAAAGACATCGCAAAAGCCCTTCGGCGGGAGGGCTACCGCGTCCGAATGGTGAACGTCCAGGAATCCATCGACAAGCTCGAACGGGTGTTCCGGCGTAATCCGCCCGACGTGATCTTCAACCTCATCGAGCACTTCCACGACGAACCGCACTTCGAAGCCGACGTGGCGGCGCTGCTCGAGCTCCACCGGATCCCCTACACGGGGGCGCCGCCGTTCGCCCTCTCGTTGTGCCAGCGCAAGGGCCTCACCAAGCAGATCCTGCTGGCCAACGGGGTGCCGACGCCCCGATTCCGCTCGCTGATGAGCCCCAAGATTCCGGCCCGTCACGGGCTCCATTACCCGCTGATCGTGAAGCCGGCGCGTGAGGACGCGAGCTCCGGCGTCGAGAAGGCCTCCGTCGTCTACGACTATGCCCAGTTGAAGGCGCGGCTCGAGTTCATGTTCACGGAGTTCGAGCCACCGGTGCTGGTCGAGGAGTTCATCGAGGGCCGCGAGCTTCACGTGTCGGTGCTGGGCAACGAGCCGCCCGACGTGCTCCCGATCATCGAATTCGACTTTTCGAATCTGCCGGCGGACCACCCGAACATCATCAGCTATGATGCCAAGTGGAATCCGCTCGATGAGGCCTTCCACCGGGTGCATTCGATCTGCCCCGCGGACCTCTCACGGCGCGTCGTGAAGAAGGTGCGCGACATCGCGCTGCGCGCCTACCTCGTGACCGGCTGTCGCGATTACGCGCGGCTCGACTTCCGGCTCGCCCCCCCGAGCAACGTGTACGTCCTCGAGGTGAACCCGAATCCCGACCTCACGGAAGGCGTCTCGTTCATGGAGTCCGCCGAGGCGGCGGGGCTCTCGTTCGATGAGACGTTGCGGATGATCGTGGAATTCGCCCGCGAGCGGACGCCGCCGCCACTCGTCGTGCCGGCGCCGCCGCCCGAGGTGCCGAACCCGATGCCGGTGGTGGAGTAGCCGGGGCGGCGGCTCAGATGCTCGAGCCGGGCGCCGCGTCGTGCGCTCGGATCCGAGCCCGACGGGCACGTTCGGCGAGGAAGAGCATGAAGGCGCCGAACACCAGCATGAGGATCCCCCACACGATGTCGATCGGCACCCCCGTAGGCGTGGCGCCCGGCCGCTCGAGGGTCACGAAGCCGTACGTTCCGATCAGCACGCCGAGGATGGCGAAGAAGAGACCGATCGGGTAGCGCACGTCGAGCCGCAGTGATGTATCCACGAGATCCCGCCCTCCGGCTCAGAAGAAGATGATGTTCAACGCGAGCGTGAGCAGCAGCACCACGACCGCGAGCGTGGCCGGGCGCTGATACCAGGCCATCGCGCCGTCATCGGGCTTCGCGGTGAGGCTGTACACGAGTCCCTTGAGCTCACCGTCCGGACGCGGGGCGGTCAGGAGGCTCACCCCGATCGTCACGACGAAGCACGTGACCCAGGCGAAGACCGCCGTCCAGAACGTCTGCCCCAGGTCGCTCCGGAAGGTCGTGATCACGCCGAAATACCCGCCCTTGATGCCGACCACGGCCCCGGCAGGCAGTGTCAGCCCGTGATGGATTGCCGCGGCGAGCGTGCCGGCGATCAGCCCGATGAACGCGCCGTGCCCCGTGCTGCGCTTCCAGAACATGCCGAGCGCGAAGGTGGCGAAGAGCGGCGCGTTCACGAAGGCGAACACGAGCTGCAGGAAATCCATGATGTTGTTGAACGAGGCCGCGACGTAGGCGGCGGCTATCGAGACGAGCACGCCGAAGACCGTCGCGAAGCGACCCATGTTCAGGTAGTGCTGGTCCGACGCGTTCGGATGGACGTAGCTCTGGTAGAGGTCGTACGTCCACACGGTGTTGAAGGCCGTGACGTTCCCCGCCATCCCCGACATGAACGACGCGAGCAGGGCCGTGAGTCCGAGCCCGAGGAGCCCCGCGGGGAAGAAGTGCACCAGCATCATCGGCGTGGCGAGGTCGTAGTCCAGGATCACGTTGCCGTGCGTGTCCCGTTCCACCTTGCCCGTTTCCGGATTGAGCTTCGGCGGGACGATCCCGTGACTCAGCGCCTGGACGGACTCTTCCCCGCCCGCCTGTGCGGCCGGTGCGGTGGGAGCGGGAGATGCCTCGGCCGCGCCGACCGCGCCGGGCGCGGTCGCCACCACGGCGGACGGCGCGCCCGGCGCGGCGTTCCGGACGCCCGAGGAGGGCGCGACCACGAGCGCCAGCATGCCTGGGACGATCACGAGGAACGGGAAGAGCATCTTGGGCAGCGCCGCGATCAGTGGCGTACGGCGCGCGGACGTCATCGATTCCGCAGCCATCGCGCGCTGCACGACGAGAAAGTCCGTACACCAGTACCCGAAGGAAAGCACGAAGCCGAGTCCCATGGCGAGACCGAGCCACTCGACCCCGATCGGATTGTGGGCCGCGTTGTTCATGTAGGTCCAGCTGTGCGTGTACGCACCCGCGGGGTAGCCGTGCGCGGAAGAGTACGACTCGAGCTTGGCGACCATCCCATGCCATCCGCCCACCGATCGAAGTCCGAGATACGTGAGCGGCAGAAATCCGAGCACGATCAGGAAGAACTGCAGCACCTCGTTGTAGATCGCGCTGGTGAGGCCACCGAGGAAGGTGTACGCGAGCACGATGCCGCCCGCGACGAGCACGCTGAAGTTGAAGCTCCAGCCGAGCAGCAGCTCGAGGAGCTTGCCCATCGCGTACAGTGAGACGCCCGAGGAGAAGATCGTCATCACCGCGAACGAGATGGCGTTCAACGCCCGGGTTTTCTCGTCGAAGCGAAGCTTCAGATATTCGGGGACGGAGCGCGCCCGCGAGCCGTAGTAGAACGGCATCATGAAGATCCCGACGAAGACCATCGCCGGGATGGCGCCGATCCAGTAGAAGTGGCTCGTGGCGATCCCGTACTTGGCGCCGGAGGCGCCCATCCCGATGACTTCCTGCGCCCCGAGGTTGGCCGAGATGAATGCGAGCCCGGCGACCCACGCGGGCATCGAGCGACCGGAGAGAAAGAAGTCGGTGCTCGTCTTGACGCTGCGCTTCAGGAGGAACCCGATGCCGAGCACGAAGGCGAAGTAGATCGCCATGACGGCGTAATCGATCCAGCTCAGGGTCGCCGCGTGAGCCACGTGCATCTCCGGAGTGGGGGGAACGAACCGTCCTAAGATGCGCCGGGCGGAAGGAATCGCAAGACCGCGGGCGCCCGGTTCCTCGGTGCCGTCAGCCCCTCTCCGTGCTAGATGAACGGTGTCACGACGGCGGTCAGGAACAACGCTCCTACCCAGATGAGATCGAGGTTGATCCATGCGGTCCGGAGCAGCCGCAGCCCGAGCTTTTCGTACACGAGCGCGGCAATCGCCCCGGTCACGACGAGATACCCGAGGGTGTGCACGCCGGCGGCCAGCAGTCCAAGCATCCGTTCGTCGCTGAGCGACGGCACGAGCGACGCGAGATGCATTCCGTGGCCGCCCGCCACGTGGTGACCGTGGCCAAGCGTGCCGCCCAGGACGAAGGGCACCACCATGAGCCCCGCACCGTGGGCGGTGGCCATGAGGAACGACCAGATCACGAGATCGCGGCTGCCCACGCGCATTCCACCAAACCGGGGATGACCGTGGCGCACCATCCGGTACAGCGCAAGCGCGAGCAGGACCCCGGCGACGCCCCAGCGGAGCGCCGTGAGCGGTACGACGAGTCCGATCAGCGCGGCACCGCCGATCGCGACGACGATGGCGAGTCCGTGCCCCAGGGCGAGGGGCAGAAGGGCGCGCCAGGCGGCGCGCCGATTCTGCTCCTGCATCCCCAGGCCCACGGCGAAGAGCCACCCCATCGCTGGATTCACCCCGTGCCAGATGCCGAGCGCGAGGATCGCGACCCACGGCCACATGGCGGTGCTCATGAGAAGCAGAACGAGTCGGACGACGCGTCTCCGCCCTGCAGGCGCACCTGATGCGGACGCATCCCCTCCTCGAGAGCGAGGAGGAACTTGGGATCGGGCGTGATCCCTCCGTCCTCGCCGACATCGAGTTTCGCCATCCAGCCGCGGATCCCGTCGGGATAGAACTGCTCGTCCCAGGGCGAGTACAGCGAGTTCGTGATGTAGACGCGCCGGCCGTCACGGCTCACTTCGACCATCTGCGGCCCGCCATTCAGCGCCATGTCGGGCTGCTTGGGATGCGGCGTGCGGCGCACGATGCCGCCGAGATGCACCGATCCCAAGAACGTCGGCTCGAACGGGTTCGACACGTCGTACTGCCGGAGCTCACCCGTTCCCCAGCACGACACATAGAGGAACCGGTCATCCAGCGAAAGATTGATGTCCGTCACGAGAGGCGGCACCGCCTTGAACCCCTTGAGGAGCGGCGGCAGCTGGTCGGCCTCCGCGGGCTCGGCGGGAATATCGATCACCCGCTTCACCTTCCACTGCCCCGCGCCGTTCTCACCCTCGCGATACCAGAGCCAGACCGAAGCCGAGAGATCCTCCAGCGAAATCACCACGCCGGCGAATCCGTACGCCTTCCGCGGATCGCGCGCGGGCCGGAGCTCGAGCGACATCTGATATTGCTCGCCCAGCTCGAGGCGCTGGACGTGACGCCGCTGGCGCAGATCCCAGACGTGGATCGCGTGTCCGTACTTGCCGGCGAGCAGCAACTCGGGGTTCACACCGTCCTTCACCATGTTCGGCGTGCCCCACTCGCTGGTCACGAGCGTGTCGTGTCCGAGGTGCCAGGAGAAGTCGTACGACAGATACTGCGGGCCGTGATCCTTCTCCCACGCTCCCTTCGGTTCGAACGTCTCGTGATCGAGCATGAAGATGCCGCCGGGCCCCTCGCCGTCCGCGTTCCCCAACGCGCTCAGATAGATCCCGTCGGGACCGCAGTGCACGGTGTGCGGCGCGGTGTATCCGGTGCGCTTCACGAGCTCGTCACGCTCGATCACCTTCACCACCCGCGGGTTCATGGGATCGGGCTTGGTATCGAGGATCGTGATGCGTGACGAATGGATGCCGGGCACGATCAGATACCGCCGCTCGGCATGCGCGTGCGGCGCGTACGGACACAGGTGCGAGCTACAGGCGTTCCAGCCGAAGTGGTGCAGCTCGTCGCCCGCTCCCGGCATGTCGACGCGCCCGGTGAGCGTGCCGTACGCCGACGAGTCGGGATCGAGATCCACCACGCCCATCGCGTCGGGACGGCCGTCCTTGGCGGCGTTGAGCAATGCGACGTAGGCGGCGGTTTCGGGCGGCGCCTCCGCCGCGAGCGTGGGAGAGGCGTAGAACGTGAGATCGGGTTTCCAGGATGGCATCGTCAGCCTCCGAGGGCGGTCAAGTCAGTGCAGCGGTCCGCGAGGGTGCGCGGTACCGTGAGTGGGCAGTGAGAAGAGGCGCGGCGCGCGCCGAATCCGGCTCATCGGGTCCGCGCCTCCGGCGCAGGCGGCAACGCCGTCAGCGCGCCCGAGAGTCGCGTCGTGCGCTCGGGTGACGCGATCGGAATCACGAGCGTAAGCACGCCGCCGTGGAGACCGCACGATTGCGCACCCGCGCGCTCGAAGAGCCGGATCGCGGCGGTGTTTTCCGGCAGGACGTGGGCGGTGAGCTCCACGACGCCGCTCTCGAGCGCTGAGAGCATCAGCGTATCGAGCAGGAGTCGTCCGAGGCCGATCCGCTGGTAGTCGTCGACGACGGTC
>DATFMZ010000187.1:0-3531 GCA_035266665.1 Gemmatimonadales bacterium | reverse complement strand
GGCGCGGCCGCCCGCACCGGGCGCGCACCGGCCGTCGCGGGGACGCTCGCCACGAACCGCACGCCCCGCGGCTCCACCGCTTCCACCCGCAGGTCGCCTCCGAGCTCCCGCATGATCTGGCGCGAGATGTACAGGCCGAGTCCCGTCCCGCGCGATCCCTTGGTGGTGAAGAACGGCACGAACACGCGCGTCCGGAGCTCGGCCGGGATACCTGGTCCGTTATCCGCGACCGCAAACGCCACCTGCCCATCCTCCCACCAGCTCTCGAGCGTGAGGCGGCGTGGCACAGACACCATCCGGAGTGCTTGGACGGCGTTGCTGAGCAGGTTGACCAGCACCTGCTCCACGCGGGTGCCGTCGCACTCGACCGGCGGCACGTCCGGATCGAGTCGCTGCGTCACCTCGATCTCGTCGACGCTGAACTGGTACGACACGAGATCGAGCGACTCGCGAATGCGCGCATTCAGATCGAGCGTCTCGATCACCGTCCCCTCGCCGGGCCGGACGAAGCGCAGGAGGCCGGCGACGAGCTTCCCCGCGCGCCGCGCCTGGCGGAGCATCTGCTGCAGGTCCGCGCGAAGCTCCGTGGGAAGGTGCTCCTCGTCGAGGTTGGTCTCCGCGAGGAGCGCGATCGCCATGAGCGGGTTGTTGACCTCGTGGGCGACGCCGGCCACGAGCTCGCCCGCGGCGGCGAGCCGCCCCTGTTGCTCCGCGCGGTGGTGGAGCACGCGCGTCATGGCGTTGAAGTGCTCCGCGATGCGGCCGATCTCGTCGTCGCGTCGCGTCTCGACCTGCACCGTGAGATCACCCTCCGCCACCGCGTCCATCGCGACGTCGAGGCGTTCGAGCGGGAGGCGCACCCGGCGGCGCCAGACGAACGCGACGAGCGGCACGAAGAACAACCCCAGCACGGCCCACACGAGCACCACGGTCACGACGCGGTTCGTGGCCTGCCCGAACTGGTTCTGCCGGGCTGCCAGCTCGGCGAGCCCCAGGAGCTCGGCTTCGCGTACATGATCATCCGCCCACGAGGCGATCGAATCGGCAACGCCGAGCTTCGTCATGGCGGTTGCGCGGTCACCCAGCTCGAGCGCGGCGATGGCCCCGAAGACCGCGTTCTCAACGGCCGCGGCTCGCACGTCGGCGCGGGACAGCGACCGCCGCATCACCGGGGGCACGTCGCTCAGCGCGAGCAGGGCACCCCGCTCGGTCGGCGTGATGGATTTTCGGATGCGGTCGAGCGCCCCGCGGTCCACCGGCCCCGGTCGCGTGAGCAGGAGGCGCGTCTGGCGCGTGGCCACCTCTCCCCGGGAGACGCGCGCCTCGAGGGTCTGGAAGATCCCGGCGACCGACTCCGTCTCCTGCGCGAGGCGCGCCGCCCGGCCCGCGCTGATCGCCAGATAGATCGCGATCGCCACGGTATACGCAACCACGAGCCCAAGCATCACGAGCAGCGTTCCACGGAGACTCGGGACGCGCAACGAGCGCGGCACGCTCATGGGGCGCCGCCCGGCACCACGTCCCCGTGGTCGAGATGCACCATCAGCAGCCCGCGTGCGGCCCCGGCGGGGAAGGCGATCGGTCCGGTGATCCCCTGGTAGGGCGGCCGCGCTCGTCCGAGACTCTCGAGATACCCGCGAACCCCCTGACTGGACGTCCCGACGTGTTGCACCGCCGTGATCAACAGGCGCATCGCGTCATACGTCAGGGCCTGCGACGCGTGCGGATCGGTATGCGCGATGGCGCGGAATGCTCGGACGAACGCCCGCGATGCGGAATCGGGAGACTGCGGGATCCAGAAGGTGACCACCGAGAGTCGTGCCGTCGCGTCGCCCGCCGCGGTGGCGAGCTGGGGCATGATCAGCGCCCCGTCACCGGCGACCACCGGTATCAGCGACCCGGCCGAGCGGAGCGCTCGGACGATCTGGCCCGTGCGTGTCGGTCGTGTCGCGGCTAGGAAGGCGCCCGGCGGCCGCACCGCGAGCTCCGCGCGGATGAGCGTGTCGATCGACGACGCCGGGCCCACCGGGATGCTCGCGAGCACGGGAATCCCGCGCCTGGCGAGTGCCGCCTCCACGCCTCGGGCGAGCCCGGCACCGTAGTCGTCGTTCGCGTAGAGGATCGTAACCGACGGGGCCCGCAGGGAATCCGTCACGTACTCGGCGATGAACTTCCCCTCGACCGAGTCGTTGGGCGACAGGGCAAAGGTCCACGGGCCGACCGCCGTGAGCTCCCGGCTCGTGCCCGTCGGCACGAGCTCCACCACGTGGTGCTCGTTGTAGACCGGTGCCGCCACGAGCGACTCGTGGCTCCCCCCGTGTCCGACGACGCCCACGAGCCCGCGCTGGTCCACCAGACGTTGCGCGACCTGGATGGCCTCGTCGCCCAAGGGCTCGCTCGTCATGGTATCGCAGACCAGCAGGATGCGTCCACTGTCCGGGCTCGCGGCGAGCTCCGCGGCGACGAGCCGCACCACGGGCGCACTCCAGTTCGGGAGCGCGCAACCGACGATCGCCGGCTGGGTCGTTCGGCCGCACGCCGCCCCGCCGAGCGCGAGCACGCTCAGCACGGCGGAGACGCGCCACCGCCCGTGGCGCGTCACGTGCCGGAATACTCCACGCGGTTGCGCGGGGTCTCCCAGAGCACGAGACGCACGAGCGTGCCCGGGAGCCGTCCCTCGAGCATCCGCCAGATGACGACGACGATGTTCTCGGACGTCGGGTTGAGCTCGGCGAACGCGGGGACGTCCAGATTGAGGTTCTTGTGATCGAGGTGCCGGAGCACGTGTTCCTCGGCGATCCGCTTCACGGCGCTCAG
Source organism: Gemmatimonadales bacterium (assembly GCA_035266665.1). Taxonomy (GTDB): domain Bacteria; phylum Gemmatimonadota; class Gemmatimonadetes; order Gemmatimonadales; family GWC2-71-9; genus DATFMZ01. The sequence goes on along the minus strand of DATFMZ010000187.1, from coordinate 714 downwards.
ATCCGCCACGAAACCGGTGGTGGGATCGATTGTCCCCGCGACCGAGATGTCCAGCTCGTAATTGTGCCCATGGTAGTTGGGGTTGTTGCAAGGCCCGAAGAGTCGGCGATTCTCGTCATCCGACAGGGCGGGGTTGTGGAGGCGATGGGCGGCATTGAAATGGACGCGGCGCGTGACGATGACGGTGGCCATGACTCCAATCTAGGGCGCGCCGCCCCCGCAGGAAACGCTTGGGGACGCCCCGCGCGTTGACGGAACTCTACGCGGTTCCTACGTTTGGACTTAGGCCGTGTTCCGACACCCTCGTTCCGCCGCCGTCACGTGGCTCGTGCTCGCCGTGAGCCTCCTCCCCGCGTCGCTTGCCGCCCAGGCGTCGGGCTTCGAGTTGTGGTACGGATTCTGGTTTCCCGATTCCGTCGCCACCACCGCCACGGCGGCATACTTCCACCCCCTCCTCGGTCCCGTGAGCTGGGGGCTCGGCGTCACCCATCTCGACGACCATCGCGCGGCCGTGGATCACACACTCACGGGCGGAGAATTGAGCCTCCAGATCTTTGGCCGCGAGAGCGGGCCGTACGCCGTCGCGTCCACCGGCCTCGGGATCCGGCACGTCGATGGCAACATCGACGCGCTCTGGACCGCCGGCGCGGGATATCAGCTGCGGCTGTTCAACGCGATCAAGCTCGGCCTCGAAGCGCGCTATCGGGCGGAAGA
>DATFMZ010000186.1:0-35823 GCA_035266665.1 Gemmatimonadales bacterium | reverse complement strand
CCGAAACCGCGCGCCTGCGTGCCGAGCTGTCGCGCAAGATCTCCGAGAACTTCTCGCTGCAGGAGCTCTCGTACGTCCTGGCCGACTCGCTGCATCTCGATCGCATCGCGGGACAGGTCACCGCGTTCTTGCGGCGCTTCTTCGACGCCGGCGGATCGCTGGTCGCCCTCATCGCGGAGTCGCCCGGGAGTGTCCGCATCGCGGCGGCGGAGGGGACCCTCGCGCCGCTCGCCGGTCGTGACGTCACCGAGACCGACGCCGCCCTCCTCGGGGCAGCGATGGGCCGCGAGCAGATCGAGCTCGCGGAACGGGACGACACGCATGCGGTCGAGCTGATCGCGGGGGTGCCCGTGGAACGCGCGGCCGTGATCCCGCTCCGGGCGCACGGCATGACCGTGGGGGCGATCGCCGTCGTCGATCGTCCCGCGGGCGCGTTCTCCGCCGAGGAGCTGCGGCTGCTCTCCACCGTCGCGACGCACGCGGCGATCGTGCTCTCGAACGCGCGGTTCTTCGACCTCGTGCGCGCGGGACGGGATCAATGGGAAACCACGTTCAACGCCCTCGCGGAGGGCATCGCCGTGGTGGACGAGGACGGCATGGTGCGTCGCGCCAATCGGGCGCTCGCCGAGATGACGCGCGACTCCGTTCCCGCCCTCGCGGGGACGCACATCTGCGACGTCCTGCCCGTGGACTCCGCGGAGCTCCTCGGCATGCTCGACACGGCGCGGCGGGGCACGCAGACACCCGCCCGCACCCTCCGGGCCGACCGCCTCCGCCGAGTCGTTCGCGTCACCGCGGCGCCGCTCCGCGGCGTCGGTCAAACGGGATGGGTCGTGACCCTCGTCGACGACGTGACCGAGCAGGAAGCCATCGAGTCGCAGCTGATTCAACATGAAAAGATGGCCGCCGTGGGCCAGCTCGTTTCGGGCGTCGCGCACGAGCTCAACAACCCCCTCACGTCCATCGCCGGTCTTGCCGAGTTCCTCCTGGAGCAACCCGAACCCTCGGAGCGCGATCGCGACCACGTCCGGGTGATCCGGGAGCAGGCGGACCGTGCGGGACGGATCGTGCGCAATCTTCTCACGTTCGCCCGGAAGGGACCCGCGGACATCGGCCCCATCGACCTGAACGACGTGGTCCAGCGTACGACGGCTCTGGTCGGCTACGAGCTGACGCTGCGGGAGGTACGCCTCGAAACCGCGCTCGACGCGTCCCTCCCGACGATCCACGGCGATCGCTATCAGATTCAGCAGGTCGTGCTCAATCTGGTGACCAACGCGGTCCATGCGGTGGACGCGAATCCACCCGACCGCGCGCGCCACATTCATATTCGCACGGCCACGGCGCCGGACGGTGTCACGCTGAGCGTCGCGGATTCCGGGCCCGGGATCCCCGAGGAGATCCTGCCGCAGATCTTCACGCCCTTCTTCACGACCAAGGAGCCGGGCCGAGGCACGGGGCTCGGCCTGTCGATCTCCTACCGCATCGTGGAGGGACACGGCGGCCGTCTAGTGGTGCGGCGCGGCGTGGACGGCGGAGCGGTCTTCGAGGTCCATCTGCCCGTCGGGCGAGCCGCCCGGCCGGCCCGCCCGCCCGCGGCACCTCCCCCGGCCGCGGAGACCGCGGACGCCTCGCATGACGTGCTGCTGGTCGACGACGATCCGGCGGTGCGCCGCATGATCGAGGTCCTGCTCGCCGCGCCCAACCGCCGGATCGAGGCAGCACGCGACGCCATGCACGCCGTGGAGCTGCTCGGGCAGCGAACGTACGATCTGCTCATCGCCGATCCGCGCGCCGCCGTCTCCGCGGGCGAGCGCTTCGGCGACCGGCTGGTCCGCAGCTGGCCCGAGCTCAAAGCGCGAACGATCCTCGTGACCGCCGACGTGCGCCCCGAAACCGACGCCTGGCTCCAGCAGCTCGGCTGCCGCTACTTCCGGAAACCCTTCCGGATCGCGGAAATCAAACAGGTCATGGCGGAGATCCTGGCGGCGGGAAGCCGCGAGGGATGACGCTCAGTGGTGCTGACGCGAGCGGCGCAGCACCGCGTCGAGGCGCGCAGAAAGGGCGCGCGCCCGGAAGGGCTTGCTGAGAAAGTCGTCGGCGCCGAACTCGAAGACCCGTACTTCGTTCTCCTCGTCACCGCGCGCGGTGAGCACCACCACCGGCAGCGCTTCGGTCGCCTTGCGCGAGCGAAGATGGGACAGCACGCCGTAGCCGTCGAGGCCCGGGAGGTTGAGGTCGAGCACCATGATGTCCGGCGCGTGCCGGTCCACCTGATCGAGTGCCTCGATACCGTCCCGCGCCTCGATGACCGTGTAGCCGTCCCGCTCGAGCAGATCCCGCATCACCCGGCGCAGCTGGTCTTCGTCGTCCACGAGCAGGACCGTCGCGTCGAGCACGCGGTCCCCCATCGGTGAGCCGCCGTCCACCCGATCCGGCACCGGCTCCACCAGCTCGAACGCGCCCTCCAGCGCGTTCGGTGCCGGAGACTTCGCGATGGGCGGGGACTCGGCGGGCTGCGGCGCCGTCGCCCCCGAGTCACGTCGCTCCCCGTCCCCATCCGCGCGCTTGCCCGATGCCGGGGCGTCTTCCTGCGGCACGTCCACGACGCGGAGGAGCTCGTCGACGGTCGACTCGCCCTTGAGCACGTGCGCGAGGCCGCTGTCCCACAGGGTGACCATGCCGTTCTGCCGCGCCGCGTCCGCGATGACGTCCGCCGTCGCGTTCTTGGCGATCCGCCGCTCCACGTCGGGCGTGATCTCCAGCACTTCGACGATCGAAAACCGTCCGCGGTATCCCGTCATCGCGCACTCGGGACACCCGACGGCGCGGTACAACGGCGTGTCCGGTGGGATCCACTTGTGCAGCTTCGGCGGGATGGACTCGACCCAGACCTCTTTGCACGTCGGGCAGAGCCGGCGCATGAGGCGCTGTGCCACGACCCCGCGCAGCGCGGTGGCGATCTTGAAGCTCTCGACCCCGATGTCGGTGAGGCGCGTGACCGCATTCGGCGCGTCGTTCGTGTGGAGCGTCGACATCACGAGATGCCCGGTGAGCGAGGCCTGGACGGCGATCTGCGCCGTTTCCTTGTCACGAATCTCGCCGACGAGCACGACGTCGGGATCCTGCCGCAGGATGGACCGGAGTGCCGAGGCGAACGTCAGTCCGGCGCGCTCGTGCACCTGCACCTGCACGATTCCCTGGAGGCGGTACTCCACCGGGTCTTCCACGGTGACGATGTTCACGCCCTCGCTCTGGATGTGGCGTAGCGCCGAGTAGAGCGTGGTCGTCTTGCCGGATCCGGTCGGTCCGGTGACGAGGATGATGCCATCCCGGTTCTCGAGCAACCCGCGAATCGCCTCCGACTCGCGCTCGGCGAGGCCGAGCGAGTCGAGCGAGAGCACCGTGCGGCGCGAGTCGAGGATCCGGACCACGACTTTCTCGCCCAGGCTCGCCGGTAAGGTCGAGACGCGGAGATCCACCGGCACGCCGTTCACCGCCACGCGCGCGCGGCCGTCCTGCGGCCGGAGGCGATCGGCGATGTCGAGCGAGGAGATGATCTTGAGCCGCGAGATGAGTGGCACGCCGGCGGCGCGCGGCACCTTCATCACCTGCCGCAGCACCCCGTCGATCCGGTAGCGCACCGCCACACCGCCCTCTTCGGGCTCGATGTGGATGTCGCTCGCCCGCGAGACGATGCCTTCGGAGAGGATGAGATCCACGAGCCGGACGACCGGCCGCTGGGACGCCTCCTCGGCCGAGACGATGAGCTCGTCCGTCTCGTCGATGTCTTCGAGCTGCGTGACCTCGGTGGAGCCCGCACCCATCCCCTCGAGCAGCTGATCGATCACGTTCTCGGGGCGATACGCCTCGTCGATGTGATCCCGGATCAGCCCGGGACTCGCGAGCAGCATGCGCACCTCGCGCCCCGTGGCGAACGCAAGCGTCTTCTCGCAGTCCAGATCGAACGGGTTGGCGGTGGCGATCTCGAGATACGAATCGGTGACGCGAATCGGAAAGATCTGATAGCGCCGTGCCACCGCTTCGGGCACGGCTTCGCGGGCGCCGCGCTCACCTTGCGCGAAGTCCGCGATCTTGAGCCGCGACCGCGTGGCGAGCTCGGTGAGGATCTGCTCGTTCGTCGCCGCTCCCGCCTCGACGACGGTCTCCCAGAGCGAGTCGCCGACGCGTCTGCCGAGACGGATCTCATCGAGCCTCTCCTGACCGATGAGCTCTTCGATCGTGCGCCACAACCACTCGTCTCTAAAGGGTTTGGGCGTGGGAGCGTCGGCCAATCCGCCACCTCGGGAGATGCAGAAGGGAAGTCATGCAAAGATAACGGCCTTCCGAAAGGTGGGCCACCACAAACGCCCTCACAATATGGGCCAGAGCGCGCGGCGCACGTCCACGGTCATCCCCGCCTGGCGATCCCGGGGGCTCCACCCCGCCTCGACGTGCAGCAGCCGCTCGAAGACGTCGAGCGCCACGCCGACCACCGGACGTAGCCCGTCGCTCGTGCCCCATGGCATCCCCGAGAAGGGCCGACCGGCCCACCCCGCCGCCACGAACGGCGCGAGCGTCGCTTGACGTCGGGTCGCGGCATAGGGTCCGAGCGGGATCGCCGGGAAGGGGATGGGCAGCCGCCAATCGAGGCGGCCCAGCGCCGCCGTCCGCCCCCCAAACGCGCGAAACGGCGCGCCGACCAGGGTGCCGCGCCCACCGAACACGAACGCGCGATCGAGTGGCACGCTGTCGCTCGCCCATCCGACCCATCCGCTGAGCGCGATCCGCGAGGCGCCGACCGACAGGGCCGCCGCACCCGCGATGCGCGCCACGAGGTATCCGGCGTGTTCGCGCGCTCCCCCCTCGACCGCGACGTCGAAATACTTCGTCTCGTCCGTGCCGCCACCGCGCACGGTCAGGCGCCCGAAGACGACCCGTCCCGCGCCGAGCGCCGGATTGGGCCGAAACGCACCGGTGGCGGGTGTGAGCGCGACACCGACGCTCGACGTCCACTCGACCCCGGCGTGAACGCTCAGCGCGCCGTAGGCGCCGAGTCGGTGCGCGAACCCGGCATCGATCCCGTCGGCGAGCACGTAGTCCCCGAAGTCGCGGCCGAGCTCCTGCGCGAGGAACGAGTTGAGAACGCCCGAGATCACGGGCTCGCCCGCGACGTCGCGGACCCGGCGGCTCGCGCTCAGCGAATACGAGATGGGACCACGGGTCAGGCGCAGCGCGAGCCGCCCCTCGGCGCGATGGCCCTGCAGCCCATACGCGCCCCACCCTTCCACCCGAAGCGCGTCGCTCGGCCGGACGGCCCAGCCGAATCCGGGCGTGAAGCCCTGCACACGGTTCACATGCAGCAGATCCGAGAGCGATCCGACCGCCGGTCGCGCGCCCGGGAGGCCGCCCAGATCGCGCGCCGACACCAGGTCCGCCACCTGCGCGCGCACCTGCCGGAGATCCACCGTCTCGGTCGGACCGAGTGCCGTCACGATGGCGGAATCGAGGGAGCCGCGCCACGGAAAGGTGTCGCGGACGGCGCGGGTGGCGGCGACGATCTCCGGGCCGAGGAACCGCACGCTTCGCAAGCCGACGTCCAGGCGATAGTCACCGATCGTCCACTCCGCGCGGATGATCCCCCGGGCCGGCAAGCCGAGCCAGCTCGTCCCCCGGCGGATCTCGATCTCCTGGCGCCGCGGGAGCCAGTAGTTCCCGTTCCACAGCCCGTTCTCGAGCGCGATCGTGATGTCCTCGAGCGTGGGATCCCGATAGGCGGCGCGTGTGAAGCTGCAGCGGAGCCGCACCAGTGCCCCGTCGGACGCGTCGAGATAGAGCGTGCCCACGACGCGCGGGGCCGTGGGGTCCTTCGGGCGAAACGCCACCGCGTGCACCCGCACCGTGCGATCGGGCAGTACGATCGTGAGCGAATCGTCGAGCCGGTAGTCATAGAGTGCCGCGCCATCGGGGGCGAGCGGATGCGGCACGTCACGCACCTCGTCGCCCTCGCCGATCCGGATTCGGTCGCCGAACCCGTTCTGAACGATGCCGAGATGGTCGCGGTGATAGACGATGTCGGTCGGCAGATCGACCCGGTGCCGCCAGCCGATGATCCGTTGCTTGCTCGCGCCCGGCGCCTTCCAGTACACTTCCACTTCGAGCTCATCGGACCGGATCAACTGGGGCGGGCGGGTCAGTCCCTGCCCGCCCAATTGCCCGAGAAAGAAGACGAACCCATGCGCCCGCGCCTCGTAGTCGACAAGTCCACGTTCCGCCGCATGTTCACGATGCGCCACCGCGCGCGCGACGAGCGCGCGAACAGCGACGTCGTTCCAACCATGCTGGGCGGCGAGTGGGGCGGGGCCGACGAGCAGCGCGAGCGCGAACAGCGCGCGGCGAAGAGCAGTGCGGCGCATCGTCGCGCAATATCGGGATCGCTTCGGATGGCGGCAAGCATCGCCGCCGTCGCGGCGATTGCCGCCTGCGCGGACTCGACGAGCCCCAGCACCAACACGCTCACCACCGATCAACTCCTGGTGTTGGGTCTGCAGAGCACGGCACCGGCTCCCACGTCGGCCACCAAGTGGATCTCCAATCAGTCGGGCGGCACCCTCTTGCTGACCCATCCCGACGGCAACGTCACGCTCTACGCCCAGGTGGATTTCCCGCCGAACGCGCTCTCGACCCTGAACGGCCAGCGGCTCAGCACGACCGACTCGGTACTGGTCACCGTGACGCCGCGCGCCGATGGCTACGGGATCACGCTCTCGCCCAACGCCCTCTCCTTCACGCTCGGCAACACGCCGATGGTGACCTTCGCGTTCGCGCGCTACGCCGACCCCTCGGTCGCGACCGGCGACGCCACCTATCCCGACGTGCAGTCGTACGTCGGCGCGCTGGGCGTATGGTATGAGACGACGATCGACCACTGGACGCTCGCGAGCGGATCGGGCTCCATCGGCAACGACGAGGTGTCCGCCGGCATCGATCAGCCGGGGACGTTCGTGCTCGCCGCGCCGAAGTGACCCGCGACACGAGCTTCGCCGCCTTCCGGGCGACGGCGCGTGAGGGCCACGTCGTGCCGGTGGTGCGGGAGCTCGTGGCCGATACGCTCACCCCGGTGAGCGCCTATGCCGCCCTCGCGCGCCCGCCGTTCGGCTTCCTGCTCGAGTCGCTCGTCGGCGGCGAGCGCTGGGCCCGGTACACGTTTCTCGGCACGGAGCCGTCGGAGGCGTGGCGCTACCGCGGGGGTCGCGTGGAGGCCTGGGTGCCCGGCGGCACTTGGCGCGATGCCGGAGCCGCACCCGATCCCCTCGCGGACGTCGCGGCGCGCGTGCGCCCGCTGCGCGCCGTCACCGTCTCGGGCCTGCCACGCTTCACCGGCGGCGCCGTGGGCTACCTGGGCTACGACGTCGTGCGGGGGATCGAGCGGCTCGGCACGCCACCCCAAGACGATCGCGAGCTGCCCGACGCCGTCTGCATGCTCGCCGACACGGTGGTGATCTTCGACAACGCGTTCGCCCGCGCGATCATCGTGGCGAACACGCGGCCCGCATCCATGGGGGAGCGGGATCTGCGCGCGGCCTACGACGACGCCGAGCGACGCATCGGGACGCTCGTGGAGCGTCTCGCGCAGGCACCGGCCCTCCCGCCACTCGCCCTCGCCGACGCCCCGCCCGTCCAGGCCACGAGCCCCTTCACCCGGGCGGCGTTCGAGCGCGCGGTCCGGGCCATCAAGGAGCACATCGCCGCGGGGGACATCTTCCAGGCCGTCCTATCGCGCCGGCAGGACGTGGCGTTCGACGGGGACGCGTACACCCTCTATCGCGCGCTGCGCGCGCTCAATCCGGCGCCGTACCTCTACTTCCTGGCGCTCGACGACGTCCAGGTGGCGGGGAGCTCCCCGGAGGTGCTCGTGCGGGTCGAGGATGGCGAGGTGACGGTGCGCCCAATTGCGGGCACGAGACCGCGCGGCGCCACGCGCGAGGCCGATGATGCGCTCGCGGCCGAGCTGCGCGACGATCCCAAGGAGCTCGCCGAGCACGCGATGCTCGTGGACCTCGGCCGGAACGACGTGGGACGTACCGCGGCCTTCGGGACCGTGCGTCTCACGGCCGACCGCGAGCTCGAGCGCTACTCGCACGTCCAGCACCTGGTGAGCGAAGTCCGCGGCACGCTCCGGCCCGGCCTCGACGCCGTGGACGCGCTCCGGGCCGCGTTCCCCGCGGGTACCGTGAGCGGGGCCCCAAAGGTCCGCGCGATGGAGATCCTCGACGCGCTCGAGCCGACACGCCGCGGTCCCTACGCCGGCGCCGTCGGCTATCTCGGCTGGGGCGCGGCCGCGCTCGATACGGCGATCGCGATTCGCACCGCGACGCTCCGTGGCGGCCGGGCGTGGGTCCAGGCCGGCGCGGGGATCGTGGCCGACAGCGATCCGGCCCGGGAGTTCGAGGAGACCGAGAGCAAAGCACGCGCCGTCCTCGCCGCGCTCGCCCTCGCGGCCGCGACCGGTTCGCGCACGTCCGAAGGCGACGATATATTCCCCGGCCGAGGACTCCCGCATTGAATGCCTATAAGCTCTCCAGCACCGCCGGCGACCAGACGGTCGACGTCCCGCCGGGCGTGACGCTCGTCGTCGGACGGGCCGCGACCAGCGACGTGCCCGTCTACGATCCCACCATCTCGCGGCGCCACGCCGAAGTCACGCTCACCGAGGACGGCCTCACGGTGCGCGACCTCGGCTCGAGCAACGGGACCTTTCTCAACGGATCGCGCATCACCGAGTCGCGCGCCGGCGACGGCGACGTGATCGCGTTCGGCAAGGTGGCCTTCACGGTGCGGTCGGTGACCCCGCCGACGGCCCAGCCGCCCGTCCTCGAGCCGGCGGGCTTCGCCAGCGGACCGGCACCGAGCGCAACCATCGTGCGGCCCGTCCCCGTCGAGGACCGGCCGATCTCGGAGGAGGTGGCGCAACGGGCGAGCGGCGCCTCACAGATCAAGGTCGAAGGCGAGTCCGACGAGGAGCGCCAAGCACGGAAGCTCTCCCTCCTCCTCGGCATCTCCAAGGAGCTCTCGCGCCTGCAGGACGTCGACCGCCTCCTCGAGAAGGTCGTGGACATCACGTTCCAGGTGATGAACGTGGACCGGGTCTCGATCCTGATGGTCGAAGAGGAATCGAGTGAGCTGATTCCGCGCGTCTCGAAGAACCGACTGGCCGGACCCGGCGACGGCGGCAGCCGGCACGTCCCGCGATCGATCGCGCGCCGCGCGGTGGACGAGCGACTCGCCATCCTCACCGACAACGCCGCCGCCGACGAGCGCTTCAAGGGCAAGTCCATCATGATGCAGAGCGTGCGGAGCGCGATGTGCGCGCCGCTCATGGGAAGCCAGGGCAGGGTGCTCGGCATCATCTACGTGGACAATCTGACCGCGACGCATTCGTTCGATGACGAAGACCTGGAGTTCCTGATCGCGTTCTCCGGCATCGCCGCCGTGGCGATCGAGAACGGCCAGCTCACCGACCGCATCCGGCGCGAGGCGGTGGTGCTCTCGAACTTCAAGCGGTACTTCGCGCCGAACCTCGCGCAGGAGATCGCCGATCAACAGGGCGAGGTGCAGCTCGGCGGCGCCAAGCGGCCCGTGGTCATCTTCTTCAGTGACATCCGGGGCTTCACGCCGATGTCGGAGACGATGATGCCCGACGAGATCGCCCGGCTGCTGACCGAGTACTTCACGGAGATGGTGGAAATCGTCTTCGAGCACGGCGGCACGCTCGACAAGTTCATGGGCGACGCGGTGATGGCGCTCTGGGGCGCCCCGATCGTCCATGACGACGACGCCGACCGCGCGATGCGGGCGGCCGTGGAGATGCAGCAGATCCTGAAGGAGTTGAACGCGAAGTGGGCGGAGCAGGGCCGACAGCACGTCGAGATCGGCATCGGCATCAACTACGGCGAGGTCTTCGCGGGCAACATCGGGAGCGAGCAGCGGCTCGAGTACACGGTGATCGGTGACGCCGTGAACGTCGCGTCGCGCCTCTGCTCGAAGGCGGGTCCCGGAGACATCCTGATGTCGGAGTCGTTCTACCAGGCGCTCACGGACGCCCCGCCGATCGAGGCGCTCGAACCGATTCAGCTCAAGGGCAAGGCCCAGGCCGTGCCGGTCTATCGCGCGAAGCGATAGGGCGCGCCGGCTTCCGCCAGCAGATCGGCCACGAGGCGGATCGGGAGCCCGATCACGCCGAAGCAGTCCCCCTCGATCCGATCGACCAGCACCCCCCCATAACCCTGGAGTCCATAGGCACCGGCTTTGTCGAGCGGCTCGCCCGTCGCCACGTACGCACGAATCGTGTCCGCATCGAGCGGACGAAAGGTGACGCGCGTGACGTCCGTGCGCGCCCCGACGCCGCCCCGATGGGCGAGCGCGACCGCCGTGATCACCCGATGCTCGCGTCCGCCGAGCCGCGCCAGAATGGCCTCGGCATCCGCGGGAGATTCGGGCTTGCCGAGCATCTCGTCCCCCAACGCCACCACGGTATCCGCCGCAAGCACCAGTGCGTCCGGCCGATCGGCGAAGACCGCGAGGGCCTTTTCCCGCGCTAGTCGGTCGGCCAGCGCCTCCGGCGCTTCCCCCGGCCGCGGCGTCTCGTCGAGATCGGCGGGCACCACCTCATGCGGGATGCCGAGCATCGAGAGCAGGCGCGTGCGCCGCGGCGACTGCGAGGCGAGCACGATCATCGCTCGAGCACCAGCGTCACGGGACCGTCGTTCACCAGCTCGACCTCCATCATGGCGCCGAACCGCCCCGTCTCCACGCGGACGCCGCGCTCCCGGAGGGCACGCACCAAGGCGTCGAAGATCGGCTCGGCGATCTCCGGCGCCGCCGCGTCGATGAACGACGGCCGGCGTCCCTTGCGCGCGTCACCGTACAGCGTGAACTGCGAGACGGCGAGTACGGCACCATCCACGTCCCCGAGCCCCAGGTTCATCTTCCCCTCGGCATCCCCGAACAGACGGATCCCCGAGACTTTCTCGGCCATCCACCCGACTTCCGCCTCGCCGTCCGTGGCCGTCACGCCCACGAGCGCGAGAAAGCCGCGTCCGATGCTTCCGACGACGCGGCCCTCGACCGTGACCGATGCGCGACGCACGCGCTGCAGGACGACCCTCACGCACTCACTCGACGGTCACGCTCTTCGCGAGATTGCGCGGCTTGTCCACGTCACAGCCGCGTCGCACCGCGATGTAGTACGCCAGCAGCTGCAGCGGCAGCACGCTCAGCACCGGCGTCAGCGGGTCGAGCGTCTCGGGGATCGGAATCGCGTAGTCCACGAGCTCCGCGAGCTCGTCGTCGCCCTCCGTCACGACGGCGATCACCCGGCCCCGCCGTGCCTTCACCTCCTGCACGTTCGAGACGATCTTCGAGTGCACCGCATCGCGTGGCGCGACCACGACCACCGGCATCATGTCGTCGATCAGCGCGATCGGCCCGTGTTTCATCTCCGCCGCCGGATACCCCTCGGCGTGGATGTAGGAGATCTCCTTGAGCTTGAGCGCCCCCTCCAAGGCCACCGGGAAGTTGTAGCCCCGCCCGAGGTAGAGCGCGTTGGACGCCCGCGCGAATCGCTCGGCCAGTTCCTCGATCGTCGGCGCGCGCGCCAGCACCGCCGCCACCTGATCGGGGAGGGCCTTGAGCGCGCGCACGAACTCCCGGCCCTGGAGCACGGACATCGAGCGCAGGCGTCCGATGTGCAGCGTGAGCAGCGCCAGGGCCACCACCTGACCGGTGAACGCCTTGGTGCTCGCGACCCCGACCTCAGGCCCCGCGTGGATGTAGATCCCGCCCTCCACCTCGCGCGCGACGGTGCTGCCGACCGTGTTGACGATCCCGATCGTACGCGCCCCCCGGTGCCGCGCTTCGCGCAGCGCCGCGAGCGTGTCGGCCGTCTCGCCGCTCTGCGAGATGCCGACCACGAGCGTGCGGGCGTCGAGAATCGGATTGCGGTACCGAAACTCGGAGGCGTATTCCACCTCGGCGGGAATGCGGGCCATCTCTTCCAGCAGGTATTCGCCGATCAGGGCGGCGTGCCACGACGTCCCGCACGCCGTGAGCACCACGCGGTCGATCTCCAGCAGCTCCTCCGCCGGCAGGTTGAGCCCGCCCAGCCGCGCCGTGCCCTCGTCTTCCAGGAGCCGGCCGCGGAGTGTGTTCCGGATGCTCTCCGGCTGCTCCATGATCTCCTTGAGCATGAAGTGCGCGTAGCCGCCGCGCTCCACGACGTCCTGATCCCAGTCGATCGTGCTCACGGTCTTCTCCACCCGCGCCGATTCGCCGTTGCGGATGCGGTACCCGTCCGCGGTGAGGACCGCCATCTCGCCGTCGTCGAGGTAGACCACCGACCGTGTGTGCTCGAGCAGCGCCGCCGCGTCGGACGCCACCCACTGCTCCCCGTCACCCACCCCGACGAGAATCGGGGATCCCATGCGCGCGGCGACGAGCGTTTCCGGCTCCCGTGACGAGAGCACGGCGATCCCGTACGTCCCCTCGACGCGCGCGAGCGCGGCCGCGACCGCGTCCGCGAGCGAGTCGTCGTACAACTCCTCGACGAGGTGGGCCAGCACTTCCGTGTCGGTGTCCGACCGGAATCGATGGCCGCGCCGGACCAGCATCTCCCGAAGCGCCGAGGCATTTTCGATGATCCCGTTGTGCACCACGGCGATCGTGTTGTCGCAATCGCCGTGGGGGTGCGCGTTCAGCTGGTTCGGCACGCCGTGTGTCGCCCAGCGCGTGTGGGCGATCGCGACATGTCCCGCCGGCAGCCCGGAGGCCATATGTGCTTCCAGCGCCGCGATCCGACCCTGCTCCTTCTGGATCGTCACCTGCCGGCCGTCCACCACCGCGAGCCCCGCGGAGTCGTAGCCGCGATACTCGAGGCGTTTGAGGGCGTCCAGCACGAGCCGCGCGCCGTCGCGTCGTCCGATGAATCCTACGATACCGCACATAGCGTTACGTCCATTGCGTCGAGTCTAGCCACGTCTCACGATGCCGCCGCGCCCTCATCGTCGAGCACCTCGCGCGCCGCCGCAACGAGCTCCTCGGCCGCGCGCGGCGCGCGCGCCTCCGCGATCAACCGCACGATCGGCTCGGTGCCGGACGGGCGCACGTGCAACCAGCGATCGGCCCAGGCGAGGCGCAGGCCGTCCTGCCGGTCGGTGGTCGCGTCGGCGAACCGCTTGCCCAGCGCCTGATACACCACCCGGACGTCCCCGCCCCGCGGCGCCTTGGCCTTGACGATGGTGTAGCGGGGGCGCGCCGCCACGCGCTGGGCGACGCTCGAGTTTCCGGAGGCCAGGAGATCCAGCACGAGCGCCGCGGCGAGCGGGGCGTCCCGACCGAAATGTAACGCGGGCAGGATCACGCCTCCGTTCCCCTCGCCCCCCACCACCGCACCCGCGTCGCGCATCGCGCGTGCGACGTTTGCCTCGCCTACGGGTGCGCGCCCCACGGTGACACCGTAGTCCCGCGCGGCGTCGTCCACCACGAGCGAGGTGGAGAGATTCACGACCACGGGACCCGGCGTGCGCCGCAGCACCGTCTCCACCGCGAACGCCAGCGTGTAGTCCTCGCCGATCGGCGTCCCCGTCTCGTCCACCAGCGCCAGCCGGTCCACGTCGGGATCCACGGCGATGCCGACGTCGGCCCCCGACGTGCGGACGAGCGCGCCGAGACCGCCCAGGTTGGCCGGCACCGGCTCCGGCGCACGCGGGAAGCGACCATCGGTCTCGGTGTCCATCGCCGTCACCGTGCAGCCGAGCCGTTCGAGCAATGCCGGCATGACGGTGCCGCCCGCACCCCGCACGCAGTCGAGCGCCACGTGAAACTTGCGCGCCCGGATGGCCGCCACGTCCACGTACTCGAGCGCGAGCAGCAGCTCGAGATGGCGCCCGACCGCGTCAGGATCGTGCGTGACCGTGCCGAGTCCCGCCCAGTCGGCGCGCGCCACGCCCGCCTCGCTCAGTGCGCGCAGTCGCGCCGCGGTGGCCTGGTCGAGGAAGAGCCCGTCGGGTCCCACGAATTTGAGCGCGTTCCACTCGATCGGGTTGTGGCTCGCCGTCAGCACGATCCCGCCCCCGGCGTGATGATGCTCGACGGCGAGCTGCGCCGTCGGGGTCGGGATCAAGCCGCAATCGATGACGCGACATCCCACCGACTGGAGTGCGGCGCTCGCCGCGGCGGCGAACATCGGCCCGGAGGTGCGCGCGTCGCGGGCGAGGACGACGGCGGAGTGCCCGGCCTCGCGCGCGAGCGTACCGAACGCAGCCGCGTACCGGTCGACGAGCGCGGGGGTGAGATCGCGTCCGACGATGCCACGCACGCCGGACACGCTGACCATGAGAGTGTCGCTCATTGGAGCCCTGGAGATCAGAGACGAGTGAGATCGATGCCGGCTCCCGTGACGCCCCTGGGAAGGTGGCGCCGCACGAACGCCGGCGTGGCGATGGGCAGGGCGGTCGAATCCGCATGCGCGGCGAGGAAGGCTTCCACGGACGCGGCGTCGAACTGGGTGTCGGTCTCCGTCCGCAACTCCCGGAAGGCATCCGCGGGCGCCATCCCCGGACGGTACGACCGGCCGGTCGTCATCGCATCGAACGCGTCCGCGACGGCGACGATCCGCGCCTCGAGAGGAATCGCGGCACCGGCGAGACCGTCCGGCAGCCCCCGCCCGTCTACCCGTTCATGGTGCGAGCGGATGACGTTGAGCGCCGTGGGCGCGTTCTTCATCAGCGGCTCGAGAATGCGCGCGCCGATCACCGTGTGCTCCATGATGGTCGCGTATTCCTCGGGGGTCAGACGGCCGCGCTTGTTCAGGATGGTGTCGTCCACCCCGATCTTCCCGACGTCGTGCAGCTCCGCGCCGAGCTCGATCAACTGGATCTGTTCGTCGTCGAGCCCCATCGTCCGCGCGATGGCGCCGCTGTAGGCGCTCACGCGCGCCGAGTGCCCCTGCGTGTACGGATCCTTCGCTTCGAGGGCGTGGACGATGGACTGAATGCCCTCGAGGAACAGCTCTTCGATGCGGACCGCCTGCTGGCGCACGAGATCCGCGAGCTGCGACTGGTACCGCCGGTTCTCGAGCACCAGGCGCCGCTTCTCCGCCGCCTGCGCCACCCGGGCCTGCAGCTCGTCGAGCTGGTAGGGTTTCATGACATAATCGACGGCACCGACGCGCAGGCAGTCGACCGCCGTCTCGACGTCGGCCACGCCCGTCACCATGATCACGGCGAGATCGGGCCAGCGGCGCCGGGTCACCCGCAACAGCTCCAGGCCGTCCATGCCCGGCATCCGAATGTCCGAGATCAGCACGGCGACGTCTTCGTTCTCGAGCACGTGGATCGCGTCGGGGCCCGACTCCGCCTCGAGACACCGGTAGCCGATATTCTGGAGAAATCGGCTGAGCGCGGAGCGGAGACGGGGCTGGTCGTCGACGACGAGGCAGGTGAGCGCCTGTTCAGCTTGCACGCGGTTAACGTAGCGCGCGATGATCGGCGCTTCAAGCGGGTCGCTTGCCGCCCCCCTCGCCGGTGGGTTAGGTTCCGCCACCACAGCTACTTGAGACGTCTATGACGCGCGTATTCGAGGAAGACCTCCCGTTCGGCTTCAGCACCCGCGCCATCCACGCCGGGCAGCGCCCCGACCCGATGAGCGGCGCCATCATGCCACCCATCTACCAGACGTCCACGTACGTCCAGGAAGGTCTCGGCGAAAATAAGGGGTTCGAGTATGCGCGGACCCGCAATCCGACCCGGGATGCGCTGGAACGGAACGTCGCGGCCCTCGAGGGCGCGCGGCACGGCTTCGCGTGGGCGTCCGGGATCGCGGCGACCGATGCCGTCCTCAAGCTCCTCTCGGCCGGCGACCACGTGATCTGCGGCGAGAACGTGTACGGCGGCACCCACCGCATCATGTCGCAGATCTTCTCGCATCTCGGCATCTCGTTCTCGTTCGTGGACACCCGTACCGCCGACGCGATCGAGGCGGCGATCACGCCGCGGACGAAGATGCTGTTCATCGAGACCCCGACGAATCCGATGATGCGGCTCACCGATCTCTCGATGGCGGGCCGGCTCGCCGCGAGCCACGAGCTGATCTTCGTCGTCGACAACACCTTTGCCACGCCCTACTTCCAGCGCCCCTTGAGCTTCGGCGCGCACGTCGCGTTGCACTCCACCACGAAATACCTCAACGGCCACAGCGACATCGTGGGCGGCATGGTCCTCACGAATCGCGACGACCTCGCCGAGCGCTTCGCGTTTCTGCAGAACGCGTCGGGGGGCATTCCCGGCCCGATGGACTGCTGGCTCGCGCTCCGGGGCACGAAGACGCTCGCCCTCCGCATGCGCCAGCACGATGCGTCCGGGCGCAAGATCGCGGCCTGGCTCAACGAGCACCCGGCGGTGCAACGCGTGTATTACCCTGGGCTTCCGACCCACGAGCAGCACGACCTCGCCTGCCGCCAGATGGCGGGGTTCGGCGGAATGATCTCCCTCGAGCTCGGATCCCTGGCCCGCGCGCGCGCGGTCGTGTCGGCCACGAAGATCTTTTCGCTGGCGGAATCGCTGGGCGGCGTCGAGAGCCTGATCGGCCATCCCGCCTCGATGACGCACGCGAGCGTCCCCAAGGCGATGCGCGAGGCGATGGGGCTGACCGACGGCCTGGTCCGTCTCTCGGTGGGGGTCGAGGACACCGACGATCTCGTCGCCGACCTCGATCAAGCGCTCCAGCAGGCCGAGACCGCGTGACCGTGAGCCCTGAAACCGGGTTCCCGCGCCTGCGTACGGATCGGAAGCAGAGGCACGACGCAACTCTTTACTGTTTCCGGAGGCAGTCATGACCGGAGGGACCGGCACCCCCGCCGCGCGCCCGCGCACCGTTCTCACCCAGATCTCGCCGGATGCCTGGGAGCACCCCGCCGATCGCGCCGCCCTGAACGCGCTCCGGTCGGTGCCCGGCTTCGACGAGGCCGTCAAACGCATCTTCGGCTTCTTCGGCGAGCGAGGCATCCGCCTGCTCTTCCAGGCCAACGCGGTACGGTGCGGCCCGCGCCAGTTTCCGAAGCTCCACGGGCTGCTCACCGAAGCCTGCGTGACGATGGATTGGGAGGACGTCCCGGAGCTGTTCGTCACCCAGACGCCGATGGTCAACGCGAGTGCCGTCGGCTTCGAGCACCCGTTCATCGTCCTGAACTCCGGCACCCTGCACCTGCTCGATGACGACGAGCTACGGGTCCTGATCGGCCACGAGCTCGGCCACGTCGTGAGCGGCCACGCGCTCTACCGAACAATCACCATCCTGCTCTTGGAGCTGGGGTTTCAGAACCTCCCGTTCCTCGCCGGCATCGCGCTGTTGCCGATCAAGCTGGCCCTGCTCGAGTGGTACCGGAAGAGCGAGCTCTCGGCCGATCGCGCGGGCCTGCTCGTCGCGCAAGACCAGCGGCCGGCCACGAGCATCTTCCTCAAGCTCGCCGGCGGCCGCGAGCGCGACCTCGGTGAGACGAGCCTCGAGGTCTTCCTCGAGCAGGCCAAAGAATACGAGGAGAGCGGCGGGCCGCTCGACGCGATCTACAAGATCCTGAACACGCTCGGCATGACCCACCCGTTTACCACGCTTCGCGCCGCCGAGCTGCAGCGTTGGGTGACCTCGGGGGCGTACGACACGATCGTCGGCGGCGAATACGTCCACCGGGGAGAGGAGGCGCGGAAACGCTCCTACGGGGACGACGTGATGGACGCGGCGAGTCACTACGGCAAAGAGGTCCGTGACGTCGCCGAGCAGGTCGCCGGCGCGGCGAAGCGCGCCGCGGAGGCGTTCGGCCGAGCGTTCAAGGAGCCCCCAGCGAAGTGAGGGTGCTCGTCGTCGGCAGCGGGGGCCGGGAACACGCCCTCTGCTGGGCCCTCGCGCCGACGGCCCGAATGTATTGCGCCCCGGGCAACCCCGGCACCGCCACCGTCGGCACCAATCTTCCCATCGCCGTCACCGATCACGCCGGTCTCCTGGCGGCGGTCCGCGAACACGACGTCGATCTGACCGTCATCGGCCCCGAGGGCCCGCTCGCCGCAGGGCTGGCCGATGCATTCCGTGCCGCCGGGCGCGCCGTGTTCGGGCCGTCGGCGGCCGCCGCGCGCATCGAGGCCTCGAAGGCCTATGCCAAGGACCTGATGGCCCGCGCGGGCGTTCCCACCGCCGCGTCCCGCACCTTCACCACCGTCGCGGCCGCGCGTGCGTACATCGACGGCCATCCCGAGCCGCTCGTCGTCAAGGCATCCGGCCTCGCGGCCGGCAAGGGGGCGATCGTCTGCGCGACGCGGCGCGAGGCACGCGAGGCCGCCACGGCGATGTTCGAGGGCCGCTTCGGTGACGCCGGCGCCGAGGTGGTGGTCGAGGCATTCCTCGAGGGCGAGGAGCTGTCCGTGCTCGCGCTCACCGACGGCGAGCGGACGCTCATCCTCCCGCCGTCGCAGGACCACAAGCGGCTCGGCGAGGGAGACACCGGGCCGAACACCGGCGGGATGGGCGCCTATGCACCAGTCTCCCTCGCGACCTCCGGGCTGGTCACGCGCATCGAGCGCGAGATTCTCGGCCCCACGCTGCGCGCGCTCGCGGCCGACGGCGCGCCGTACGCCGGTGTCCTCTATGCGGGGTTGATGATCGCGCCCGACGGTGCGGCGTCGGTGGTCGAGTTCAACTGCCGGCTCGGCGATCCGGAGACCCAGGTGGTGCTCCCCGTTGCCGAGACCGACCTCCTCGAGCACTTCTGGCGGATCGGCGCGGGCGAGCGGTGGTCCCCCGCCTCCGGCGTGGTGCCGGCCCGCGGCGCCGCGGTCACCACGATCCTCGCGGCGCGCGGGTATCCCGGCACGCCCGAGAAGGGCGCGGAGATCACGCTCCCCAGCGAGGCGCCGGAACACACCATCCTCTTCCAGGCGGGCACCGCGCGCGACGCCGACGGCACGTTGCGCGTGGCGGGTGGGCGCGTGCTGTGTGCCACGGGCCTGGGGCCCACCGTGGCCGAGGCCGCCGTCCGGAGCCGACGGCTCGCCGAAGCCGTCCGGTTCGAGGGTGAGGCGTGGCGCCGGGACATCGCCTGGCGGGAGGTCGCGCGTGCCGGAGCTCCCTGAGGTCGAGACCATCGTCCGCGATCTCGCCCCCCGCCTCACCGGCCGTACCTTCACCGACATTCGCCTCCGAAAGACCGACGTCCTGCGGGACGTGACGCGCCCGCGGCTGCTCCGGACGCTGAACGGCGCGCGCGTCACCGGCGTCAGCCGGCGCGCCAAACATGCGGTCATTGCGCTCGACACGGGACACCGGCTCGTGATTCAGCCCCGCATGACGGGATCCCTGCTGGTCAACACGCGCCCGCTCACCGCCGAGGAGCGCCGCTACGCCGTGCTCGAGGCATCGATCGGCCGCGGCGCCACGTTCGTCTACCGTGACGTCCGACGCCTCGGCACCATCTGGCTCTTGGATGAACCGGGCTGGTCGACCTATACTGCACGGATCGGCCCGGAGCCTCTGGACCCGGATTTCGACGTCCCGCGATTCAGAGCGCGGCTCCGCGGCACCCGCCAGGCCATCAAGAAGGTGCTGATGGATCAACGGAGAATCGCCGGAGTGGGAAACATCTACGCCAACGAAGCGCTCTTCGAAGCGCGCATCGATCCGTCGCGCCGCGCGGACCGTCTGAGCACCGACGAGACGACACAGCTCTGGAGCGCCGTGCGTGGCGTGCTTTCCCGGGCGATCGCGGCGCGCGGGACGACGGTGCGCGACTATCGCACCGGGACCGGGCAACCCGGCTCCTTCCAGTTCGCGCTCCACGTGTACGGCCACGGGGGCGACCCATGTCCTCGTTGCGGTGCGCGACTCGCAACGACCCACGCCATCGACGGGCGCGCGACCACCTTCTGCTGGCGCTGCCAGGGCCGCCCGTGAAGGTCGCCGTCGTCTTCGACACCCCGTGGGAGGGATGGGAGGACGCGGACTTCAAGCGGGAGGTCGAGGCCCACGTCGAGGAAGCCGAGTACGAAGTCGCGGAAGCCCTGATGGCCAACGGTCATGACGTGCGGCTCGTCGGCGTGCACGACGACTTTCCCCATCTCCTCGAACGCCTCGCCGACTTCGGCCCCGATCTGGTCTTCAACTGCGCGGAGGGCTTTCAGGAGGACGCAACGCTCGATTACGTGTTCGCCGGCGTCCTGGAAGCCGAGGGATACCGCTACACGGGGAGCCCGCCTTTCGCCCTCCTCCTGACGCGCGACAAGGCGGCGAGCAAGAAGGTCCTCGCCTTCCACGGCATCCGGGTCCCGGGATTCGTCACCTATCGGGCCGGCGAACCCGTCACCCCGCCCGACTTCGCGTTCCCGATGATCGTCAAGCCGCTCGAGGAAGACGCGTCGGTGGGCATCAGCCAGGCCTCCGTCGTGCAATCGGCCGATGCGCTCGCCGAGCGCGTCCGGTTCGTCCACGACCGCTTCCAACAGACGGCGATCGTCGAAGAGTTCCTCGATGGGCGGGAGCTCTACGTGAGCGTGCTCGGCAACGGCGACGATCTGGAGATTCTCCCGATCGTGGAGATGACGTTCGACAAGGCCAAGACCCGGCCGGTCGAGCGCATCGCGACGCGGCTCGCGAAGTGGGACGTACCGTACCGCGACCGCAAGGGCATCAAGAACGTGTTCGCGCGACCGATCGCGCAGATCGCGCGTGAGCGGATCGACGCGATCTGCCGCACGGCCTTCCGTGCGCTCGAGCTCAGGGACTATGCGCGGTTCGATCTCCGACTCACCTCCGACAACGAGGTCTGGGTCCTCGAGGCGAACGCGAACCCGTACATCAGCTTCGGGCACGACACGCCCAACGCGGCGGAGAAGGCGGGCATGGACTACTACGAGTTCATCGAGCACATCGTGCGGGAAGCGCTGAGCCGAGATGACGCGGCGCGTTAAGCGGCGCCCCGCGGCGCCGCGTCCGGAAACGCACTGCACCTGCGGCGAGGAGCTGAAGCGCTACTGGCGGTTCTGTCCGCACTGCGGCCGGAAGCAGGTATGGCGCGACGAATTCCACATGACCGGCGCCGAGTGTTACCGCTGCGGCTGGGTGGTCTCGGACCTCGCCTCCTATTGCCCGTGGTGCGGTGCCGACATCCACGAGGACGGCGTCTCGAGCGAGACACCGCTCAAGGCCCCCAAGGGATTCCACTTCAGCGCCTGGTGTGACGCCGGATGCGGCGGCGGGGTGGAGTACCCCATGGCGTTTTGCCCGTGGTGCGGCGCCGAACAGGAGTGGGAAGACGAGGATTTCGAGGGGTCGTGCCCGCATTGCGACCGCGGGGTCGACGATTGGATGAACCACTGCCCGTGGTGCGGGAGCGACGCGACGGGCCAGGATCTGATCCCTCGTGCCCTCCGCCGCGTGAACCGGCTCCTGCTGGTCTCACGCGTGAAACAGTGGAACTACCGGATCCTCTTGCGGCCCGGCGTCTCGGGCGTGGATCCCAAGTATCCCAAGATCGTCGAGATCGAGCAGGTCTACGTGGTCGGCCGGCGCAAGCGCGACGAGATCCCGTGGTCCATGCTCGTCGGGCTCATCTGCCACGAACTCGGTCACAGCTTCCTGTACCACCACTGGCGCTGGACCCGGACACCCGACTTCGCCCGCACGTTCGGCGAGGTGAACAAGGCCTATCGGGTCACCGACGATACCTGGGTGGATTTCCAACGCCGCCGCATCAGCACCACCCACCCCGACTTCGTCACCGCGTACGCCGCGACGCATCCGCAGGAGGACTTCGCGGAGACGTTCCGGATGTACGTGACGCGCCGCGGGCGCATGCGCGAGCTCCTGGCGGAGCTCGGACGCAAGCGCAAGGGCGTCATCGTATACGAGAAGTTCCTCGAGCTGCATCGCTTCGTACGATCGTTGCGCGGGTGGAGTTGAGCGGGCTCGCCCTCCCCCTCGCCGACTCCACCCGACTGAAACGCCGGGTCCACGCGCTGGCCGAAGATCGCCCCGGCGTCTACCGCATGCTCGACCCCTCCGGCGCCGTGATCTACGTGGGCAAAGCCAAGCGCCTGCGCGCCCGCCTCCTGTCGTATTTCCGCGCGCGCTACCCCGACCAGAAGGCCGCGCGCATTCTCGACGCGGCGGCCGACGTCACCTGGGACTACACGCCGTCGGAGTTCGCCGCGCATCTGACCGAGCTCCGATTGATCACACGCTATCGGCCGGTCTTCAACGTGCAGATGAACCGCCCGCGCCGGCTGGCCTTCGTGAAGCTCTCTCGGGGTCCCGCCCCGAAGCTCTACGCGGGCGCGGCGCCGTCGGGCGACGACATCCTGCACTACGGCCCCTACCCGGCTCCCGGCCGCCTCCGCGAAGCGCTCCGCGTGCTGAATGATCTGCTCGGGCTCCGCGATTGCGCGCTCACGATGCCGATCGTCTACGCCGCCCAGCGGGACTTCTTCACGGAGACGCGCCACGCCGCATGCATCCGGCATCCGCTCGGCACCTGTCTCGGCCCCTGCGCCGGGCTCGTGGACGAAGAGCGCTACGGTGCCGCGGTCGAAACGGCGATCGCCTTTCTGGAGGGCCGGGCGATCGCGCCGCTCGACCGTATCATCGGGGAGATGCAGCAGGCGAGCGCCGCCTCGGCGTTCGAGCGTGCCACCCGGTGGCGCGATCGGTTCGACGCGCTCGAGTGGCTCTTCGCGGCCGGGAACCGCGCGCGCGCCGCGATCGACGCCCTGAGCTTCGTCTACCTCGACGCCGGGAGCCACGGTGATGACCGCGCGTACGTGATCAAGCGGGCCACCGTCCGCGCGAGTGCACCGGCGCCACGCACCCCGATCGAGCGTGAGGCGTTCCGAGCGCTCGTCACGGAGCACGTCGGTCCCGAAACGTCCACCGGACCGATCCCGCCAGCCGCGATCGAGGAGACGCTCCTCCTGCTCTCGTGGTTCCGCCGCCATCCCGCCGCCCTGCGCCACACCCTGCCGATGGAGCGGTGGCTCGCGGACGGACCGGTCCCGTGCTGACCCACGCGCTCATCTTCGCCGTCGGCTTGGGCGTCCTCACGGTGGGCGGCCACTATCTCGTGGAGGGGGCCATTCGCCTCGCGCTGCTGGCGCGGATCTCCGCGGCCGTGGTGGGACTCACCATCGTGGCCATGGGCACGAGCATGCCCGAGATGGCGGTGAGCCTCGGCGCCGCCGCGCGCGGCGCCACGGACATTTCGTACGGCAACGTGATCGGATCGAACATCTTCAACGTCGGCGCGATCCTCGGGCTCACGGCGCTGATCCGACCCATCCCCGTGACGCGCCAGACGATCCGGCTCGAGTACCCGTTCATGGTGGTCGCGTCGTGGATCGTGCTGCTCCTGTCACGCGACGGTGTGATCGACCGGCTCGAGGGTGCATTCCTCTTCTTCTCGATCTGCGCGTTCACGGTCTACATGGTGCGGCTCGCCCGCAGCGACATGGCACCCGACGAAGCCGCGGAGCTCGATCGCGCCGTGAGCCGGCTCGCCGGAGACTCCGGCGGCGTCGCGCGGGCGTGGGGGAAATACATCGCCATCGTGCTGGTGGGCATCGCGCTGCTCGCGGGCGGCGCGGAGCTGATGGTACGGAGCGCGGTCGCCGTGGCTGCCGAGTACGGGATCTCGCAGCGGGTCATCGGCCTCACCGTGGTTGCGATGGGAACGAGCCTGCCGGAGCTCGCGACGAGCGTCATCGCGGCCCGGCGCAACGAGCCGGCCATCGCGCTCGGCAACATCATCGGCTCGAACATCTTCAACGTCCTGGCCATCCTCGGCGTGACCAGTCTGATCGTCCCCGTGCCCGTTACCCAGGGATCGATCAACATCGACAACTGGGTGATGTTGGGCTTCGCCGTCGTGCTCTTCCCGATGATGCTGTGGGGCCGGCGGATCACGCGACGGGATGGTGTCGTACTCCTCGCCGGGTTCGTCGCGTACATGTTCGTGTTGGTGACGGGACGGGTGTGACGGGAGCGGGGAGCAGGGAGCAGGGAGCAGGGAGCAGGGAGCAGAGCGCACGGTGCACGGTGCACGGGGGAATGGGTTCAGCTTACGACGTCTCCCGTCTCCCGTCTCCCGTCAGCGGCACTAACCGCGCGCGTGGGGGCAATCCCGCTTCCAGCTCCATGATCCCCACCGACGGCAGGATATCGAACCGGCGTGGGCCGGCGGCGCCAGGATTCATGACGGTGACCGTCTTGTCCACCAGCTCGAGCAGCGGCCGGTGGGTATGGCCGAAGACGATGACGTCCGCGGTGGGATAGGCCTCGTGCAGCGCACCGGGCGTGGGCGAGCCGAACTGATCGCCGTGCGTCACGACGAAATTGAGATCGTCGATCTCGACGGCGGCGACTCGCGGACACCGCGCGCGAAGGGCCGCGCCATCGGTGTTCCCGTAGACCGCGATCACCGGAGCGATTGCCTCGAGAGCGTCCAGGATGTGCTCGCCCCCGATATCGCCGCCGTGCAGGATGCGGTCCACCTCCTGAAACGTTTCCAACACCTCGGGACGCAACTGGCCGTGCGTGTCCGCGATCACGCCGACGCGCATATCAGTAGCCCCGCCGATTCGGCGTGGGAGATTTCACCGGATGGCGTGGTGGACTCGGCGGTGCAGGCCGCCGCCGTGGGGCCGGACCGCCGCGCGGCTTGGGCGCGGGTCGCGCGCGCGTGGGGCGAGTCCCATCCCGAGGACCGTGTGCGGTCATACCATCCCCCAGTGCACGGCGGCGATGCCCGCGGTGAGCATGTCGTAGCCCACGTCCGCGAAGCCCACCGCGCGCATCATCGCGGCGAGCGCGTCGGGCGCGGGAAAGCGCTCGACCGAATCTGGCAGATACGTATAGGCGGTCATATGTTTGGAGACCACGCGACCGACGAACGGGAGAATGCGGCGGAAGTAGAGGCCGAAGGCGCCGCGCATCACCGCGTTGCGTGGTGTCGTGAATTCCAAAATCACCACACGGCCGCCGGGCCGCACCACGCGCTTGAGCTCCGCCAGGCCGGCCCGAAGATCTGCGAGGTTCCGCACGCCGAATCCGACCGTCGCTCCGGCAAACGATCCCTCTGCGAATGGGAGCTGCAGCGCATCCGCGCCGATGGGGTCCACCCGCGTCGCTTTGCCCCGGCCGAGCTCGAGCATCGGGACCACGAAATCGGCGGCGACCACCCGGCCGGCAAAGCCCGTCTGCCCCGCGAGCTCCGCGGCGAGGTCGAGCGTGCCGGCGCAGGCATCCAGGAAGATCCCGTCGGGCGCCCGCTCCCATCCGAGACGGCGCACTGCGCGGCGGCGCCACCACCGATCGACGTTGAGGCTGAGGAGATGGTTGAGCAGGTCGTAGCGCGGCGCGATGGCCGTGAACATCTCTCGTACGTACGACCGCTTCGCGTCGCCGTCCGTGAGGGGAGTCTTCGACGGCGCGGGTGGCATGGGCACGTAAGATACCGGCGCGCGTGAACGCGTCGCAAGCTGCATCACGTTCACCGGCCACCCGCCGATGACGGTCCCGTACGAGCTTGCCGACGCCGCCGACGCCGATGTCGTTGCGTGGGCGCAGGAAGGCCATGAGTCGGCGTTCCGCGAGCTGATCCGGCGGTACCAGCGCCCCGTGTTCTCCCTGATCTATCGGATGGTGCGCGACCGCGAGACCGCCGAGGATCTCGCGCAGGAGACGTTCGTGAAGGTCCTGAACGCGATCGACACGTACCGTCCCGAGCACAAGTTCTCCTCCTGGATCTTCAAGATCGCCAACAACACCGCCATCGATCAGCTGCGGCGCAAGGAGCTCGACACCCTCTCGCTGGAGGGAGCGCCGGACGCCGTGACCCCCGAGCGCCAAGCCGCCACCGCCCTGCAGATCGGTTCCGGCGGAGAATCCCCCCTGGAGGAGATCGAAGCGCGAGAGCTCGGCGCGCAGATCGAAGCGGCCATCGGGAAACTCCGACCCGAATATCGTGCCTGTATCATTCTGCGACACGTCGAGGGTCGGCCGTACGAAGAAATCGCGGAAATCCTCGGACTCCCGCTGGGAACCGTGAAGACCTACATCCATCGCGCCCGTGGGGAGCTCAGAGAGCTCCTGGGGCCGGTGCGCGACTGAAACCTGGCTTACATCCTCTCGTAAGGGATGGCACCATGACGGATGAGCACAATCTCCCCAACAATCCGGCCGAGGATCCGGCCCTGGAACGCCAATTGGCGGGCCTCCCGATGCTCGTGCCCGGCGCGACGTTCATGGAACGGGTGCTCCGCCACGTGCGGATCCCGTACCCGCTCTGGTTCCTCCGGGTTCGAGCGTGGGCCAAGGGCTGGGTGACCGGCCCGCGCGGTTGGGGAATGCTCGCCACGTTCTCGGTCGTCACCGCCGCCACCTGGGGCGTTGCCCTTGCGGTCGCCGTGCGCACCCGCTCCCTGAGCCAAGCCGCGATCGCGAACCTGGCAGGGCCGATCTGGACCGCCGCCAGCGCCGCGACCAGCGCGCAACTGCACGCCGCCTGGACGTGGCTGCTCGGGGCGCTTCCGGCCACGGGAATGCAGCTTGAAGTACTCGTCGCCAGCTATCTCGGTATCGCCGCGCTGAGCGCGGTCGGGCTCTGGCGGCTCGCCCGCACGCCCGCACACACGAGGAACGTCTCACATGTTGCACGCTAACCGCCGGGCCGCCGCGGCCCTTTTCCTGATCGCTCCGCTCTGGGCGGGCTCGCTCGCCGCGCAGGCGCCCCAGGTCGTCGGGTACTCCGCCTCGAGTGGCCGGAGCGGCGCGCGCATCGAGCTTCAGCTGGCGGACAAGCCGTCCCTGCGGATCGCACTGCGCGGCGGTGACCTCACCGTGAACGGAGAGGTCGTCGGCCACTACGTCGCCGGCGGATCGCTCGATCAGGCGTGGCGCGCGATGGCGGCGCGCACGGATCTCACGACCGATCAGTTCGTCGCGACCCTCAAGCAATGGAAGCCCGACGGGGTCGCCCCTGCCGATCGCGCGGCCTTCGAGACCATCGAGGCGAAGCTCGCCGGAGTGGCAACGCCCAAGGTGGCCGCCGTTCCGGCACCCCCGTCCGCACCGGCGGCGGCGGTAGCACCGGCCGTGCCGGCAGCACCCGTCGTGGCGGGCGTCGAATCGGCGCGCGTCGGTATCGATGCCGCCCGCGCCGCCGCGGAGCAGGTGCGCGAAGCGATGCAGCGTCCGGAGGTCCAGCGTGCCCTGCGTGACGCGGCGCGCGTGCGGGGCGACCAGGCCGCGCAGTTCGCGTCACCGATCGGCTCCGTCTGGGGCGGGCTCCTCGGACTTCTGGGCACGATCGTCGCGCTCGGCGGCATCGGGTTCGGGGTCAGCTTCTTCGCGGAGCGGCAGCTCGACGTCGTCGCCGACACGGTGAGCACGTCGCTCGCCCGGTCGTTCTTCGTCGGGCTCTTCGCCCAGCCCCTCCTGATTCCGGCCCTCGGTGCGGTAATCGTCGGCCTCACCCTCACGGTCGTCGGCATCGTGCTCGTGGTGCCGGCCGCCGTCGCGTTCGCGTTCGCGGTGGTCGCGGCATTCATCGGCGGGTATCTGGCCGTCGCACGCGTGGCCGGCTTGGGCTTCATGCAGAAGCGACAGAAGCGGTCGGAGACCGGTGGGTTTGGCACGCTGCTGAGTCTCGCCTACGGCGTCGCGATCCTGCTCGCCATCTGGCTCCCGGCCATCGTGCTGGGCCCCGTGCCGGTCGCCGGGACTATCCTCCAGTGGACGGCCATCACGCTCACGTGGGCGTTCGCCACCACGGGCTTCGGCGCCATGATCCTCACGCGGGGCGGCCTGCGCGGCACGTTCGGACGACGCTATGCGCCGAGGCTGATCGATTCGTCGTGGCCCGAGACCGAGCCCGCCTTCTCGACCGGTGAGTGGCTGGCCGGAAAGACGGATCAGTGATGCGCCGCGTCCTCGCCGTCGTCGTCACGCTGGCGTGCGTCGGCGTCGTGCCGGCGTCTGCACAGACGTACCAGCAAATGACGTCGGCGCGACGTGCGACCGGCGAGGCGAGCCTCGCGGTGCACGTCGAATTCGCGGTCGGACACTTCGGCCTCCAGGCCGCGCCGGCCGGCCAGCTCTACCGCGCGGACCTCTTGTACGACGCCGACAAGTTCACTCCGACGGTGACCTACGATCCGACCACCCACGCGCTCGAAGCCAGCATCGATGGCAGCGACAACCACGGGGACGTTCACTACCGCAACGGCAGCAGGCAGCACCTCTATCTCGAGCTCGATCCCGACGTGCCGCTCGCGCTGGACCTCAAGTTCGGCGCGGCGGTCGCGGCGATGGATCTGGGCGGCCTCACGCTCTCCCGCGCGGAGATTCAGACGGGTGCCAGCGCGGATACGCTCCGTGTCTCGTCGCCCACCAAGGGGACGTGCTCGAGCTTTTCGATCAAGGTCGGGGCCGCCGAGTTCATCGGCGATCAGCTCGGCAACCTGCAGTGCGCGGACTTCTCCGTGGAAACCGGCATCGGTTCCGTGGATCTGGACCTGAGCGGATCCTGGCCCAAGGGGACGTCGCGAAACGTCCGCATCAAGGCGGGCCTCGCCAAGGTGCGCATCACCCTTCCACGCGGCCTCGGCGTGCGACTCCACGAAGAGCGCTTCCTGTCCTCGACAGACCGGCCCGGCTTCACGAAGCGGGGGAGCGACTACTACTCGACGGGCTACGATTCGGCGGCCGCGCATCTCGAGCTGAACGTCTCCACGACGATGGGAGTGATGGAAATTCGGTGGGTCGGCGCGACGCCATGAGTCGCTTGGGTGCCGCCGTGTGACGCCCTCGACCGCCCCGCGCATGCGGGGCGGTCGTTTTGCTCCCGAGCCTGAGCGACTCGACGCACGGCCTTCACGATGCGTTAAGTTGCCGGGCGTGAGACTACAG
This sequence comes from Gemmatimonadales bacterium, assembly GCA_035266665.1. Classification (GTDB taxonomy): domain Bacteria; phylum Gemmatimonadota; class Gemmatimonadetes; order Gemmatimonadales; family GWC2-71-9; genus DATFMZ01. The sequence continues at coordinate 6,828 of DATFMZ010000186.1, read as the reverse complement.
GCACACTCAGCTCAGACCGGGGATCTCCGCATGTCCAGCACGCTCTCGTTCGACGTCGCCCTCCCCGTGCCGTATGAGGCGGCCCTCGATCGGGTCGGCACCGCCCTCAAGGCCGAGGGATTCGGGATTCTGACCCGCATCGACGTGGACCGAACACTGAAGGAAAAGATCGGGGTGGAGTTCCGCCGCTACGCGATTCTCGGCGCCTGCAATCCGCCGCTCGCGCATCGTGCGCTGTCCCACCGCGCCGACGTGGGCCTGCTCTTGCCGTGCAATGTGACCGTGGAGGCGGCGGGCGAGGACCGATCCCTGGTGCGGATCGGGAATCCCGAGGCGCTCATGGCGACCGCGGGCATGGAGGGAGACGCCGAGCTCAGGGAGGTGGCCGCCGAAGCGCGCATGCGGCTCCAGCGCGCCGCACAGGCCCTCGCCGCGACGGCGGCGGCCTAGGGCTCGCGCGGCATCACCCGGACTTCGGCCCCCCGGCCCAGCCCGAGCATCCGCGCCGCCGAACCGTCCCGCACGGCGACCTCGATGGTGCCGGCGGAACCCACGTACGCCACCAGTTCCCCGAAGGCCACGTCGCCGAAGGTCCGGCGTATGGGCGTGACGTCGCGCCCGCCCACGTGCAGCACGATATCCGTCCGGTCCGGCACCGGGAGATCGGTGACGAGGTTGCCGAACTGATCGACGTGCAACACGTGGCCGATCACGACGTCGTCGTCGTGGCGCACACGGGAGACGACGGGCCGTACCACGTCCACGCAGGGTGTGCCGAGGGCCGTGAGGGGCGTGCCGGCGGCGAGACGCGCCGCCGCGGGCGCGAAGACGTCCCGACCGTGAAAGGTCGGGGAGGCGTCTTCCGGGATGGTGAGCTCGACGGCGTCGGCACCATCCAGCACAGCGCCGAGCACGCCGTTGTCCGGTGCGACGAAGCCATGGCCTGCATGGGAGATGGCGATCGCCCGGCGCTCCGTCCCCACCCCGGGGTCGACGACCACCAAGTGGACCGTCTTCTCCGGAAATCGCCACCAGATCCGCTCGAGAAAGTATCGCGCCCCCGCCACATCGCCGGGGGTCACCTCATGCGTGATGTCGACGAAGTGAATGGTCGGCTCGACGGCGAGCATGGCCGCCTTCATCTCGGCGACGTACGTGTCGCGGATGCCGAAATCCGTGAGGAGGGTGACGAGCGGCGCGCCGCCCATCGCATTCACCCCGAGAGGATGGGGAGCGAGATCGACTTCGCCCGGGCGCGTACCTGCACCTGCTCCGCCACGGCCGTGAGTGCCTTCCCGGCCGCCGAGTCGGCGTCCGCCGCCACGACGGGCTTGCCCGCATCGGAGAGGTCGGGAAGTGCCGCCTGGAGCGGAATCTGGCCGAGGAGCGGCACGCCGAGCTCCTCCGCGAGCCGTGGTCCGCCGCCGCTCAGGAAGATCTCCGTTCGCTCGCCGCAATGCGGGCAGACGAAGAAGCTCATGTTTTCGACGATCCCGAGCACCGGGACGCCGACGCGCTCGAACATCTTGGCGCTGCGCAGCGCATCGCCGATGGCCACTTCCTGCGGCGTCGTGACGATCACGGCGCCGGTCAGCTGGATCGACTGCGCGAGCGACAGCTGCGCGTCACCCGTGCCCGGCGGCATGTCGACGATCAGATAATCCAGCGTCTCCCACCGCACGTCCCGCAAGAACTGCTGGATCACCTTGGTGATGATGGGGCCGCGCCAGATGGCCGGCGCATCGCGCTCGATGAGGAGCCCGAGGGAGATGAATTTCACGCCATAGGCGTCGAGCGGGACGATCTTGTTCCCGGCCACCGTCGGCCGGTCCGTCACGCCGAGCATCCGAGGCACGTTGGGGCCGTAGACGTCGGCGTCCATCAGGCCGACGCGACGCCCCGCCTTGGCGAGTGCCACGGCGACATTCACCGCGACGGTCGACTTCCCGACCCCGCCCTTCCCGCTCGAGATCGCGATCACCTTGCCCAGGGCACCGGGGTCCGCGGGCTGCGGCATCTGCGGCGGCGCGGCGCGGCGCGCCGGCTCCGTTCCCGGCGGTCCCTGCGATCCCGCCTCGCCCGACGGCTCGACGACGTTGATCCGCACGCCCGTCACGCCCTCGAGCTCCTGCACGGAGCGGCGGGCCTCACGCACGAGGGCGGCGGGATCGTCCCGGCCGAGTACGAAGGTGAACGAGACCGCACCGTCCTCGCCGACCACGAGATCCCGCACCATGCCGGCCGAGATCACGTCGTTGTCGAGGCGTGCGTTCCGCACGTTGGTCAGTGCGCCGGCGACGCGGGCTTCGAGGGTATTGGGCATGGGGTCGAAATGTACGAAGGCGGCCAACGGCCGAGCAACCGCGGCTATCCCAGCGTCGCGCGCGCCGCGGCGAGCACGGTCGCCTGCACCTCGGCGAGGGATCCTTCGAGCGAGGCGCCGGAGGCCTTGCGGTGTCCGCCGCCGCCGAACGTTCCGGCGAGTGCGGCGACGTCGACGTCGCCCTTGGCGCGGAACGAGATCTTGACGCGCCCGCCACTGATTTCCCGGAACAGGAGGGCGAGACGTACGCCGTCGATGGAGCGCGGAAATTCGACGATCCCTTCGAGCTCCTCGCTGCTCACGCCGTGGCGGTCGAGCGCGCCAGGCGGCACCGTCACCCACGCGAGACCGGGCGGAATCTCCACGACCAGCGTGGAGAGCACTTCCGCGGTGAGACGGACGCGTCCTTCCGGCGCACTCGCATACACCTGCTGGTAGATCCCTTCGGGATCGACCCCGGCCTCGAGGAGGTTCGCCGCCACGTGCAATGCACGCGGGGAGGTGTTGCTGAACCGGAATCCGCCGGTATCGGTGAGGAGCGCCACGTAGAGCGCCCGCGCGACCGGCTCGGTGAGCGCCCAGCCCGCGGTGCATGCGAGGTCGTGCACCAGCTCCCCGGTGGCGCATGCCGTCGGATCCACGAGCCGCGGTCCGGCGGGCAGGGTGCCGTCACTCGCGTGATGATCGATACACGCGACCGGCACGGTGACGCCCGCGACATGAGATGCGAGATGTCCGAGACGGCCGAGATCGGAGATGTCGAGGACGATCACGCGATCCGCGCGCGCAATCTCCTTCTTGGCGTGCTTGGAGCGATCCGCACCGGGGGCGGTGTCGAGCAGAAAGGCGTATCGGTCGGGAAACGGCGTGGGATTGACGATCGTCGGCTTCGCACCGAACGCGGTGAGCAGCAGCCAGAGCGCAATTTCACTGCCCGCCCCGTCACCGTCGGCGTTCACATGGGTGGTGAGCGCGACGCGCATGCCCGGCTCGATCGCGTCGAGCACGGCGCGCGCGCCGCGACGGCGGGCGGCCGAAACACCGGCGGGTCTGGGCGACATGGGCAGGAACATACAGCCAGGTCGGCCGATTGCCCACACGGCGTCGCCGCGCGGTGCTCAGCCGCTCGCGTGCGGCATCGGCTGGTCGGCGAGCGGGCTCGTCATCCGCCACAGACATCGCACGAGGAGCACGCCGAACGCCAGCTGCGTCAGGGTCTCCCCGAAGAGCATGTGATGCACGATGCGGAGCTCGGAGAGAAACGCGATGAGAGCGCCACCCACCTGAAACGCCAGGAGACCGGCCGCACGCGTACCCCGGCAGGGGCCCGCGACGAGCCAGATGGCGAGCCCGAGCTCCACGATGAAGAGCACCATGCTCGCCGTGACGTGCGCCCAGTCGAATACGGCATCCACCGAGTACGGCGTGAGGCAGACGCCGACGACGAGGATCGCCAGGATGAGCAGGATCTCGCTGAGCGTTCGAAACGGGGCGGTATGCTGCGGGAGCGCGTGCGCCGCCTTGACCAGGAAGTACCCGGTGAGCAGCAGCCCGATTACATAGGGCGGGACGGTGGTGGGATTCGTCCCGAAGTAGCTCACGCCGAGATGATGCCGGATGGCCCGCGGCGCGAGCGGGATGCAGACGGCGAGCATCGCGAAGAAGCACACCTGGCTCGCGAGCACGTAGAGCGCGGCGCGGTGGGAACGACGCAACATTCGTCAGGCGCTGTAGTTCGGCGCCTCGCGCGTGATCACGACGTCGTGCGGATGCGACTCGCGGAGACCGGCCGAGGTGATCTGCACGAACTCCGTCTCGGAGTTCAGCCCGGCGATCGTGGACACGCCACAGTAGCCCATCCCGCTCCGGATTCCACCCACCATCTGGTAGATGACATCTCCCACGGGACCCTTGTACGGCACGCGTGCCTCGATCCCCTCGGGCACGAGCTTCTGCGGGTTGAGATCTCCCTCCTGGAAGTAGCGGTCGGCGGAACCGTCCTGCATCGCCGACAGCGAGCCCATGCCGCGCACCATCTTGTAGCGCCGCCCCTCGAGCAGGAAGCTCTCCCCGGGGCTCTCCTCCGTGCCGGCGAGCATCGAGCCCATCATCACACTCGCGGCGCCGGCAGCGAGCGCCTTGACGGCGTCGCCGGAGTACTTGATCCCGCCGTCGGCGATGATCGGCACGTCCCCCGCCCCGCGCACGGCGTCGACGATGGCCGTGACCTGCGGCATCCCGACGCCCGTCACCACCCGCGTCGTGCAGATCGAGCCCGGCCCGATCCCGACCTTCACCGCGTCCGCCCCACGCTCCACGAGCGCCTTGGCGCCCTCGGTCGTGGCGACGTTTCCCGCCACGAGCTGTGCGTCGGGGAACGCCTCGCGCAGGCGGGCCAACGTGTCCAGCACGCCTCGTGAGTGTCCGTGCGCAGAGTCCACGACCAGCGCGTCCACCCCGGCGTCCAGGAGCGCCTTGGCGCGCGTGGGCGTGTCCTGGGAGACGCCGACGGCCGCCGCGACCCGCAACCGGCCGTGCTCATCCTTGTTGGCCCCGGGATATTGGCGCCGCTTGAAGATGTCCTTGACGGTAATGAGCCCCCGCAGCGTGCCGTCCTTGTCCACGACGGGGAGCTTCTCGATCCGGTGCTCGCCCAGCATCCGCTCCGCTTCGTCGAGGGTCGTGCCGAGCGGGGCCGTGATGAGCCCGTCCTTCGTCATGGCCTCCCGGATTGGGCGGTCGAGTTGGCGCTCGAACTGTAAATCGCGGTTCGTGATGATCCCGACGAGCTTCCCGTGATCGTCCACGATCGGGACGCCGGAGATCTTGAATCGCGCCATGAGCGCGGACGCCTCCCGCAGTGGACGGTCGGGGCCGAGCGTGATCGGGTTCAGGATCATCCCGCTCTCGGAGCGTTTGACGCGATCCACCTCCGCCGCCTGCCGATCGATCGTCATGTTCTTGTGAATCACGCCGATGCCGCCCGCCCGCGCGATCGCCATAGCCATCGCCGATTCGGTGACGGTATCCATGGCGGCGGAGATGAACGGAATGTTGAGGCCGATGGCGCGGGTGAAGCGGGTGCCGATGTTCACGTCGCGCGGATGGATCGTCGAGTGGCGGGGAATCAGCAGGACGTCGTCGAACGTGAGCCCGTAACCGGGCCGCAGCTTGCTCATACGCACTCCAAGAAACGCGTGACCCGCCCGGCGCGAAGCGCCGGGCGGGTCACGGGAAACGGGGTCGGTGGTTCCATGGCAGAAACTAGTCCGCCGGGAACCGGGAATCAAGCGGACGCCGGCGGCTGTTCCTTTGGCTCCCCGTCGGTCACCGAGTCCCGCGACGGCTCATCGGGGCGCGGTGCCTGGGCGGCCGAAAGTTCCGCGACACTCTTGCCGAGCTCGTCGGCGGCGGCACGGCCCGCCTGCGCGAGGCGTTCCATCATGCGGGAGGCCGAGTCCACGGCACCCATGGTGCCCCGGATCGCCGCGACCGGAATGCGCGATGCCCGCAGCGTGTCCTCGACGCCGGCCGCGACGCGCTCGAGGAGCGAGGGCGGGCGTGTCCCGGTGGAGTACTTCGACTCGAGAAACTCGACGTAATCGAGCACGCGGTATCCCTGCTCGTCCCCGAGGTTTTCGAGGGCCCGCGTGATCCGTTTGAGCAGCAGCTCGTTCATCGTACCGTCCTCAGGGCTTCGCCACCGACAGGTCGACCAGATCCAGCACCGGATTCCCGAGGTACTGGGACCGGCCCGTGCGGACCCGCCCAATGATGGTCACGGTGGTCAGGGGCTTGAGCCCCGCCACGCGCGCCCGTTGCTGCGCGTTCAACAGCACGTACACGAACCCGACTTCCGGCAGCGGCCCGCGTGCCAGCATGTACGGCTGACCCGCCGGAATGTCGCGCCGGATGTCGTCGCCATTCTGCAGAGAAATGTACTGCAGGTCCCACTGGAGCAGTCGCCCGGTGTAGTCGTTCGGGCGCGCGCGTACCTCGGCGCCGCTCACTCCCCGGAGCACGCCGTCGTTCGCGGGGCTCAAGTCGCTCGTCCGTACCCACCCTTCGAGCCTGACGCGCGCCCAATCGCCGGTGCGGGCCAACACGGTGGCCGACGCGTCCTGACCGAGGACCGCGAGCGTATCGCCGGTGGGTGTGACCAGCACGGCCGCGCGGCGTCCGACTACCGCGCGATCTAGACTCGGGCCGGTCGGCGACGGGGCCGCGGGTGCCGGTGCGGACGCGGAGGTCGACGTCGACGCCGTGGGCGCCGAGTCGTCGTTCACCTGCGCGAGGGACTGCCCCCAGATCCACCCACTCCGCTGCACGTGCACCCATCCCGAGTCGCGCTCCACCTCGTTGAGCAGGAACCCGGAGAGGAGGCGCGCTTCGATCGCGCCGTTCGGTGCGGCCCGCAGATTCTCGCCATTGGGCGCCGAGACCGCGAGATCGAACCCGCGCCCGCGATCCGCGTGCACCGAGCGCGCCCAGATCCAGCCGTCGAG
>DATFMZ010000185.1:0-12916 GCA_035266665.1 Gemmatimonadales bacterium | reverse complement strand
CGCGGGCGGACCTACGTGGTGCCGGAGGACGTGAAGGCGATGGCGCCCGACGTGCTGCGCCACCGCGTTCTCCTCACCTTCGAGGCCGAGGCCGAAGACGTCTCGCCGGATGTCGTGATCGCGAAAGTCCTGGAGGCCGTGAACGTCCCGTGACCGGGCCCACCCGCGCGGTTGGGGCCGACGTGCTGCGTCAGGTCAAGCTGATCGAGCTCAGGACGCGCCGGCTCGTCACGTCGCTTTTCTCCGGCGAGTACCGGTCGGTGTTCCGGGGGCAGGGCATCGAGTTCGCCGAGGTCCGCGCCTACGAGCACGGTGACGACTACCGCGCCATCGACTGGAACGTCTCGGCGCGGATGGGCACCCCCTACGTCAAGACCTTCGAAGAAGAACGGGAGCTCACCCTCCTCCTGCTCGTCGATCGCTCGGGCTCGGTCGAGTTCGGGCGTCCCCGCCGCAAGGCCGATCTCGCGGTCGAGGTGGCCGCGGTGCTCGCGCTCGCGGCGGCCCGCCAGAACGACCGGGTGGGCGCCGTCCTTTTCGCCGATGGGGTGGACCGCGTCGTGCCGCCCCGGAAAGGCCGCCCGCACGCGCTGCGCGTGATTCGCGACGTGGTCGCATACCATCCCTCCGGCCGCGGCACGAACCTCGCCGCGGCGCTGATGCACGCCCAGCGTCTGCTCCGTCATCGCGCGATCGTCGTGGTGCTCTCGGACTTCCGGGCGCAGGGCTGGGAAGGACCGCTCCAGCGACTTGCGCTCAAGCATGACGTCGTGGCGATCACGCTCGACGATCCGCGCGAATACACGCTCCCCGAGGCGGGGTGGATCGAGCTCGAGGACGCGGAGACGGGGGCGCGCGCGCTCGTGGATACGAGCGACGCGCACGAGCGGCTCGCGCTGGCCGTGGCCGCCGACGAGCGCCGCCTCGCGCGCGATCGGACGCTCGCGACGGCTCACGTGGATCAGGTGGCCCTCTTCACCGATCGGCCGTACGCGCAGTCGCTCCGCCAGGCCTTCGCGGCGCGCGCGCGTCGGTTGCGCCGATGATCGCGCTCGCCGCGCTCGCCCTGCTGGCGGCGCAAGGCCCCGGCGCCGGGTGGCAGGCGACGCCCGCCCGCGTGACCGTGGGGGACACCGTCCGGCTGGCGCGGCGCATCCCCGCGCCCGCGGGCGCGACGCTCCGTCCCGAACCGCTCGCGGCGAACGATCGGATCACGCCGCTCGCCCCGCCCGTCGTGGAGGCGGACAGCGGCGGCTTCACCGTGACCTACACGATCGCGCCGTTCGCGACCGGCGAGGTCGCGATCGCGATGCCGCCGGTGCAGGTGATCGATCTGAGCGGTGCGACGACCACCGTGCTCGGCGACTCCGCCCTCGTGGACGTGGTGTCGGTCCTGCCCGATACCGGGCACGCCGCGCCACGCGCCTCGGTGGGGCCGTATCTCCGGCCCGTGCGGCGTGCGGCGCCGCTCATTCTCGCGCTCGCGGTCGCGATCATGCTCCTCGCCGGATGGTGGGCGTGGCGTCTCCGCACCGGCCGGCCACCTGCCCCCGCCGGGCCGCCGCCCACGGTCCCCGCGCCGCCCATCGATCGGTGGCTCGCCGCGGGTGAGCCGCGCGCCGTCGCGGCGGTCGCGACCGAACGCCTGCGCGCGGGGATCGAGCGGCTGGTGCCGCACGCGACGCGTGCCCTCGCCACGGACGAGCTCCTCGTCGTGCTCGAGGCGGAACGGCCCGGCTGGCCGCTCCGCGATCTCCGGGAGATGCTCGGCGCGCTCGACCGCGCGCGGTTCGCGCCGCTCGCCGCCGATGACGCGGCGGAGCTCGTCGAGCAAACCGAGGAGCTGCTCGCGTGGCTCGTGGAAGGCGCGGGCGCGGAGCCGGCAACCGTGGAGCCCGCGTCGTGAGCTTCGCGCGCCCGCTCCTGCTGCTCCTCCTGCTCGCCATTCCCGCGTGGTGGTGGCTCCGCACGCACCGGCGGCATCCGGCCGCGCGGTACAGCGATCTCACGCCGATCGCACCGGTCGCGAAGCGGCGCCGCTGGATCGGCGAGCTGCCGGTGGCGCTTCGCAGCGTCGCCCTCGGCGCATGGATTCTCGCGGCGGCGGGGCCGCGCGTGGGCGAGGCGAAACGGGAGGTCACGAGCGACGGCATCGCGATCGTGCTCGCGGTGGACGTCTCGAGCAGCATGCTCTCCGAGGATTTCACGCCGTCCAATCGGTTGGACGTGGCGAAGCAGAAGTCGATCGACTTCATCGCGGGGCGCAAGTACGATCGGATCGGTCTGGTCTCCTTTGCGGGTGAAGCGCTCACGCGTGTACCCCTCACGACCGACTATCCGGTGGTGGAGCAGGCGATCCGCGACCTGCGCGTGGGCGAGCTCGACGACGGCACCGCCATCGGCACGGCGATCGCCACCGCGGCCAACCGCCTGCGCGGGGCACCGGGGAAATCGAAGGTGATCGTGCTGCTCACCGACGGTGAGAACAACGCCGGCCGCGTCGATCCCCGCACCGCCGCCGAGGCGGCCAAGGCGTTCGGGATTCGCATCTATACGATCGGCGTCGGCACCGAGGGCGAGGCGCGTCTTCCAGTCGGGCGAACGCCCGAGGGCCGGCTGCAGTTTCAGACGATGCCGGTCAAGATCGACGAAGGCTTGCTCCGCCAGATCGCCGATCAGACGGGCGGGCGCTACTTCCGCGCCACCGACGGCGCGGCGCTCGGGCGGATCTTCGGCCAGATCGATCAGCTCGAGAAGGCCCCGGTGCGCGTCACCGAGTACACGCAGTTCGAGGAGGCCTACCGGCTGCCGCTCCTCATCGGACTCGGCGCGCTCGCGATCGAGCTCGTGCTCGGCGCGACGGCCGTGGTACGGGTGCCATGACGATCGACGCCCCGATCGTGCTCTACGTGGCGCCCGTGGTCGCCGCGGGGCTCGCGGGCCTCGCGCTGTGGGCGCGACGCGTCCGGGTACGGCATGCCGCGCGCTGGTCCGCGGATCTGGGCGAGCGCTCCCGGCGCGCCAACCGCTTCGGGGCGATTCCGGTGGGACTCGCGGCACTCGCCGCCCTCGTGGCGCTTTCGGGACCACGCTGGGGGCGCCGCACCGTCACGGCCGAGTCGCGCGCGCTCGATCTCGTGGTGGCGGTGGACGTCTCGCGCTCGATGCTCGCCGAGGACGCCCAGCCGTCGCGGCTCGGCCGGGCACGCATCCAGGTCAGGCGCCTGGTGCAGGATCTTCGCGGCGATCGCATCGGTCTGATCGCGTTCGCGGGCCGGAGCTTCATCCTCTCCCCCCTCTCGGGCGACGTCGGCGCGCTCGAGCTGATGAGCGGCGGGCTCGACCCCAACATCACGAGCTCGCAGGGGACCGACCTCGCCGCCGCGCTGCGTCAGGGACGCGGACTGCTCCTCGCCGACAACTCGGTCGCCGATCGGATTCTCGTGGTCTTTACCGACGGGGAAGCGCACGACACGCTCTCGGACATCGTGGATGCGGCGCGCGCCCTCAAGCGCGACGGGATCCATCTGATCCTCGTGGCCGAGGGGGGCGTGACGCCGGTGCCGATTCCGGTGCGGAATGCGGCGGATTCGCTCACCGGCTATTTGCGTGATGCCGACGGACAGACCGTCGGGACGTCCCGTCGCGACGACATCCTCACCGCCGTGGCCGACGCGGCGGAGGGGGCACTCGTGCCGGCCGGCCTCGACGACCAGGCCGGTGCCGTCCGGCGCTTCGTCGCGGGCTACAAGCGGATCCCGCAGAGCACGACCACCACCTCCAGCGACGTGCCGCGTGGGTGGATCCCGGCGCTCGTGGCGGTGCTGCTGCTGCTCCTGGCCACGCTCACGCGGCGTACCGCGGCGCTCGCCGGACTCCTCCTCATGCTCGGCGCACCCGCGCTCCGCGCGCAGGGGCCGACCGATCACGCCGCCGATGCGTGGCGCCGCGGCGATCTGGGAGCGGCCGCCGTGATCTATCTCCAGCGGGCCCAGGCGCGAGGGACCGATACCGCGTGGTACAACGCCGGGACCGCGGCACTCGCCGTGGGCGCCCCGAAACTCGCGGCAACCGCGCTCGGGCGCGCGGCGAAGTCGCTCGATCCGACGGTGCGTTTCCGCGCGCTCTACAATCTGGGCCTCCTCGACCTTCGCCTCGCGGTGTCCGACTCGGCGCACCGGGACACGCATCTCGAGGACGCACGTCGCGCGCTGCGCAACGCGCTCCTGCTCCGCCCGGGTGATCGCGCGGCGAAGTGGAACTACGAGCTCGCGCTCGTCCCGACCCCACCGCCGAGCGGGGGCGGCGGGAGTCCGCCGCCGCCGCAGGGCGGGGGATCGGGACAGCCGAACCCGCCGCCCGGCGCGCTGCCCCAGCTCTCCCGCGCGCAGGCCGAGCAGATTCTCCAGTCGATCGCGGCCGAGGAGCGGCAGACGCTGAAGGAGCAGAACGCGCGCCGCGGGCCGGCGCGGACCACCAGTGCGGGGCCCGATTGGTAGCGCTCGTCGCGGTGCTCGTGCTCGCGCTCCAGCAGCCGGTCATCACCGTCACGGTGGATCGGAATCACGTGCTGGTCGGTGACGTGGTCACCGTGACCGTTCGCGTGCGCTCCGACGGCACGCGGCCGGTGCAGATCGGCGATCCGAAGCTCGAGAATCTGCGCCTCGACGAGTCGCGGGAGGCGACCGAGGTCCGGATCATCGACGGGCAGCCGCAACGCACCGTGACCCGCACGCTGCGGCTCACCCCCGTCCGCGCGGGGACGGGCACGATCGGCGCGGTGCGCGCGGTACAGGACCAGGAGGTCGGCGAGAGCGTGCCGATCAGCATCAGCATCGCCGCGCCACCGACGGCCGCGTCCCGCGGCCTCTCGCCGCGCGTGCAGGCGCTGATCGATCACCTGCCGTCGCCGGGTGTGGGCGCCGACCAGGTGATGCTCCAGGTCGTGGCCGTGCCGGAGCGACCGACGATCGGTCAGCAAGTGGATCTGGTCGAGGGCGCGTGGTTCCCGCGGGATTTGCGCGCCAAGCTCCGCACGCCGCCCACCCTGACGGAGCCGGCGATCGAAGGCGCCTGGACGTACGACCAGAACACACCGGTCGGCATCGTCGCGAGCCGGCGCGTGGCTGGCCGCTGGTACGATCTCTTCGTGGGCCACCAGGTGCTGTTCCCGGTGAGCGGCGGCCCGTTGCACATCGGTCCCGGCACCGTCTCGTACGTCCTGCCGGTGACGACGTCGTTCCTGAGCCGCGAGCTGCAGCATGAGGTGGTGAGTCACGGCTTCACGATCACGGCATCCGGGCTGCCGACGCGCGGGCGGCCCGCCGATTTCACGGGCGCGACCGGGAGTGGACTCACGCTCGACATGAGCGCCTCGGCGCACGAGGTGGGGCCGGGGGGCGCCGTGACGATCACGGCGACCCTGCGCGGCACGGGCAACGTGTCGCTGTGGCCCGCGCCGACGATCGCGTGGCCGGTGGGACTCCGGATCTACCCGGGCGACGTGACGTCCACCGTGCAGACGACCGCCGGCATGATCGGCGGCATCAAGAAGTTCACCTATCTCGTGGTCGCCGACTCCGCAGGGACGCTCACGATCCCCGGCCCGCGCTACGCGTACTACGAGCCGGAGGCGGGTCGCTACGAGACGACCCGTGCGTCGGCGGTGCGGATCGTGGCGCCGCCGGGTGCCGTCTCGGTCGAGCCGCGCCCGTCACCGCCGCCATTGATGACGCCCGCGCCGCCGAGCGTGCTCATCCGTCTCGGACACCTGAGCGAGCGCATATGGCTCGTCGTCTTCCTCGCGCCGCCGCTGCTGTGGCTCATCACTCTGATGGTCCGGCGCCGGCGGAGTCCGCGGCGCGTGCGGCGGGCGCCGTCCCCCCTTCCCGACGGCTCGCTGGATGCGCTCGACCGGACGTTCCGTACGGCGCTCGCCGGGCTCGTACCTGACGTGGAGCATCGAGAGGGCGACGGATTGGCGGACGCGCTACGGGCCGCTGGCGTCGAGGCCCAGCTCGCCCAGCACGCGGTGCGCGTCCGCGACCGCCTCCGGCAGGCGGTCTTCGGTGTGGACGGCGCGAGTGATGCCGACGAGCTGGCGGCCGAGGTCGCCGAGGTGCTTCGCGCCTTGGCGGGCGAAGGCGATCGGGCCGGGCGGCGGCGGTTCCTCACCGGGGTCGCGCTCCTCGCCCTCGCCGTGGGGGCGAGCCGGCTCGCCGCCCAGGGATCGCCCGGCGGCCGGCTGTACGACGCCGGGGCGTTCCGCACGGCGGCGGACAGCTTCCTGGCCCAGGCACGCGCGCAGCCGGACGTCGCCGCGCACTGGTTCAACGCGGGCGATGCGCTCTACCGCGCGGGGGAGGACGGCATGGCGCGCGTCGCGTGGCTCCGTGCCGCGCGTCTCGCGCCGCGCGATCAGGCGATCCGCCGCGCGCTGTCCCTGCTCCCGGAGGATCCCGGGAGCGCGGCGCTCACGGCGGTCTCGCCGATCCGGCCGGTCGAGGCACTGCTCGCGGCCGCCGTGCTCTGGCTCCTCGGCTGGCTCGCGCTCATCCGGCCCGTCCGCCGCCGATGGGGGATCGCGCTGCTGATCGCCGGGGCGGCACTCGCCATCGTGGGCCATGGGCTCGGGCGGCGCTACGCGCGCCCGATCGCGATCGTGCTGACCGACGGCGCGCCGCTCCGTGATGCGCCGACGGGTGTGGCCGCGGCCCCGCACTCGCTGGTGGCCGCGTCTGCGGTGGTCATCGTGCGGCGCGACGGCGCGTGGATGCTGGTGCGCCAGGGTGGGGAAGAGGGATGGGTGCTCACCACGGACGTGGTGCGGCTCTGATGGGGCGCATCGCGATTCTTCCGGATACGGTCGCCGACCAGATCGCCGCCGGCGAGGTGGTCGAGCGCCCCGCGTCGGTGGTGAAGGAGTTGGTCGAGAACGCGCTCGACGCCGGCGCCACCGACATCGTCGTTTCCCTGGAGGGTGGTGGGCGCCGGCGCATCGACGTCACGGACGACGGGAGCGGGATGGAGCGCGACGACGCTGTGTTGTCCGTCGATCGTCATGCCACCAGCAAGATCCACTCGGCCGCCGAGCTGGTCGGCGTGGCGACCTACGGGTTCCGGGGCGAGGCGCTCGCGGCGATCGCCTCGGTCTCGAGCCTGGCGATCGAAACCGCACGGGTGGGCGAGGCGATGGGGACACGCGTGGTCGTGCGTGGCGGCCGGCTCGAAGGCGTGGAGCCGGTGGCACGAACGGCCGGCACGAGCGTGACGGTCGAACGGCTCTTCTTCAATACGCCCGCGCGCCGCAAGTTTCTCCGGGCCCAGCAGGCGGAGACGCGCGCGGCGGGGGAGGCTGTCACGGTGCTGGCGCTCGCCCGGCTCGACGTGTCGTTTCGATTGGAGAGCGACGGGCGCGTCCTGCTGGACGCGCCGCGCACGACGTCCACCGCGGAGCGGATCGCCGCGCTGTTCGGTCCGGAGCTCGCGCGGCAACTGCTCGCGGTCGAGTGGCGAGACGGCGCGATGTCGGTGCGCGGGTTCATCCAGCGTCCCGCCGACGCGCGGCCAACGGGACGGAAGGCCTATCTGTTCGTGAACGGGCGCCCCTTCCGGGATCCCTTCGTGGTGCGGGCGGCCGAAGCGGGATACCGGGGAGCGGTGCATCCCGGCGCACGGCCATCGGTCTTTCTCGCGCTCGAGCTGCCGGGCGACGCCGTGGACGTGAACGTGCATCCGCAGAAGCTCGAGGTCCGTTTCCGCGACAAGTTCCGCATCGAGCGCGGGGTCGAAGAGGCGGTACGTGCCGCGCTGGGCGGGATCGGCTCGGCGGCGGAGATGGGGAGCGGTCCGGCGTTCCGGGCGGCGTCGCCCGCGCCGTGGACGGACGCGGCGGTCGAAACGCCCGGGGCGGGACCGCACCGCCTGCCGGACGAGGCCGCGGCCTCGCTCTTCGCGCCGCTCGAGGAGGCGGCGCCCGCGCTGGGTGCGGACGTGATCCAGGTGTTCAACACGTACCTCGTCATGGAGACGCCGGAGGGCATCGCGTTCATCGATCAGCATTCGGCGCACGAACGGGTGCTCTACGAGCGCGCGATGGCGCAGCTCTCGAGCGGCGCGAGCGGCGCCCAACACCTGTTGTTGCCGTTCACGGTGAATCTCGAGGCGCGGGAGCTCGAGGCGGTCGAGGAGCATGGCCCCCTGCTCGCCGCCATCGGGTTCGAGGCGGAGCCCTTCGGCGGCGCGGCGGTGGCGGTCCACGCCGTGCCCAATCCGCATCGCCGGTTCGACGCGGAACGGTGCTTCCAGGAGGTCGTGGCGGATCTCGCGCGGGGGCGCTTCGGCGGTCTGCACAATCGGCTCGAGCGATTCGCGGCGACGTATGCCTGTCGTGCCGCGGTCAAAGCGGGCGAGCACCTCGAGCCCGAGGAGATCCGCGAGCTCTTGCGGCGTCTCTTCGCGTGCACCCTCCCGCCGCACGACGTGCACGGTCGCCCGACGATCGTGCACCTGGCCAAGGACGAGCTGGAGCGACGCTTTGGGCGCAGCTAAGCGATGGGTGCCGGTGATCGTGGGGCCGACGGCGGTGGGCAAGACCGCCGTCGCGGCGGCGCTGGCCCGCGTGTGGCCCGTAACGGTGATCTCCGCCGATTCCCGGCAGGTCTACCGCGGGCTCGACATCGGGACGGCCAAACCCGAGGCGGCGCTGCGCGCGAAGGTCCCGCACGTCGGAATCGATCTCGTGGATCCCGGTGAGCGCTATAGCGCGGGGCATTTCGCGCGGGACGCGGCACGCTGGTTGGCGGAGCTCCCGGCCGAGCGGCAGCCGGTGGTGGTCGGGGGCACGGGCTTCTACGTGCGGGCACTCGCCGACGGGCTCTTCCGCGAGCCGCCGCTCGATCCCCAACGCCGCGACGCGTTGCGCAGCTGGCTCCGCGATCTCGAGCGGGTGGGGGGCTGGGCCGCCCGGCTCGATCCGGGGTATACGGCGGGCGGCCGGCAGCGGGCGGCCCGCGCGGTCGAGATCGCGCTCCTCTCCGGCCGGCCGCTTTCGTGGTGGCAGGCGCACGCGAAAGCCGAGGGCGTGATCGAGCCCTGGTACGTCCGCCTCACCGTGCCGCGCGCCGTGCTGCATCAGCGGATCGAGGCACGCCTCCAGCGGATGCTCGCGGCGGGCTGGATCGACGAAGTGCGCGCCGCGCTCGCGCGCGGCATCGCGGCGGGCGCGCCGGGACTCGATGCGGTGGGATACCGCGAGATCGTGCGACACCTGGCCGGGGACCTTCCGTCGGAGCGTCTGGCGGGTGAGATTGCCGCCGCCACGCGCCGCTACGCCAAGCGGCAGGAGACGTGGTTCCGCCACCAGCTCGTGGGATATCGCGTGCTGACGCTCGACGCGACCGACGCACCCGCGGCGCTCGCGCGGACGATCGTCGCGCGCTGGCGCGAATCGAACGGAGAACGCTGATGCGGATCGGGATCACGTGTTATCCGACATACGGCGGATCGGGAGCCGTGGCCGCCGAGCTGGCGCTCGCGCTCGGCCGCCGCGGCCACGACGTGCATGTGATTTCCTACGCGTCGCCCTTCCGCCTGCGGAGCTTCGCCGAGCGGGTCTACTTCCACGAGGTGGATCTGAGTGGCGCGTATCCACTGTTCGAGTACTTTCCCTACTCGCTGGCGCTCGCCGTGAAGCAGCACGAGATCGCGCTGCGAGAAGGCTTGGACGTGCTGCACGTGCACTACGCCGTGCCGCACGCCACCGCGGCCTTTCTCGCGCGGGAGATGCTCAAGCCGGCGCGCGATCTCAAGGTGGTGACGACGCTGCACGGCACCGACATCACGCTCGTCGGTCAGCAGTCGTCGTTCTTCACGATCACCAACTTCTCCATCGAGCGGTCGGACGCCGTCACCGCGGTGTCCGAATGGTTGCGTGAGGAGACGTATGCCGCCTTCGGCTGCATGGGGTGCGCGATCGAGGTGATTCCCAATTTCATCAACCTCTCCGAGTACTACCCGCCCACCAAGGATTGCGCCCGGCCCGCCTTCGCACCGTCGGGCACGAAGGTGCTGATGCACATCTCGAACTTCCGGCCGGTCAAGCGCGTGGCGGACGTCGTGCGGGTCTTCGCCGCCGTGCGTGCGGAGATGCCCGCCGTGCTGGTGATGGTCGGTGACGGTCCGGACCGTCCCGTCGCGGAGGCGGAAGCGGACAAGCTCGGCGTCGCGCAGGACGTGCGGTTTCTCGGCAAGGTGGACGCCGTGGCCGACCTCCTGCGCTCCGCGGATCTGCTGCTCTTTCCGACGGCCGCGGAATCGTTCGGGCTCGCGGCGCTCGAGGCGATGGCGTGCGGCGTACCGGTCATCGGCTGTGCCGCGGGCGGACTCCCGGAGGTCGTGGTGGACGGCGAGACGGGCCGTCTCTTGCCCGTCGGCGATACCGCCGCGATGGCGGAGGCGGCGATCGAGCTCCTCACCGATGACGCCCGCCTGCGGCGCACGCGCGAGGCGGCGGTCCAGCGCGCGCGTGTGTTTGCCGCGGAGAACGTCGTCCCGCTGTACGAGCGCCTCTACGAGCGCACGATCGGGCAATGAGATACGACGGCGTGGAGGCCCCGGAGCTCGCGGCGCGGCTCCGGACCCCCGGGCTCCTCTGTCTCGAGGAGGTGACGAGCACGCTCGACCTCGCGCACGAGCTCGCGCGGGAAGGGGCGCCGGCCGGGACGGTGGTGCTCGCCGACGAGCAGGTGAAGGGGCGGGGCCGACAGGGGCGGTACTGGCACAGTCCCAAGGGATGCGGCGTATGGCTGGGCTACATCGCACGGCCCGAGTCCCCGCTGGAAAGCGGGGTCCTGGCACTGCGCGTGGGCCTCGCGGTGGCGGAAGCGCTCGGCGCGCTCGGCTGCGCGGCGCGGCTCAAGTGGCCGAACGACGTGATCCTGGCCGACCGCAAGGCGGCGGGTGTGTTATGTGAGGCGCGCCAGGCGGGCGCGGCGGGCTGGATCGCGATCGGGATCGGCGTGAACGTGCGGGGCGCGCTGCCGGAAGAGATCGCGGCCACCGCGACGGTCCTCGAGGACCACGTCAGGGGGATGACGCGTCTCGCCGTGCTCGAGGCGTTGGTGCCCCGGCTGCACGAACTCGCCTACGCCCCGACGCTGAACGACGCGGAGCGCGAGGCGTACGCGCGCTACGATTGGCTGGACGGTCGGGCGTTGCTCGAGCCGCTGGCCGGGACGGCGCGGGGGATCGCGCCGGACGGCGCCCTCCTGGTCGAGACCGTCGGCGGAACCGAGCGCGTCGTCGGCGGCAGCGTGCGCGCGGCGTGAGGAAGGGAACCGGGATGCTGCTGGCGATCGACATCGGCAACACCGAGATCACCGCGGGGCTGTTCGCGGGCGAGCGGCTCGAGGCGCACTGGCGGCTCACCACGTCGGGGGGCCGCACGCCCGACGAGTGGGCGGCGACGCTGACGGCCTTCTTCGCGCAAGGCGGCCGCTCCACCCACGGCGTGCATGCCGCGGTGCTGGCGTCGGTGGCCCCCCACGTCACCGCCGCGTTCGCCGACGGCGTGCGTGAGGCGTGCGGCGTCGTGCCGGTGGAGGTCGGGCCCGCGAGCGACCTGCCGCTCACACTCGACGTCGAAGAGCCGCTGAGCGTCGGGGCGGATCGCGTCGTGAACACGTTGGCCGCCGCGCGCCTGTACGAGCGCGATACGATCGTCGTCGATTTCGGGACGGCCACGACCTTCGACTGCATCACCGCCGACGGCCGATTCCTGGGGGGCGTGATCGCGCCCGGACTGCGCACGGCGGCGGACGACCTCACGCGCCGGGCGTCCAAGCTTCCGGCCATCGACCTCACGCCGCCCGAGCACGTGATCGGCCGGCGCACCGACGACTGCCTGCGGGCGGGGATCCTCTTCGGGACCGTCGATGCCGTGGACGGCATCGTCCGGCGCATCCGCGCCGAGTGGCCGGGCGGCGGCACGCCGTACGTGGTTGCGACGGGCGGGCTCGCGGCGCGGATCGCGCCGCTCACCAAGGAGATCGAGCACGTCGAGCCGCACCTCACGCTCATCGGCCTGCGCTTTGCGGCAGCGTGTCTGCACGTCACCGGGTGATCGCCGCGCCCGTTGAACTGGGGGGGCGGACGGGATAAGTTGCGTCGGCGTTCTCAAGACCTACGGGGAGAAAAACTCATGACCACAGCGGCAGCGCCTTCGACCGTCGATCGGTCCGACGCGCGCCTCATCGTGAGCGGCGGCATCAAGCTCGGCGTGCTCACGTGCGTCGGCGTCGTAGCCTACGCTCTGCTGTCCCGCGTGCTGACCGGCACCGTCGCGATCGTCGTCGAATCCGCGATCGTGCTCGTCGGCGCCCCGCTCGCCACGTACCTGCCCGCCATGTGGATCCGGCCGCGCAGCGTCGACGGGATCTCCTGGGCGGCGATGCTCGCGGTGGTCGGCTCGACCACGTACGCGATCGTGGATACCGCGCTGCTTCGCCCGCTGCACGTGTACTCCTGGACCTGGGACGCCATCGGCGGCGGCAGCGGCTTCTGGTACATCCCGATCTGGTGGATGGGCTCCGCAGTCCTCGCGTGGCTCGGCGCGTGGGTGGTGAGCAATACGGCCCGCGGCCGCCCCGACGTCGGCGTGCTCGGCACGGCCATCCAGACGCTCGTCCTCGGCCTCGTGCTCTTCGCCATTCTGGCCGTCACCGGCGTCGCCCCGTTCCATCCGGCGACGGCGGCGCTCGGCTTGGCGATCGCCCTGGTGCTTCACGTGCCGATCTCGGCGGCGCTCAATCGGAAGTGACCCATGGCCGGTCGCGGGCTGCTCCGTATCGTGCTCTGGCTGCTCACGCCATTCGTGGCGTGGGCAGTTTCGGTTTTCACGGCCTGGATCGGCGCGCTG
>DATFMZ010000184.1:0-7132 GCA_035266665.1 Gemmatimonadales bacterium | reverse complement strand
CCCCGCGCCGGAGGGGACGGACTTCTCGAGATCACGCAGGACGATCATGCACGCTCCGTTAGGGAAGAACCGACAGGCCGGTGACCAGCCGGAAGAATAGCCCGATGCCGATCAAAAGAATCGTCGAGCCGAGGCAGACGGCGAGGACGACGGTGGCCTCGCTGAAGCGCGCCCGCGGCGGGGCGGGCTCGCGCCGGAGTCGTGGCGCCGCATCGCCCGGACGCTCGACACTCTCCAACTCGTTACGTTTCAACGTGTTGACTCGGCGTTGATCGCGTGGGGGCAAATTGCAGCGCCGATCGGGGCTCCGGCGCGTGCGGCATCGTCGAGCGGAAGCCAGACCGAGCGAAGCGGAGCGAAAACGCCCACACGTGGCCGCACCGCCGGGTCCCGACGGCCGCGCCACACGGGATGATTGCCCGGTCTGCGGTTCGTACGCGCTTGCCGATGTACTACAGATGTACTACAATCCAACCACATGAAGGAGTATTTGACACTTCGACTCCCCGCCGACCTGGCGCGCGCCCTAGCGCGCCGGGCAAAGGCGGAGCGCGCCTCCAAGTCCGCGCTCGTCCGCGAGGCCGTCAGTCGGTACCTCGCGCCGAGCCTTTCCCCGTCCGAAGGCGCGCGGGTGGTGACGGGCCGCGACCTTCTGGCACGCTGGTCGACGATGCCGCACCTCACGCCGCAAGAGGCGGACGACTTCGCGAAAGACATCGCCGCGGCTCGGGAGGCAGTGCCGCCGGTGCGTTCGGCGTGGGAGTAGTCCTCGACACGTCCGTGTTGATTGCGGCGGAACGCCGGCCCACCCAGTTCGCACGCCTTCTCGAATCCGTTGGCGAGGAGCCGCTCGCGATCGCGGCGATCACCGCCTCGGAGCTGATCCACGGACATCTGCGTGCGGCGAACCCCGCAATGCGTGCGCACCGCGGTGCGTTCGTGGACGCCGTGCTCGATGCCGTGCCCGTGTTGCCGTTTGGACTGGCAGAGGCGCGCCGCCACGCCGACACGTGGGCGGAGCTTGCAGCTCGCGGGGAGATGATCGGGCCACACGACATGCTCATCGCCGCGACCGCCCTCACGCACGGGTTCGCCGTCACCACGCTCAATCGCCGCGAGTTCGCCCGCGTGCCGGGCCTCGCGGTAAGGGAGTGGAAGGCGGGCTGACGTCGCCCCGGACGGGCTATTCACTGCGCAGCGCCTCCACCGGATCGATCTTCGTCGCGCGACGGGTGGGGAGATAGGTGGCGACCAGCACCGCCGCCGTGCGTGTGCATTCGTTCATCTGAACGCCCTCCACCTGCTGCCGCGAGTCGCGGACTGAGAGGCCGCGCTCGGCGCCTCTGCCGAGGCATACTCGAGAACGCCGCCCCTCATTCCTTCACCCGAAACGGCACAGACCCCGCGCGTCCCTCCCACGCGAACCGCATCGTCCCGCCATCCGCGCCCTTGGGATCGAGTGAGATGGTGAACTGCTCGAGCGGCGTGGAGAGATGCGAGACGGTGAGTGGGATGTGCACGAAATCCGAATCGGCGTGGTACTCGGTGCCCCACTGGCCATGCTGCTTGTTGACGATCAGCTCCCACGTGGTGGGCGTGAGCGTGCTCCAGAGGGAATAGGTCCCGGCGGGAATGGTGTCCGTCCCGATCACCAGATCCTTGTCGGTGATGAGCTGGGTCGCGGCGTTGGCGCCGAGCCGCCAGATCTTCCCCCACGGGAGGAGCTTGCCGAACATCACGCGCTCGCGGAGTGAGGGACGGCTGTAGTCGATCATGACGTGGGCACCCGCCACCGCGAGGCGCGCGGTGTCACGCGGCGAGAGCAGGCCGGGCTGGGGCCGTTTCGCCCACGCGGCAGCGGTACGCTCGACGTTCACCTCGGCCACGCGATGCACGAGATATTTCGACGTGGTGGCGGTGAGATCGAGCTCCTGCAACTGCCCATCCGCGGCGAACCGCGCGTGCCCCGTGCCCCACTCCGTCCACGTGAATGCCACGCCATGCGCGCCCTCACGGTGTGCCGTGAACTCGAGCGGCGTCCGGCCGTTGAGCGTGCTGAACGATCCGCTGTCCGCGCCGCTCGGAACCGCCGAGCGCAGGATCACGTCCCACGGCCCGAAGAGATCCTCGAAGAACGGCAGCGGATGCGCGGCTCCCGTGGCGACCGCGAGATGGCGGCTCGTGGTATCCCGCGTGATCGTGATGAACGTGCTGTCGCCGCGATACTCCCACGTCCCCCGCGTCGTGGCCGGAGCACCCGGTGCCCCCGCGTTGAACTCGAAGCGCGTCACCACGCCACCCGGTCCGAACGTGATCGTGTACGTGCGCAGCATCGCCCGCGGATAGGCGACCGCGCTCGTCCCGGTGATACGGTCTCCCATCCGCGCGAAGCGCTCGACCGCGACCGTGTCTCGGCCCAACGTCGCGACGAACGCCCCGTTCGCCGGCATCTGCGCCGCGAGCGGCGCGGCCACCACGAGACTCCCCAACACCCCGAACCATCTCCGCATGTGTCCTCCCCTGTGCGATGCTACGTGGCCGTCATTCCGAGCGCAGCGCCTCGAGCGGATCCACGCGCGTCGCCTTGTGCGCCGGCCACCAGTTCGCGATCAGCGCTGCGACCGCGAGCACGAGCGTCGCGCCCAGAAACGTCGTGAAATTTCGCGGCGCCACACCATAGAGCTGGCTGACCAGCAGCCGCGTGAGTGCCAGCGCACCGACGATGCCGATCCCCACCCCGATCGCGACCTGGATCATCCCGCGGCTCACCATGAGCCGGACCACCTCTCCCGGCTGCGCGCCCAGCGCGATCCGCACGCCGATCTCGTGCGTGCGCTGGACCATGAGGTACGACATCACGGCGTAGATCCCGACCGCCGCGAGGCCGAGGGCCAACGCGGCGAAGACGCCGAGGAGGAGCATCGTGAAGTGCTGAAAGGCGAGGGAGTCCTGGAGCACCTCGCCCATCGTGCGGATGCGTCCCACGGGGACGAGTGGATCCGACGCGTGGATCGCGCCGGCGATGGCGCCGGAGAGGGCGCCGGGCGCGATGGAGGTGCGCACCACGAGATGGATCGGGAACCAGCTCGCGAAACCCTTCGTCCGCCCGGGCGACGTTTGTGCGGACGGGACGAAGAACGTCGGTGATTCCGCGCGATCGAGATGCGACCTCACGTCTCCGACGACGCCGACGATGCGGCGCGGCACGTCGCCACCGGGTCGAATGGTTTGCCCGATCGCAACGGTATCGGGCAGGAACCGCCGGGCGAGCGCCTCGTTGACGACGGCGACGGGCTCAGCGTCCGCGCGATCGGCGTCCGTGAGTGCCCGCCCGCGCAGCAGCGGAACGCCGAGGACCCTGAAGTATCCGGGGGTCACCGTGCGATAGTCCGTCCCGTACCACTGCGGATCGGCGTTGAACTGCACCCCCAGGTTGCCGCCCCGCTCGAGGGGGAGTCCCGCCTCGACCACGGCCGCATCGCGCACGCCCGGTACGGCGTCGACCCGATCGATCAGGTTCCCATAGAAACCGCTGATCGCGGCCGTCGAGTCGTAGCGTGACCCACTGATCCACATCTCCGCCGTGAGGAGGTGGTCGGTGCGAAACCCCGGATCCACCCGCGTGAGGTTGGCGAACGTAGCGATCAGGAGACCCGCCCCGACCAGCAGAACGAGCGAGAGCGCCACTTCCGCCGCGACCAGGACACCGCGGGCGCGGGTGCGTCGACCGGGGTCCGTGGACCGCCCCACACCCTCCTTGAGCGTCTCGTGGACGTCGGGCCGCGTGGCGCGCCAGGCGGGGAGCACGCCGAACGCCACGCCCGCGACGACCGACACGAGGATGGCGAACCCCAGCGCCCAACCATCCAGATGGACGTCTCCGGTGCGCGGGAGGCTCGGCGGTGCGATCGCGAGGAGCGACCTGAGGCCCCACTCCGCGAAGAGCAGTCCGACCATCCCGCCGGCGAGCGCGAGGACGACGCTTTCCGTGAGGAGAAAGCGCACCACCCGCCACCGCGGCGCCCCGAGCGCCACGCGCACGGCGACCTCGCGCGCGCGACCCGCGGTGCGGCCGAGGACGAGATTGGCAACGTTCGCGCAGGCAATGAGCAGGACGAAGGCGATCGCGCCGAACAAGATGTTGACCTTTCCGCGCACGTCACCCACGACGACGTCCCGGAGCGGCAGGAGATCGAGGCTCGACTTCCGATTGAACCCGACCTTGCGATCGCGCAATGCTTGCGAGAGGCTCGCCACGCGGGCGCGGGCCTGCGCGAGTGACACGCCGGGCGCGAGGCGGCCGATGACCTCGAGATTCTGGCCGCTGCCGATCGTACGCCCGACCTGCGCGAGCGTCGACCAGATGTCCACCGCGGGCATCGCCTGAACGCCCGCCGGCATCACGCCGACGACCGTGTACGGATTGCCATCGAGGAGCACCGTCTGCCCGAGCACCGTCGGATCGGACCCGAATCGGCGCGCCCACAGCCCGTGGCTCAGCATGGCCACGGGGGGCCCGCCCGGTTGATCCTCGACGGCCGTGAAGGTCCGTCCGAGCGCCGGCGATACGCCGAGCACCTTGAAGTAGTCGCGCGACACTCTGAGGCCGCGCACGCGCTCGGCGTGGTCGCGGGCGAAGAGATCGAACCCGACCGACGTGGTCGCGGCGAGGGACTGAAACCCGGTGGCGTTCGCGTCGACGAACCGGAATGCGTCGTAGGTGACACCCAGCGCACCGCGATACGTGCCGTTCACCTCCGCGAGCTGCACGATCCGATCGGCCTTCGGGTATGGCAGCGGCCGCAGGAGCACGCCGTTCACGACGCTGAACATGGCCGTGGTGGCGCCGATGCCCAGGGCCAGGGTGAGGACGGCGACGGTGGCGAAGCCGGGGCTCTTCCGCAGGGCGCGGAAGGCGAAGCGCAGATCCTGCAAGATGCTATTCACGGCGTAGTGCCTCCATCGGATTGACCCGTGCCGCTCGGCGCGCCGGGACGTAGGTCGCGAGCAGCGCTACCGCGCCGAGCACGAGAGCGGCGCTTCCGAACGTGAGCAGGTCGGTGCTCGTCACGCCGTAAAGCAACGACCGCAGGGTGCGGGTCACCGCGAAGGCCGCCGCAATGCCGAGCCCCAAGCCGATCGCGACCAGCACCACCGTCTCGTTCAACAACAGGCCCAGCACGTCCACCGCGCGTGCGCCCATCGCGATCCGAATGCCCAGCTCCCGCGTGCGCTGCGAGACGGCGTACGCGGTGACCCCGGCGATTCCGATCACGGCGAGCACGAGCGCAAGGCCCGCGAAGAGCGTGATCAACGCCGTGATCAGCTCGAGACTCGCGTAGCGCTGCTGGACGATCGCGTCGTAGGTCGTGATCTCCGCGATCGGCTGACCGGCGTCTTCGGCGCGTACCACCTGCCGGAGCGTGGGCGCGACGCGCAGTGGATGCGCCGAGCGCACGATGACCCAGACATCGTCGTAGTTCCGGTCCCGAGACTGAGCAAGCGGGACGTAGATCGCGGGCTTCCCGTCGCGCTCGAGCGTCTCACTCCGCACGTTTCCCGCGACGCCCACGACGGTAGCGTCACCCGCGCGTCCCAGTCCGGTCTGACCGACCGGATTTCTGTCGGGCCAGAGGCGGTGTGCGAGCGCCTGACTCACGACGACGACGTGTTTCGAGTCCGCGCGGTCCTCGGCGGTGATCGCGCGTCCCTGGAGAATCGGAATGTGCATCGTTGCAAAGAACTCGGGCCCGACGCTCACGGCGTCCATCTCCATGAACTGGTCAGGATCGTCGGGCCTGATCCCCTGCGGATTCATCCCGACCGAGAATACGTGCGCGAGCGGCAGCCCGTCGGCGATCGTGACCGCGCGGACTCCGGGCTGTGCCCGGAGGCGCTGGAGCAGGTCGTCGTAGAAGGTGCGCTTTCGGCTCCCCGTCGAGTACTTGGCGGGCGAGAGCCGAATGCGCGCCGCGAGCACCCCTTGGGGATCGAATCCCGGGTCGATGGTGCTGACGCCGATGAAGCTCCGGACGAGGAGCGTCGACCCCACGAGCAGCACCAGGGCCAAGGCCACCTCGCTCACGACGAGCACGTCGCGCGCGCGACGCCGTGTCCGACCGACGGTGCCGCCCGCGCTGTCCCGCAGCGACTGCTCGAGCGCCGCTTTGGAGGCATGCAGCGCGGGCACGATCCCGAAACCCAGCCCCGTGGCGACGGCGAGGAGGGCGGTGAAGCCGAGCACCGGGCCGTCGATTCCGGCGACGTAGCCGTGCGGAAGCTGCGCGGCGAGCAGTCGGAGCCCCGTGGACGCCAGCGCGAGGCCAAGCGCGGCCGCGCCCAAGGCGAGGAGTACGCTCTCGACCAAGAGCTGGCGGACGATCGTCCAGCGCCCGGCGCCGAGGGCGCGCCGCACGGCGAACTCCTTCTCCCGCGCGTTCGCGCGAGCCACCAGCAGGTTCGCGGCATTGACGCACGCGATGAGCAACACGAGGGCCACCGCGCCGAAGAGAATCAGGAGCGGCTGCCGCGCGTTCCCCACGACGGCATCGCGCAGCAGCCGCGCGTCGAGCGTCTCCCCGCCTCCAAACTTGGAGGTCGCCTGGCCCGACGCGGTGATGCGCTTCCCGAGGAGATCGAGATCGCCGCGGAGCTTGGCGAGCGACGCACCCGGCGCGAGGCGCGCGACCGTCGAGAACGGACGATACGCCCGCATCTCCGCCATCGCCGGGTCGGGCACGGCGAACCCGATGGGGATCCAGGCGTCGGTGCTCGCATCGGGGAACGTGAACCCCGCCGGCATCACGCCGACGACGGTGAAGCTCGTGTCATCCAGTGTGATCGCGCGGCCGAGGGCGCTCTTGTCGCCGCCGAAGCTCGCGAGCCAGAGGGCGTGGGAGATGACCGCGACCCGATCCTGGGTTTCGTCCGCAGTGAACGCTCGTCCCACTGCCGGCGAGACGCCGAGCACCGAGAACAGATCTCCCGTCGTGCGGGCGACCTCCAGGTCGCGCGGTTCGCCGGTGCTCGTGAAGTTGTAGTGGTCGGTGGAATACGCGGCGATGCCGGCGACGGCGTCCTCGAGCTTGCCGATGTCGCGATAGTCCGGAAGCGAAAGCCCCATCGCCGCGTT
>DATFMZ010000183.1:0-20599 GCA_035266665.1 Gemmatimonadales bacterium | reverse complement strand
CGCCCATCGGCGGGAGTCGCAACCAGCACGCCTCGTGCCTCGATGCCCGTCCCACCCATCCTCAGGAGGTCACTCATGTCCGTTGCATCCCGTCGGGTGCCGGGTCTGCGAATCGGCGTCGTCATCGCCGCACTCGCGCTCGCCGCCTGCCAAGAGGCCGAGTCGCCGATGAATCCGGCGGCCGTCTCGTCCACCCCCGTGCTCGACCGAACGACCGCCGGTGAGACCAGCGATCTCGGTAGCCAGCTCGCCGCGCTCCGGCGGGCCACGGTGGCGTTTCACGACACCGCGGCCGCGTCAGCCGCCGGCTACAACGCCAAGCTCACACCTTGCTGGTACTTCGGATCCGTCGGGGCGATGGGCTATCACTACGGCAACCCGGCATTGATCGACGGGACCGCCGATCTCTGGAATCCGGAAATTCTCGTCTACGCGCCGACCGGTGAAGGCGGCCTCGGTCTCGTCGCCCTCGAGTACATCGTGCCCATCGCGGCGTGGACGGGCGCGACGCCACCGTCGTTGCTCGGGCGCGACTTCGAGCGGAACGATGCGCTCGGCCTCTATGCACTCCACGTCTGGCTCTGGCGGCACAACCCGAGCGGAACCTTCGCGGACTGGAACCCGAACGTCTCGTGCGCGCACGCGCCGGATTCGGAGGATCGGTCGTAGCCCATTTCCCGCCGTGCGGACCTTCGTCCCTCGCCCCCGCGACCACCGTGGGGGCGAGGCGACGCGGGCTATCGACCGCTAGGTCTGGGTACGCTTGATCCCGACGAGATATCCGCCGACGGCGCCGACCACGGCGCCGAGCGGACCGGTGATGAAGATCCCGAGCAGTGGCCCCTGGTTGGCTTCGGGAGCCACGATGATCGGACCCAAGAACCCCACCGCAAAGCCGAAGGAGCCTACGATCGCGGCGCCGAAGCCCGCAGCCATCATGGGGGTGATGCCGCCCGTCGCCGTGCGGATCCACGTCCGCCGTGCGACGACGATCGCGACGACGAGGGCCGCGATGTTCGACAGCCAGGCGAGATTGCCCAGCGGGAGAAAGAGCAACGCGATCCAGCAGAAGACGTAGACCGCGAGAAATGCGGTCGCGGTGAGCAGCAGGCGGACAGACGGCGTCATGGGGGCGGTCGCTTGTTGGTCGTCAGGGGAAATTCCACCCGATAGCTGACGGCCGCCAGGTCCGCGGTCCGTTCCTCGACGTACGCGCGCGCGTCGGCGATGGCCTGGTTGTAGATGGACGGCCCGATCTCCTCGAGGAGGAAATCGAGCAGGAGACCCGCCTTCAGGTCCCCGATCGCTTCATCGAGGTTCTCGTCGGCGTACTGCTTCAGTGACGCGATCGCCTGTGCGCGGGCGTCGTCGGACAGTGCGATGGGACGTGGGGTGCGCATGGGATCATAGTCGTTCACCGTTGCGCAGTACGCTAGGGCGCATCGCACGTCGGTAGGTTCGCTCACGAGCCTCCAGGGCGCGGACGACGAACGCGATCCGTCAGGGCGGCTCGGACGCCCGCAGGGGAAACCGCGGGAGGATCTGCTGGAGCAGTATGCGCGTCACGAGCCGGTAGTGCCCCGTGGAGGACGCGCTCGGCCAGCGTGACGTCATCACCACCACCAGCTCCCGGCGCGGGAAGACGAGGACGAATTGCCCGCCGTGCCCGAGCGCCGCGTACGCGGTGCCGCCATCGAGATCGAGTGCCCACCACAGATAGCCGTACCCGCGTACCGGAAGGGTGCCGTGGTTGACCGTGGGACTCGGCGGCACGATCTGCACGGCGGTCGCCTGACGCACGTAATCCCCGGACAGGACCGTGTCACCGGACCACATTCCGCCGCGTCGATAGAGCTCGCCGAGTCTGACGAGATCTCGCGGGCGCAGGTAGGCGTCGTTGCCGCCGAGCGCCAGCCCCTGCGCATCGAGGCGCCAATGCACCAACTCGGCCCCGATCGGCCCCAGCAGGTTACGACTCACCTGTTCCCGCATCGACAGGCCCGTCGCCCGTTGGAGCACCGCCGAGAGGAGCTGGAGCACAGGGGTGTCGTACACGAAGCCGTCACCGGGTCGATGATCGAACGACTGCCGGAGGAGCATCTCGACCCAATCCGGGCTCTGCTGGATCGCGCCATAGTTCACGGGGTGGAGTCCCGAGGACATGGTGAGCAGCTCCCGAATCGTGATACCCGCCTTGTCCGGATGCCGATGGACGAGTTCGGGCAGATACGTGCCGATCGAATCGTCGAGGCTGTGGATCGACCCGTCCCGGAGCGCCACGCCCACCAGGGTCGCCGTCAGTGACTTGGTGACCGACTTGAGATTCGCCGGCGACTCAGGCCCTGCACCATTGAAGTACGCCTCGGCCACGAGCGCGCCGCGGTGCATCACCAACAACGATCGCATGCGCGCGGACGTCGCCGCCGCGGCGAAGATGCTGTCGAATCCCCTCGGCGTGTGGAACGCGAGGTAGGGGCGCGGGCCGGCCTCGCGGCGCGCGGGCGCCTGTGCGACCGGCGTCCCGAGCGCGAACCGCGCCCGGATGCTGTCCGCTTGCGCGTCGTCCCAGCGCGCATCTGCGACGCTCAAGGGATGCATGCGGTAGAGCCATGACAGTCCCTTCGGGCCGACGTACTCGTCGACGCGCCCATACGCAGGATCCGCGAGTGCCTCCTGGAGCGAGATGAACTCGACGCCGCGCGCGGAGAGCGTCAACAGCAACGCATCGAGGCGTTCGGCGACGAGCGTGTTGGCGTGGAGGAGGAGCACCTGCGGCACCGACCGACCGGTCTTGCGGCGCGCGACGCCATCGGCGTGCCGCACGGCAGCGACGATGTGATGCACGAAGGCGCGGGCGACCGCGTGACGCCCCGCCGCATCGTGGGCGGCCATCGCGCGAGCGTCGGCCTGCGCCAGCAGCCATCCGGAATTGTCCACCGTCACGTGCGCCACGCCGAGATGCATGGCGCGGAGTGCCGCGTGGACGCTGTCGCGCTTCGATCGCGTCTGGCCCTCGTGCAACAGCGGGAAGCGGACGTAGGGCACGTACCCGGCGCCATAGGCCTTCAGATAGTCGTCGCAACGCTGCACGTCCGCGCTCCACGCATCGGCGGAGCGGCCATTCAGGTCGTGATGCGACCACGAGTGGTTGCCGAGCGTGTTCCCCCACGCGACCCAGTCGTGCAGCAGCGCCTCATGCCCGGCCACCTCGCCGCAGATCACGAACCCCGTCGCGGGCGCCTGATGCACGCGAAGCACCGCCGCGATCCGGTCGATCGGCTGGATCGCGGCCGAGTCCCCGGCCGGGAGCGGCCCGACCCAGGGAAGATCGTCGAAGGTGATCGCGAGACGGATGGCGGCGGCCGGATGGGGGCTTTGACTCGGCGCATGGGGTGACCTGGCCCCCGTGGTGAAGAACGTCCCCAAAACCCACAACACACTTGCCGCCGTCCGGACCGGGCGACGCGGAATGTGCACGATGGACTCCTCGGTGACCGATGCTCGAAGGAATGGCGACCACTGCGAGCGCACGCTGCGGGAGCTACCGGCTCACGTCAGCGACTTGCCGAATCGCAGGCCGGTGCGCTCGAATCCCATGGCCTCATAGAACCCGTGTGCCAAGATGCACGCTTCCTGGGTGGTGGTCGAGAGGCGCTCGCAACCGGCCTCGGACGCGAACGCGACCGCCGCCTCCACCAGCGCCCGCCCGACGCCGGTGCCGCGGGCCGATTCCTCCACCACGAGCGCGGTGAGCCACGCGAGGTCGCGATCCCGTTGGAGCACGGGCACGAGGTGCACCGTCGCCAGGCCCAGCACGTGGCGTCCCCGCGTCGCCACGAGCGCCACCGCCGATCCGCCCGCCGCGAAGCGCTCGAGGCGCGCCGGCACGCACGCGGCGTCGGCCGGAAAACCGAGCTGGGTGAGCAGGCGTGCGATCGCCCTGGCGTCCTCGCGCGTCCCCCGGCGGATCTGCGTCTTCACGGTGACCGCGCCTCCGCGCGCGGCACGCACGAGACGCGCGCCGATGTCGGACCCGTGAACCCGCGTGTCGGAGTCCGGGGCGTCACGTCCGGACCGCCGGTGAAGTGGACCGCCGAGGTTTTGCCGCGCCATCCCGCTCGTTGGTCCCGGGACGTCTGACGACGTCTTCTTGCGCGTTCACCGCCCGCCATCGTTTACCGCGCCACACGAAGACATCCGTGAAGGCGCTGCGGCCCAGCTCGCGCCCCGCCGTGTCGCCCACGATGACCACACCGTTTGCGATGGCGACATCACCGTAGAGCCGCACCGCCAATCCGGCGAACCGCCGCTCGACACCCGGTCGGTGCGGATGGGTTGCCACCCATGCCAGGTGCTCTGCGCGTGTGAGGAATTGCCCGCCGGGAACGACGTGCACGAAATCGGGGGCGAGAATTCTGGAAAGCACCGCCGTGTCACTCGTCTGGAGCCAGACGTGCTCGATCATCACGATCGCCGCGCTGTCCGAGGCCGTCCGGAGCACCGCTCGCGAGCGGGCGGGCGCCTTCGCGGATCCACCAGCGCCGACGATGGCTCCGGCGAGCAGAATCAACGCGGCGCGCACCGTCCAGCCTCCGCGCTCAGGGCCCATGAACGTGAGGGGCGTAGTATCGCCCGGCGACGACCGTGAGCGGGGTGCCGATCGAGAGAACCAGTATCACGGTCGCGATGACGAAGGCCCGAAGGTCGAACGGCCGCGACGCCACGTTGCTCAGTGGCAGCACCACGAAACGCATCGCCGCCGAGACGAGCACGCCGTACAGCACCGCAGTCGCGACCCGGCTCGTGGCGAGGGCGCGGAAGCGCGGATAGAGAAGAAAGAAGAAGGTGGTCCAGAGGAATGCGATGAGATAATGGCACGCCAAGCCGAACGCGGCCGTCGCGAGACCGCCGTTGAAGGCACGCGCACCGAGCACCCCGCTCGCGATGCCCTGGAGAATGCCGACGACCGTGACACGCGCCGTGAGCGGGTAGTACACGCACGCGATCACGATATCGAGGCTACCGGCGAGCAGCCACGCCCGCACGATGGCACGTGTGCGTTGCCCCGATTCAGCCGCGCCGGTCCAGGAGATGGCCCGCATGCCACAGACTATACGTTTCCCTCACGACCGGCCAGCACATCCACCGCACGCATCCATCCACTCGACGCACGCTCACCGCCATCCGGCGCGGCCCCTGCGCACGGTGTGCGAGTGCGCCCGTTCGCCGCCCGTCTGCAGGCCCTCACCGCACGTCCATACCCACTCATCGCACCCGCATGTTCACGCGGCACGCGCCGTCCTAGCGTACAGAGAGAACGGTCCGTGCCTTCCAGCGGACGGGGGTCCGGATGCGGGCATGGTCCATCGAGCCAGGAGGCCGCATGCACTCTGATCGTCTGCAACAGACCCCGTCCCCGGAGGCCGGACGCACCGATGCGATCGTGCGCTTCGACACGCCACAGCGGACACTGCATTTCGAGCACGGCCGCCTCGACCTCCTGGTCGTCGGCGGCCACCTGGTCGGCAAGGGCAATTACGGACCCGGGTGGCGGTGGTCGCACGCCGCCAACGGCCGTACGCGGCACGGCACGCGCTCGGAGATCGTGGGCGTCGTGCTGTCGGGCCGCCTCAAGGCGGCAACACGTGAGGCCGAAGCCTTCGACTTGATGCCGGGAGACTTCTTTCACTTTCCCGTGCAGCACGATCTGTGGGTCGTCGGCTACCGGCCGTGCGAAATCCTGTATCTCGACGGGATCGACGGGCTCATCGCGGCACTCGAGTCCGGCACGGCGGCTTAGAGTATGGAGCGCATGGGGAATTCAAGCTAGACTTGGCCCCATGCGCGTCACGCCGGCGGTGGAGCCTCGGGCACGGATCAACCCGAAGATCGTGGTCGCGGTCTGGGCGGCCTATGCGCTGGTCGCGGGCGCCCGCCAGGATCTCGGCATGGTGGTGCAAGGGCGCCAAGCGCCCTTCTGGTTCGGGCTCGCGATGCAGCTCCCTGTCGCCTGCTACTGGGCGGCCCTGACCCCGCTCATCATCTGGTTGGGCAGGCGATTTCCGCTCCGGCGGCCGGGGTGGATGCGGCACGCGGCCATTCACGTGCCCGTGAGCCTCGCGATCGTCTTCTGCCTCGATCTGCTCTTCGCGGCGTATTACCCGTTGCTTGCCACGATCCCGACGCCGCCGCTCTCGGTCCTCCCATTCCTCCGCGAAGCCACGAATCTCTTCACCTACTGGGTGATGGAGGATCTCGTCGTCTACTGGGTCATCATCGCGGTGAGCCACGCGCTCGACGCCGGTGCTCGCGCCCGCTTCCGTGAGATGCACGAATCGCAGCTCGAGAGCCAGCTCGCGCAGGCCGAGCTCCAGGCGCTCAAGATGCAGATACACCCGCATTTCCTCTTCAACGCGCTGCATACCGTGGGCACGCTGGTCCGGACCGGGGAACCGTCGCGGGCGGTGCAGGTGCTCGGACGGCTCGGGGATCTCTTGCGGCGCATGCTCGACGGTGCCGCGACCCAGGAGGTCCCGCTCCGGGAAGAGTTGGAGTTCGCTCGAAACTATCTGGCGGTGGAAGAGGCCCGATTTCCCGACCGCCTGCGCGTGACGTGGGCGGTGGATCCCGCCGTGCTCGAGGCGAGCGTTCCGCATCTCGTGTTGCAGCCCCTCCTGGAGAACGCCATTCGCCACGGCATCGCGACGTCGGCGACCGCGGGGGCGGTCACGGTCGAGGTGCGGCGCAGCGACGCCACGCTCCATCTGACGGTGCACGACGACGGTCCGGGCATGGCGGGACGCTCGCAATCGCCGGACGGCTGGGGGGTCGGCCTCGCCAACATTCAGGGACGTCTGGCCCGGCTGTACGGAGACCGCGCGGGACTCGAGATCGCCAACGGTGAGCGCGGGGGCGCGTCGGCGCACGTCTTTCTCCCCTACCGACCGGCCCCGGCCGGATGACGACGGAGCGATCCATGCGCGCGGTGCGGACGTTGATCGTGGACGACGAGAAGAGCGCCCGTGACGGCCTGCGTCACCTGCTGGCGGGCGACGACGACATCAGCGTGGTCGGAGAATGCGGTGACGGCCGAAGCGCGGTGTCCGCCATCCGGGAGTTGGAGCCCGATCTCGTCTTCCTCGACGTCCAGATGCCCGAGCTCGACGGGTTCGCCACGCTCCGCGCCGTCGGGCTTGACCGCCTGCCGACGATCGTCTTCGTGACGGCGTATGATCGCTACGCGCTCGCCGCCTTCGAAGCACACGCCGTCGACTACCTGCTGAAGCCGTTCACCGACGAGCGGTTTCATGACGCGCTCGCCCAGGCGAAGCGTCAGATTCGCCAGGCACGACTGGGAGAGTTCGGCGAGCGGGTCGCCGCGTTGATCGCGGAAGGGCCGGTCCCTACCGCGTCACCGCCCCGGGGGGCGGCGCAGGGGCGCCTCGTGCTGCATACCAAAGAGCGCGTCGTGCTCTTGCCCACCGACGACATCGCGTGGATCGATGCCGACGGTGACTACGTCCGCATCCACACCGCGGACGCGACGCACGTCGTGCGGGAGACGATGCACGGTCTCGAGGCGCAACTCGATCCGGCGCACTTCGTGCGCATCCACCGCTCGACCATCGCCAATCTCGATCGTGTGGGCGAGCTGCAGACCACGTACCGCAACGAGGTGGTGGCGGTGCTGCACGACGGCACCCGCCTCAAGGTCAGCCGCGGCTGTCGCGCCACCCTGGAGTCCCGCCTCGGCCGACGGATCTGACGGGCCCCGACACCTCCGCTACTGCGGCGTCGGCCCCTGCACCACCTGCACGAGATCCGCGGGGCGGAGCACCTTGTGGAACGCCGCCTGGACGTCCGCACCGGTGAGCGCGAGATACTTTCTCGCCGCGATCGTCGGCTCGTCCAGCGGCAGCCCCAAATCCTCGCGGCCGATCCAGCCCCGCGCGATGCTCCCGACGCTCGATTCGCCGAGCGGAATTTGGCGCAGCAGAATCGCCTTGGCGCGCTCGAGCCGCGCCGAATCCACGGGCGCCGTCTGCATGGCCTCGAGATCCTTCACGACGAGCGCACGCGCCTTGGACACGTTGTCGGGATCGCACGCGTAATCCACCTCGTAGGTGCTGCGCGTCTTCCCCGCGTCGAGCGATGACCCCACGTAATAGACGAGCCCCGTCGATTCCCGGAGGTCCTGGCCGAGCTTGCTGGCGTAGAACCCGCCGCCGAGTACCTCGTTGCCGAGTTGGAGCGCGTAGTACTCGGGACTGAATCGGGTGATGCCGAGCGTCTCGGCCAACGTCACCTCATCCTGCACGCGGCTCTTGTCGGGGACCGTCGCCACCGACGGCGTGTTCGGTGGGACCGCGGGCAGCTCCGTGTTCGGCTTCGGGCCCGATACGGTCCATGCCCCGAAGTACTTGGCGATGACCGCCCGCGCGCGCGCCGGCGTCACGTTGCCGATCACGACGATCGTCGTGAGGTCCGGCCGGAACACGTGCGTGTAGTAGTCCTTCACCTGCTGGAGCGTGAGTCCCGACACCGTGGCCGGCGTCGTCTCGCGCAGCGAGGGATCGCCGGCTGGGAAGAGCGCCTTGTCCTGGGCCCGGCCCGCCAGATACCCCGGGCTCTGGATTTCGCCTGCCACGTACGCCGCCTGCTGATGCTGCATCGTCTGAAACGCGGATGCCGGGAGCGCCGGATGCAGCTCGTTGTCCGCCAGGAGCTCGACGCCCCGGTCGAAATGACCGGCGAGCACCGAGAGCGAGAAGCTGGTTCCGGCGGACTCATTCGCCGCGATCGAGTCGAGCGCCGCCTGGAACTGGAGGCGGTTCCGCGTAGTCGTCCCGAATTCGAAGAGCCGATCCAGCACGCCGGCCACGCCGTCCTGCCCCTTCGGGGTCTCGAGATCGGGCTCGTTCCGGATGTGCCCGTAGACGCTCACCGTATTGCTCACCGACTCGGGCTGCACGATGAGCGTGATGCCGTTCGGGAGTGTGTCGACCGTCGGACGCACGGTGCTGGCGGGCACCGTGAGGTGGGCCAGGGCCGTGGATGCCCATGTAGGCAGGGCCACCGGCTTCACGTTCTTCGATGCGAACGACTCACGTCCTCCGAATGAGCTCTGTGAGGTGGGCTTGCCCGATGGCTCGGGCGGGAGAATTGCGGTGATCGCATGGTTGAAGAGGAGATACTTCCGGGCGACCCGCGCCACGGCGTCCGGTGTCACCGCTTCGATGGCGTGGATGTCGTCGTCGGGCGACTTCCGGCCCTCGACGGCGACCGCTTCCGACCAGGCAAAGGCGAGACCGGAGACGGAGTTCTTCTGCAGCTCCGCCTGCGCAAGCTCGCGGCGCTTGGCGGCTTCCACCAGATCCTGCGGGAACCCGTTCGCGATGTCCGCCTTGAGAATTTGGCGGACCTGCTGCACCAGCGCGTGGGCATCGGCTCCCTTCGGGTAACCCACCAATGCGAGCCCGACGCTCGATTCCGGCATCGTGTTGAGGGCGAGCTGTGCAAAGAGCGCCTTCCCGCTCGGCACGAGCGCATAGAGCGTTCCGCGCTGGCTGCTCACCACATCCGAAAGCACCTGCGCCGCGGCGTAGTCGGGGCTGTTCGTCCCCGGCATGCGGAAGGCGATCGCGGCGAGTCCAAACGGAAAGTCCGACGGGATCGTCATCGTGTCGGGTGTCACGGGTCGGAGCGCGACGGTCGGCCGGGCCGGCAGGCGCTTGCGGGGAATGTCCCCGAAGAGCCGCTTCACCACCCCGAGCGCGCTGTCGGGATTCACGTCACCGACGATCACGAGGACCGCGTTGTTCGGTCCGTACCACTCGTTGTAGAAGGAACGCAGCATCTTGCCTGTCGTCTTGTCGAACGAGGGGCGGGTGCCGAGTCCCGAATGCGCGAGCGGCGTCCCCTTGTAGAGTGCGGCCAGCATCCGTTCATCGAACTTGTAGAACGGGTTCGAGTTGTCCTGGGCGACTTCCTGCTCGATGGCGCCGCGCTCCTTGTTCCAGAGCGAATCGTTGTCGTCCACGGCCCGCATGCGGATGGCTTCGATATGGAGCGCGAGCCCGAGATCCTCGGCGGGCGCCGAGAAGAAGTACTGCGTCACGGTATTGCGCGTATCGGCGTTGAACGCACCGCCGATGGACGCGGAGATCTCGGAGAGCTGGTCGGCGGAGAGACCGGGGCTGCCCCGGAACATCATGTGTTCCTGGGCGTGCGCGGTGCCGGGGAAGCCGGGTGGGGTCTCGTCCGAGCCCACGAGATAGTTCACCATCGTCGTGACGACCGGTGCGAGCGTGTTCCGGACGATCACCACGCGAAGTCCGTTGCCGAGCGTGGCACGGAGGACGCCGGAGGGGGGACCGGCGTGGCCGCGTGGCGCGGCGTGGGCCGCCACGGGCATCATGAACGCGAGTGTCAGGGCGACAGACGCCGCGGCGAATCGGTGGTGCAGGCTGCGGGACGGCTGCCTGCCGGAACTTCCGGTTTCGGGGTCATGGGCCAGGATCCGCATGACGCTCCCTCCTCCCAAACGCGGTGAAGCTGATCTCGAGAATTGCGGTCAGGCTGTCATACCGCGCGGGCGGCCGGAGGTTCAGCTTCGGCTGTGAGGCGGACCTCTACGGGCCTCGGGTCAGGAGCACGGGCAGCGGCTCCGCAATCGCGCCGCGCGGCAGGAGATAGCCGCGCATCCGATTGCCCTCCCATCGGAGCGTCAGCGCGACCTGGACGGGTCCGGTGGTGCCGGCGAACGCCGCAGACGCCGTGACCACGGAGCCACGGAGGACACCGAACCCACTCATCCGCGCCCCGGCGAGCCGGAGCCACGCCCCCCCGCCCAGTCGGATACGCACCGAGTCGGCACCGGCCTCGAGCTGGACGGGCATGGTGTCCGCCCCGCGTCCCATCATCCCGTTCCATGGACCACGAAGCCCCGGCGCGCCCTCATACGGGCGCCGGTAGAGCGCGTCGTAGTCGGCTCGAACGTCCCGGTCGCCCGGGGAGGACGGGATCAGCACGCGCTCGATCGCGCCCGCGGCTTCGTCGGCGTCGTTGCCGGTCTGATTCACGGCGACCGCAACCACGACGTCCGTCGATCGGCCCATCGCGAGATGGGCGTTCGCCCCGCCGATGTTGCCGGTGGTGACCAGCGTTCGACCACCGTTCCAGAAGCCGAAATGAAAGAAGTCCCGCGACGGTCCAACCGCCGGCCGCCAGATCTCGGCGCGCATCGCCGGGGACAACGGCGAGCGCTCGCCGGCGGGAACGCGACCGCGGATGAAGTTCCCGAAGCGGGCCAAGTCTTCCACGCTCGCGAGCATACCGAGCCCCGCATCGGGCACGCTCGCGGTTCGGGGGAGCGCAGTTCCATCTCCTGCGTACGGCACCGGAATGGCATCGGCGTACTGAGCGTCGTAGATCGTATGGCTCGCCGTCATCCCGAGCGGCTCGAAGAGCGCGCGGCGTGCCAGTGTGTCAAACGGCACCCCGGCGGCGCGCTCGGCCACGCGGGCCGCGACCCCGAACGAGT
Organism: Gemmatimonadales bacterium; assembly: GCA_035266665.1. Lineage (GTDB taxonomy): Bacteria > Gemmatimonadota > Gemmatimonadetes > Gemmatimonadales > GWC2-71-9 > DATFMZ01. Next base: position 9,057 of record DATFMZ010000183.1, on the reverse strand, counting down.
TGTTCGAGTACTCGAAGACCACGCCCGGCGGGAAGGCGACGAACACGTTCTGGTCCATCCACCGGTCCCATGCCGAATCGGTGGTGGGAACGGCCACGCCCTCCCCAGACCGCCATCCGTGCGGAATGCCCCCAGAGGCATCGAGCACTTGGCGAAGCGTCGGCCGACGCACGACTCCCGTGGGCGCGGCGAGACGCACCCACCGATCGATCGGGGCGTCGAGGTCGAGCACGCCCCGATCGACGAGGGTGAGCACGACGGTCGCGGCGAGCGATTTGGACAGCGATCCGAGCGCGTAGGGCATCTCGGGCTTCGCAGGAACGCGCCGCTCGCGGTCCGCCCACCCGATTGCCTCCTCCCAGACGGTACGACCGCGCTCGGTGACGGCGATCGCGATCGAGGGGATCTTCCCGGCACGCACCTTGGCGATCAGGGAGTCCCGGACAGCCGCAAAGCGGCTGTCGGCCCGGACCACGGTGGTGATCGGAGGATCGCGGTGGGATGGGGTCCCGGCGTCGTGGGTGACGGCGGCCCATGCGAGCGCGAGGAGGATCGGACGGAATGGCGGCATCGCGCGGAGCTCCCTCGGTTGGTGTGCGGGTCGCTCGGTTGGACGACCGGTCACGCCGGAGGGTTGGCACGCGCTAGGAAACCACCGGGAGCGCTACGCTTGGCAGGCCACCGTGCGGTGCTAGCTTATACGTCTGGGAGGGCTAGACCTAACTGGTAAGGCAGCGGTCCTGAAAACCGCCGGGCGCAAGCCCTTGGGGGTTCGAGTCCCCCGCCCTCCGTGCGCCGTCTCCCGCAGCTAGTAGTTGGGCATCGCATACTTGATGTCGATCACCGGCGTCCCGTCGATCGCCTCGATCGGTCCGACGAGCAGGCGCGCACCCTCGACCTCCCGGAGCGTCACCCGATGAACCCCGATCGGATTCGGCCGGTCGGGTGAGCGCGTCGCGAAAACGCCCGCGAGCCGCTGCCGACGATCGCTCCGCGGCCTCACGCGCAGCACGTCACGCCGCGCCCGGTGCAGCCACGTGAGCACGATCAACTCCATCCCAACCCGCATCCGCGTGAGGCCGCGCACCAGGGATGGATCGAGCTCGATCCACGCGTCAGGCGCACCCTCGGCACCCTGGCGCGGCGCGTTCGCGCGCGAGGTGATCGGCGAATGCACGACGCCGATCGGTCGCACGGTAAACGACGGCCGCCGCGTCATCCGGCTTGCTTCGCCGACGCCATCTCCGGGATCGGCATCGCCCCGATTCCTTCTTTCGAGGACGTCAGCGCGCGGCGGTGATAGTCCACCTGCCCGATGTGGTAGCCTGAGTGGGCGATGAGATGCAGCAGGAAATCGCCCGTCGCGAACGTCATGTCGCGCAGCGCGATGGGGTATGGCTGCTCGAGCATGTCGTCCGTCACGCGCTCACCCGCGGCCTCGAGATCTGCGATCGCCGCCTCCAGCCGCTCGACCACCTGCTCGCGCGTAAGTCCGCGTGCACCGAACTCCTCGTCACGATCGCGGACATACCCGCTGCGGCCGAGCACGGCTCCCACGAAGTGCCGCAGATTCCCCGCAAGATGAATGGCAAGGGTCCCACCGGAGTTCGGGAGTCCGTCACCGGCCTCCCAAAGTGAAGCGTCGTCGGGATAGGCGCGCACCTCGCGCTCGAGCGTACGGAGATCGCGCATCATGATCTGAAGGATGTATGACGTGAGCATGGCCTCGGTCCAGAAGTTGGGTTCCGCACCGAATCTATCCCGTATGGCGCCGCATGGGACCTCTCAACAAGTTCAGGTGGTAGTGAGTACCTGTTCACGGACATAGTGGCAGAGTGGCAGGGTGGCAGGAGAGACATCATGAAAATGACGCTCGAGGTGAACGGCACGCGCCACGAGATCGACGTCGATCCGGCGCGGAGCCTGCTCGGTGTCCTGCGGGAAGAGCTCGGGCTCACCGGCACCAAATACGGATGCGGCGAGAGCGAGTGCGGCGCATGCACGGTGCTGCTCGGCGGCCGGGCGGTGCATTCGTGCGTGACGCCTGTCGCCAGCGCCGCCGGTACCCCGGTGACGACGATCGAAGGCCTGCCCAAGGATGGGGTGCTGCATCCCGTCCAGCAGGCCTTCCTGAACGAGGGCGCCTTTCAGTGCGCCTACTGCACGCCCGGGATGATCATGCGTGCGGTGGCACTGCTCGCCGAGACACCCGCTCCGTCGGAACAGCAGGTCAAGGATGGCCTGGAGGGCAACGTCTGCCGCTGCGGGACGCATCCACGCGTGATCGCCGCCGTCCAGCGCGCGGCCACGCTCTCGGCCAACGGGGGGCACGGATGAGCGCACCCGATTCCACCATGCGTCCCACCGAGCCCGAACGCTACGAGCTCCGCGAAGTCACCCTCCGGCTGGACGGCAACGGCACCACCCGCCGCGAATTCATCAAGACACTCGGCGGCGGTCTGGTCGTGGTGCTCGTGACCAAGAGCGCGTTCGCATGGGGCCGACCCGGTGCGGGCGACGCCGCAGTTTCCGAGACCGAAGAGCCACCCGAGGAGATCGGCGCATGGCTCCACATCGGCGAGGACGGCGCCGTCACCGTGTATACCGGCAAGGTCGAATTCGGCCAGGGCATCCGGACATCGCTCGCCCAGGAGCTGGCCGAAGAGCTGCACGTCCCGCTCTCCAGCGTGACGCTCGTCATGGGCGACACCGATCTCACACCGTTCGACATGGGGACGTTCGGCAGCCGCTCCACGCCACAGATGGGAACGCAGCTCCGCAAGGTCGGCGCCGCTGCACGCGAGCTGCTGCTCGGCCTCGCCGCCGAGCGGTGGCAGGTGAATCGCGCGACGCTCATCGCGAAAGACGGACAGATCGTCGGCGCAAAGGGGAAGTCCCTCTCATACGGCGCCCTCACCGACGGACGCCCGCTGACGGAAGTCGTGCGAGAGGACGTCGCCCTCACGCCGGCCGACGAGTGGGTCGTGGCGGGCACGTCGGAGCCGCGGGTCAATGAACGTGCCCTCGTGACCGGAACCCATCGGTACCCGTCCGACATGGTGCTGCCGGACATGCTCTACGGGAAAGTGCTCCGGCCCACGTCGATCGGGGCGACACTCGGCCAGGTGGACACGAGTGCGACGGAAGCCCTCCCCGGTGTGACGGTCCATCACGATGGGGATTTCGTGGGTGTCGCCGCGCCCAACACGTTCGCGGCCGAACAGGCACTCGAGACCATCCAGGCCATTTGGAAGCGGGCGCCGGGTCCGGAGCCGTCGTCGGATGACATCTATGAGTACCTCCGCAAGACCCCGCGTCCCCAAACGAGCGGCTTTCACGAAGGCGGATTCATCGAGCGGCCGCATGTGGTCGGCGACGTCGCCGCCGCGCTCGCGTCCGCCGATCATCGGGTCACGCGCACGTACAACGTCGCCTACATCGCGCACGTGCCACTGGAGCCGCGCGCGGCGCTCGCCCAGTGGACGGACGAGCACGATGGGCCAAAGCTCACGGTGTGGACCGGCACCCAGCGGCCCTTTGCCGTGCAGGAACAGCTCGCCACCGCGTTCGGCATGCCGAAGGAGCGCGTGCGCGTGATCGTGCCGGACACTGGCGCGGGATACGGCGGTAAGCACACGGGAGAGTGCGCGGTGGAGGCCGCGCGCCTGGCGAAGGCCGCCGGGAAACCGGTCACGGTGCGTTGGACGCGGGAGGAAGAGTTTCGCTGGGCATATTTCCGGCCCGCCGGCGTGATCGACGTGGACGCGGGTATCTCGAGAGACGGCAAGATCACCGCCTGGGCGTTCGACAACTACAACTCCGGCTCCGCGGCGATCCGGCCGATGTACGCCATTCCCAATCAGCGGATCGAGTTTCACCCGAGCGAATCACCGCTTCGGCAGGGCTCGTATCGTGGGCTCGCGGCCACGGCCAATCACTTCGCGCGCGAGATGCACGTGGACGAGCTGGCGCACACCATCGGGATGGATCCCGTCGCCTTCCGGCTCAAGAACCTGGACGACGACCGGCTCGCGGCGGTGTTCAAGTCCGCCGCGGAGAAATTCGGCTGGGGGGACAAGGTACCGGACGGTCACGGCGTGGGGATCGGCGGCGGCTTCGAGAAGGGCGGTTACGTGGCCACCGCGGTCGAAGTGGCGGTGGATCGTGCACGCGGCGGCGTGAAGCTCGTCCGGGCGGTCACGGCCTTCGATTGCGGCGCGATCGTCAATCCCGACGGGCTCAGGCATCAGATCGAGGGGGCGCTCATCCAGGGCATCGGCGGCGCCCTCTTCGAGGCGATCGACTTCGCGCACGCGGTGATCACCAACGCGCATCTCGCGGAGTATCGCGTCCCGCGCTTCTCCGACGTGCCGCCGATCGAGGTCGTGCTGGTGAATCGGAAGGATCAGCCGTCGTTCGGCGCGGGCGAGACGCCGATCATGGGGCTCGCGCCCGCCGTCGGAGCCGCGATCTTCGATGCCGTGGGGGTGCGGGTGGCGACGCTCCCGATGGCGCGCGGTGGGATCGATCTCTCAAAGGCCCAGACTCCCGTGGGCAACGGCTGATTCGGGCGTCGACCCGCGCCTTGTGCGGGGCGGGCTCCCTGGCCACATTTCGGACCGCCGGACCGGCGCTGAGCCGGTCCGGTGCGCGTTCGGGAGAGGTGGCCGAGTGGCTGAAGGCGGCGGTTTGCTAAACCGTTATAGGGGCTAAAACCCCTATCGGGGGTTCGAATCCCCCCCTCTCCGTTTCCCTTCCACGTTCACCCTCCACCGCATCGTTCACGCGAAGCGTCAGCGCGTTCGGACGGGCCTCTGCGCCAGCAGCGCGAGCGCCACGCCGTTGGTCCAGCCGAAGCCGTCTTGCGTGGGATACTCCCCGCCTCCTGCCCGCCGGCGCAGATCCACCACGTCGTACTTCTCCGTCATCTTGCCCGTTGCCCGATAGGTACGGCGGTTGAGGGCGAGCCACCGCTCGGCGGCCGTATCGGCGATGGCGGTGTCGCCGTACCGCTTCAATCCTTGAATCGCGAGCCACTGGAGCGGCGGCCAGCCGTTGGGCGCGTCCCACTGCTGACCGGAGTCGATCAGCGTGGTCACGAAGCCACCCGGCTTGAGGAACTCGCTCTGAAGCCGTGAGGCGACCGCATGTGCCTGCGCGGGCGTTGCGAGGCCGAAGAACAATGGATACGCCGCCGCGAGCGTCGGGCGATCGGTGACCCTCGTGCCGGTGCGCCAGTGCACGTCATAGAAGAATCCGCTGCCGGGATCCCACGTCGCCTGTACCAAGGCTGAGCGACGTTCGGCCGCCTCACGCTCGTACCGCGTGGCCAGCGCGCTGTCGCCGACTCGCCCGCGATACTCTAGCAGCGCCGCGATCGTGCGCTCCTCGTTGTACAGCAGAGAATTGAGGTCCACCGGCACGAGCTGCGTCGTCTCGAGAGTTCGAAGATCGGTGGGATCCCGCATCCACCGACTCGAAAAATCCCACCCGCTCTCCGCCGTGGCGCGGATGTTTCGATACAATGCCTCGCGCTTCCTTTCGGGCACTGTCTGCGCCAGGCGATAGTCCTCCGTATACGACTCGGGCCGGGGCTCGGGATCGTCATCCCAGTATCGATTGAGGATGGCGCCGTTCGGCAGCCGCACCACGCGTCGGTATGCCGTCCCGGGCGCCAACCGCTCGGCGCCCGCCATCCAGAAGGTGTGCTCGGCCTCGAGCGGGCCGAGGTACCGGAGCGCGCTCGCCGTATCGGCCGCTTTCGCGTAGAGGCCGACCATCGCCGCAAAGAACGGCGGCTGGCTCCGGCTCAGGTAGTAGGTCCGGTTGCCGTTCGGGATGCGGCCGAACGTCCGGATCAGGTACGCGAAGTTGTCGAGCATGTCCCGCACGAGCGCCGTGTCGCCGCTTGCGACCAGGCCGAGCATGGTGAAGTAGGAATCCCAGTAGTAGACCTCGCGGAAGCGGCCACCGGGCACGACGTACGGATGCGGCAGCGGGATCAGCGAGGAATAGCGCACCGCGGTATCCGCCGACCGCGTGAGCACGGGCCAGAGCGCGCGAATGTGCTCGGCCATCGTGCGGGTGGTGTCGGTGTGATACGTGGAGCCCGCGGCGCGGGGCAGCGCAAAGTGGGAGGTCACGAAGGTCTCGAGATCGAACCCCGGCCTCGCGCGTGCGGAGTCGTACGCGGCGACGATCGCCGTCGGCGCTTCGAGCGGTCGAGCATCCACGAACGTCTTGGAGTCCGGGAAGATCCCGGAGAGCTGCACCGCCTGGAAGAGCGTGCCGAGATCGTGCGCGGGGTCGTAGCGCGTGGGGGCGGGTGTCGGTTGCGCCGGAGGACGCCCGTTGCAGCCCGCCGCGAGGGTGAGGGCCGCGAACAGCATCGCTGTTGTCCACGCCCTCAAACGTCTGCTCATGACCATGCGTCCAAACTAATGCGCGGAGCGCGAGACGCGCGGCCCCCTCACTCGTCGCGCAGTACCACCGTCGGATCCACGCGCGTCGCCCGCCGCGCCGGCAAGTACGAGGCGAAGAGCGCCACGCCGACGAGCACCGCCGAGAACGCCACGTAGGTGAGCGGATCGACCGCCGCGACGTGGTAGAGGAGCGTGGTGAGGAGCCGCGTGAGGGCGAACGCCCCGATCAGCCCGAGCACCACGCCGATCACGGTCACCCGTAGTCCCTGGCGTAACACCATCCGCAACACATCCCGCGCATCGGCGCCGATCGCCATCCGCACGCCGATCTCGCGCACCCGCTGCGCCACGGAGAACGACATTACCCCGAACAGCCCGATTGCCGCGAGCAGGAGCGTGAGCGCGCTGAAGACGCTCAGCAGCCCTCCCACCAGACGCTGATTGCCGAGCGCCGCGTCCACATAGCCCCGCATGGTCTCGATCTGATAGAGGGGGACGTCGCCGTCGAGCGCGCTCACCTGGCGGCGCACCTGGCTCGTCAGCGTGAGCGGATCGCCGGCGGTCTTCGCAACCACGTACATCGACCGGCTCCACGATTGCACGCTCTGCGCGAGCGGTGCGTAGATGGTGATTCGCGCGGGGCTCTGCAGCTGATAGTGGTGCACGTTCTTCACGACACCCACCACCGTCCGCCAGAGCGGAACCGGATGCTCCGGCGTGGATTCCGGTGCCTGCTCGAACGACACGCGTTTGCCGATCGGATTCTCACCCGGCCAGAATTGCTCCGCGAGCGTCTGGTCCACCACCGCAACGGGCGGCGCGTCCTGGCGATCCGTCGCCGTGAACCCGCGGCCTTCCAGGAGGTGGACGCCGAGTGTCGTGAAGTACCCGGGTGTCACGATATAGCGCAGCACCGACTTCGTGTTCTCAGGCGTCGGAGCCACGCCTTCGGGGACGATGCCTGATTCCCAGCTGTTGCCCTGCAACGGCACGATCTGCGAGAGGGCGGCCGACGTCACCCCGGGCAGTGCCTCGACGCGCTCGAGCAGCTGATCGAAGAATTGAATCGAGGCATCGCGGGTCTGATACTTCGCGCGCGGGAGGGAAATGCGACCCGTGAACACGTTCTGCGCGACGAACCCCTTGTCCACGTCGCGCAGATTCCGGAGACTCTGGACCATGAGCCCCGCGCCGATCAACAAGACGAGCGAGAGCGCCACCTCGGCCACTACCAGCCCCGCACGGAGCCGGCCGCGCGCGCGGCCCGCCATCCCGCCGCGGCCGCCCTCGCGCAGTTCACCCGCGAGCGCGACCTTGGTGGCCCGGAGCGCAGGCATGAGGCCGAAGAGCAGGCCGGCGCCGAGGGAGACCGCACACGTGAAGGCCAGGACCGTTCCGTCGAGCCCCACACGCCCAGCGAGCATCGACGGGATCTCGCCGTGCGCGCCCGCGACCAGGAGCGGCGTGCCGATGTACGCGATGAGCACGCCGAGCACCCCGCCGATCAGACCAAGCAGGATGCTCTCCATCAGGAAGAGCTTCACGATGCGTGCACGACCGGAACCCAGCGCCAGCCGCACCGCGATCTCGCGCCGGCGGCTCTCGCCGCGCGAGAGTGCGAGGCTCGCCATGTTGACGCAGACGACGAGCAGGACGAACCCGACCGCTCCCATCAGAATGAGAATCGGTGTCCGCACGTCACCCACGAAGTTGTCCCGGAGCCATCCGAGCTTGGCGACGGCCACGGGCTGGCCCGCTTCGGCTTCGATGCCGTGGGCAACGCGATCGAGGTCGGCCTGGGCGGCGCGCAGCGTGACGCCATCCTTGAGCCGCGCGATCGCCCAGGTGCCCTGCGAGCAGCCGCGGTCGTCCCAGCACATGCGGGCGGAGAGGTAGCCCATGGGCAGGAAGACCTTGGTGTCGGCCGAGGGAAACACGAACCCGGGCGGTGTGACACCGACCACCTGATACGGTTCGCCGTCGAGCGTGAGCGTCCGACCGAGGACGTTCGCCGCACCTCCGAGCTGGTTCTGCCAGAAGCCGTAGGTCACGACCGCCAGGGGTGCGGCCCCCGCCCACGTCTGATCCGATGCGATCAGCCGGCCGCGATACGGCTTCACCCCCAACGTCTCGAAGAAGTCACCGAGCACGTATCGCGCGTCGATGACCTGCGGTCGGCCGACCCCCGTAAGCGTCACGGACCGCGACATGTTGGCGCCGAACGAGGAGAACGACCGGCTCTTGGCACGCCAATCTTTAAAGTTCGGAATGGAGAGGGAGATCGGATAGCCCTTGGGGCTGATCACCTGCGGCATCACCAGCCGATCGGCGTTGCGAAACGGGAGTGGCTCCAGCAGGACGCCGTGCACGACGCTGAAGATCGCCGTGTTGGCACCGATGCCCAGGGCGATGGTGAGCACGGCGACCGCGGCGTAACCGGGTTTCCGCAGGAGTCCCTGGACGATGTGACGCAGGTCCTGCCAGATGGAGTCCATCGGACATCTCCGGGTGCGGGATCGGGTTGGGGGTGACCGTCTCGTTGGACAGCCACGGCACCGAGAGGGTTTGAACGCTACTTCGCCGCGCCCGCCACCTTGGCCCATGAGTCCCGAAGCCCGATGGTCCGGTTGAAGAC